>CAYZHK010000001.1:0-60090 GCA_964477685.1 uncultured Nitrososphaerota archaeon
TGGACATCCCAGAATGGCACCACTACGACCCTTGGCGGCAACTGGACAGTAACAGCCAATTACACAAAGCAACACCTCGTCTCCTTCAGCACTGGTTTGGGCGGTTCAGTGAATCCATCTGGAAGCAACTGGTATGACCTTGCAAGCATTATAGATATCTCCGCAACCGCCGACCAAGACTACAAATTTGTCAACTGGTCCTCTACGGGCTACATCTATTTCATGACTGGCTCCACTAACAGTAATACATCTGTATATATCAACGGCGGGGGCACAGTTACAGCCAACTTTCAACTATTTGACATTACTCCCCCCACAGTAATGGGAATTAGCCCAGCTAATGGCAGCAAGGTAATAACCAACCAGACAACGATAGGCGCTTCTTACTCGGATAGAATTGCCATAGACGTAGCATCGGTCGTTCTGAAAGTGGATGGCAATGATGTCACGTCAGCGGTCTCGGTCACCTCGACAGGGGTCAGCTACCCTGTAACGCTGGCTAATGGAACCCACGATGTAGAGCTGACCGTCAAAGACATGTCTGGCAACCCAACAGTCGCTGCATGGTCGTTCACAATCAATGTATTGCCCCTTTCCGGCGGCTTGCCAATCGAAATTATAGGTGGAATCGCCGTGGCTGGAGCTATCGGGATAGCAATCTTGGTATTTTTCGTGCGGAGGAAGGCGCTCTAATGGAAAATGATGATGTGGTGCCCGAGGCCGGACTTGAACCAGCGACACTCCGGTCTTCAGCCGGATGCTCTCCCAGGCTGAGCTACTCGGGCTTCCGTTGGTCTATTGAGGAATGCCTTTTATAAGCCTTTTTTTGGCTCCCCACAACTAGATTTTTATTATATGGGCTACCATGTTACTCGGGGGCAATGCTCGCTCAGAGTTAAAAGGACCGAAAGGGATGACTTGAAGGCATTAGTGATAGCCCCCAACCATCAGCATCGAACTTTTTAAATAGCCCCTCCGCAAATTGTCTCAAGGTTGCGGCCGTAGTCTAGCCTGGTCTAGGACGTTAGCCTGCCAAAGGCTAATGCCTGCCGAACGCTAAGAACCCGGGTTCAAATCCCGGCGGCCGCACCATTAAAGATTCCATACGTTACATTTTTTAACCACAAACGCCAGTAGCAATTCTGTCGTTTCGGGGTGTTCATCACTGCAGCCCAGAGAAAAGACATCGGTCATAGACAGGCTTAGGAAGTATGTCAACAGCCATGTCGAGGTTCACCTCATTGATGGCCAGGTGATCAAGGGGAAGCTTGTCCAGATCGACGACGACCTCATGAACATCTTCATTGAGGGGTGCATGGATGCCAGCGGCAGGGTCTCGCCCGCCGCCGTCATAATGGGCAGCTCCATATCCCACGTCAACATAGTCTCCTTTCCGGTCGAGGAGTCCCTGGAGGAGAAGGTATTCCTGCTGCTGCTGAACAACGGAAACATGACCACCGACGAGATCGCCAAGATGCTCAACGAGAAGCCCGGCAGCGTCGTCTCCGCCATCAACCGGCTCAGAAAAAGGGGCCTGATCACCATGACAAGGGAACGGCTGCCGAAGAAGCTCGGGCGCTCGGGCTCAAAGGATTTTAACCCGCGCACGGAATGATCAGCTTGGCGGGCGATGATGAAAAGTCCCAAAGACGCAAGGATGATTTGGATCTTGAGTGCAGGGAGCTCGCCATTTTGCGGCCGCTCCGCCGGGTGGCTTCATTGTCTCTAGCCTGCCAAAGCCATCGGCCCGTGCAAAACCGGCAGGTTGAACAGTAAAATCTTATTATATACAATATCAGAAATGAGAGCGTTCTGGTGTTGGCTTTGAATATTGCGCTCTTCACGTGGGAATACCCCCCCAAGATCGTGGGGGGCCTAGGGACCTATACCTATGAACTGACAAGGCAGCTGGTCAAGATGGAGCAAAACATCTCTGTCTTCACCATGAACGACGGGAGCCTAAAGACCCGTGAATTGATGAACGGCGTCGAGGTCCACAGGCCAAAACTGATAGACATATCCGGCATGCTGCCCGAGGCAGTGACCGACGAAATCAAGAGATCCGGCTCAGGCCTCAAGAACTTTTCAGACGTGATGCTCTATAACATCCTGGCCAGCACGAAGATAGTCAGCGACCTTATTCCCCTTGAGAGGATGCACTTCGACGTGCTCTCGGTCCACGACTGGCTCTCCTCCATGGCAGGGATAGTTGTGAAGAGCAGCACCAACATCCCCATGGTCTTCCACCTCCACTCCACCGAAAAGGGGAGGAGCCTGGGCGATGGCTCGCGGATAATAGACGAGCTGGAGCACAAGGCAGCTCAGGAAGCCGATAAGATCATAACAGTCTCCCATGCCATGAAGGGGGAACTCGTCTCCTATGGCTTCAGCTCCGAAAAGATCGAGGTTGTCTGGAACGGCGTGGACCCCAACAAGTACTCCCCCGACAGCGTGCCCAAAGCCGCCATAGAGAAGGTCCGAGCCTCCTACGGCATAGCACCGGAGGAGAAGATGATCCTCTACCTCGGCCGCCTGAGCGGCGTCAAAGGGGTTGACCGGCTGGTCATGGCTATGCAGAATGTCGTCCAGAACTTCCCCAAGACGAAGCTGGTCATTGTTGGGAAGGGGGAACTTGAGGGGGACCTGACCCGCCTCAGCGATAGCCTGGGCCTCAGCAACAACGTGATCTTCAACCTGAACATGATCCCGGAGCAGGAGCGCATCGCCCATTATGCAGCCTGTGACCTGGCGGTTTTCCCCAGCTTCTACGAGCCCTTCGGGATAGTGGCCTTGGAGGCCATGGCAATGGAGAAGCCAATCGTCGTCGGGGCCCGAGGCGTGAGCGGGTTCAGGGAGATCGTTGTGGCATCGGGGACCGACATGACCGGCTACCACATCAACCCCTACGACCCGCAGGATATAGCTTGGGGGGTGAAGAGCACCCTCTCGGACGAGAACCACATGAGGATGATGGGGAAAAACGGAAGGAAAAGGGTCCTGCAGGAGTTCACTTGGGAGAAGATCTCCAGGCAGGCATTCAAAGTTTACCAGAATGTAGCATCCAAGTGATGCCCACTTGAAAAAGAAGTTCGTACCCCTGAAGGTCGCCCCTGCCGGCGAGCCATGGACGCGTGGTACCGATGGCTAGATATGTCTGTATCCACGGCCACTTCTACCAGCCCCCCCGGGAGAACCCGTGGCTGGAGAAGGTGGAGATGGAGGAGGGGGCTTCCCCATACCATGACTGGAACCACAGGATCACTGCCGAATGCTACGCCCCAAATGCCGCCTCCAGGATAATGGATTCGCAGAACATGATCCTTGATATTGTCAACAACTATTCGCTCATCAGCTTCAACTTCGGCCCCACCCTCCTATCCTGGATGGAGCGCGAATCTCCAGAGGTGTACCGGTCCATCCTGGAGGCGGACACGAAAAGCATGTCCAACTTCTCCGGCCATGGCTCTGCCTTGGCCCTGCCCTACAACCATATCATAATGCCCCTCGCCAACCTGAGGGACAAAAAGACCCAGGTGCTCTGGGGCATAAGGGATTTTTCACTGCGCTTCGGGAGGCGCCCCCAGGGGATGTGGCTTCCCGAGACTGCCGTCGACCTTGAGACCCTGGAGGTCCTGGCTGAAGAGGGGATCGAATTCACCATCCTGGCACCCCACCAGGCTTCAGCACTCCGAAGCCTGGACGGTGGCGACTGGACCGAGGTCAGGGAGGGCAATATCGACACCAAGGTCCCATACCTGTGCAGGCTCGCCTCCGGGAGGTCCATCGCCATCTTCTTCTACAACCAGCAGATCTCCAACGGAGTCGCATTCTCAACCCTTTTGGCCAACGGCGAGGGATTGGCAAAGACGATAATGGGGGCGTTCTCGGACGACACCCAGGCCGACCAGTTGGTCCACTTCGCCACTGACGGCGAAACCTACGGCCACCACTATAAATTCGGCGAGATGGCCCTCTCCTACTGCCTCCACAGCATCCGCGAGGGCGGAAAGGCAAAGATAACCAACTATGGGGAGCACCTGGCTCGCAGCCCTCCCAGACATGAGGTGAGGATTCGCGAAAACACTTCATGGAGCTGTCCCCACGGCATCGAAAGGTGGAGGAGCAACTGCGGCTGCAGCGTCAGTGGAAGGGGCAGCCAGGCGTGGAGGAAGCCGCTGAGGGAAGTGATGGACTGGCTCCGCGATTCGCTCTCCGGGCTCTATGAGGCCGAGGCCTCCAAGTACCTCCTTGACCCCTGGTCTGCAAGGGACGAGTACATAGCTGCAGTTATGGATAGGGGGAGGGGGAACGTCGAGGCATTCCTCAGGAGCCATTCTAGGAGGGATCTCTCCCAGGAGGAAATGGTCAGTGCGCTGAGGCTCCTGGAGCTGCAGCGGAACGCGATGCTCATGTACACGAGCTGCGGGTGGTACTTTGACGACATATCCGGCCTTGAGGCCAAGCTTGTGATGAAGTATGCGGCCCGCAGCATCCAGCTTGCCCGGGACGTCTCCGGAATCGACCTCGAGGGGGGCTATTTGGAGAGGCTGAGAGTTGCCCGCAGCGGCAGCGGTGAACTGCTCAGCGGGGCAGATATTTACCTGAGGGCCATAAAGCCCGAGGTCACCGACCTGATGAAGGTTTGCGTGCACTATGCGATCTCGTCCATATTCAACAGCCACGGCGGCGAGGCCACGAAGGTCTTCTCCTACACCGTCAGGGACGAGGCCTTCCTCCCGATGAGGGTGGGGAGGTTAACACTTCTCATAGGCCGCTCGAAGATCACATCGGACATCACCTGGGAGAGCCAGACTGCCAGCTATGCCGTCCTATGGCTGGGCGGCAACATGATCTATGGGGGCGCCAGGGCCGACATGAGCCTTGAGCAGTTCCATTTGGCCCGCGACAACCTCCAACGCGCCTTTGGGGAGGGCGAGATCCACCAGGTGATTTCGGCCATAACGGAGAGGTTCAGGACCCCAACCTGCCCGCCCTGCACGCTCAAGGACCTCTTCAAGGACAAACAGATCGAGATCATCGGCAGAACCCTACAGGCGACCGTAGAGAGGGTCACAGACTCCTACTTGCAGATCTTCAATGAGAACCGCTCGGCGCTCGAGACCCTTTCGGGCCTTGGCGCCAAGCCCCCCTTGGAGCTGCAGGCGGCCGCCGAGGTAATCCTCACCAAGGAGGCAGTCACACTGTTGGCCAGGGAAAAGGTCGATCTGGCCAAGCTCGAATCCATCCTCCGGGACGTGAAAAATCTTCAGATGGTGCTCGGCAGGGAGATGATCGCGATGGAAGCCCAGCGGAGAATCGAGGCCGATGTGGAAGCCCTTGCAGGGGATCCTTGGAGCATGGAAAAGGCTGAAACCCTCGACCGCCTCATCTCGCTGACCCTCCAGATGGGCCTCCCACTCAACCTCTGGAGGGCCCAGAACAAATGGTACTACCTTGTGGAGCGGCTAAAATCCGGGGCCGCCGGCAGGGGCAGTGGCATTCCACCCGCCCCGTTTCCAGAGCCGTTCGCAAGGATCTCAGAGCATCTGAGGGTAAGGCTCTAGGCTGCCGGGGTGATGACCAATGGCTTTTCTCCAGAACAGGTCCAGCGGGACACTCCTCCACATCAGCGTGCTGCCTTCGCCGTTTGGGATAGGGGATCTCGGCCCAACAGCCTATCGCTTCGCGGATATACTGGCCGAGGCAGGCCACCGCTACTGGCAGGTGCTCCCGCTCAACCCGACCAGCGTGGAGTGCGGCAATTCGCCCTACACCTCCGAATCGGGCTATGCCGGAAACCTCCTGTTCATAAGCCCCGAAAAATTAGCCAGCGGTGGTCTCCTCGGGGGCGATTGCTCTGTCTATGCCGCACCGGACAGCAGCAGCATCGACTATGGCGCGGCCACAAGGGCAAAGGAGGGCATCCTCAGGAAGGCATACCTGACCTTCAGGGTGCGGCGGAAGGACTTTGAAGACGATTACGGTGCATTCGAGGGGGCGCATTCGGGCTGGCTCGAGGACTATGCGCTCTACAAAGCCCTCTGGGACGGCTACGGGCAACCGTGGTACAGGTGGCCCGAGCACTTCAGGGCACATGAGGAGAGCCCGCTGAGGGCCCTCCAAGGCTCGGAGAACGTGCGCTTCCACAAGTTCTGCCAATACGCCTTCTTCAGCCAGTGGCAGGAACTCAAGGACCACTGCAGGGGGAGGGGGATCAGCCTGATAGGTGACCTCCCCTACTATGTGAGCCACGACAGCGCAGATGTCTGGGCAAACCAGAAGAGCTACAAACTGGGTCCAGACCACAAACCAACGGCTGTGAGCGGCGTTCCGCCCGACTATTTCAGCGCCAGCGGACAACTGTGGGGGCACCCCGTCTATGACTGGAACCGCATCCTGGAGGATGGCTTTGAGCTCTGGACCAGGAGGATAGGCCACAACCTGAAGCTCTTTGATGCCCTCAGGATCGACCACTTCAGAGGGCTTCTCGCATACTGGGAGGTCCCCGCCGGGGCGACCACTGCGGCCAAGGGCAAATGGGTCAAAATCCCCTCGGGCCTTGCCCTAGGGGCCCTCCAGAGGCGTTTCCCCTCCTTGCCTTTCATTGCAGAGGACCTCGGCATGATAACCGAGGATGTCAGGGATGCCATGAAGCGGCTTGGTCTTCCGGGTATGCGGGTGCTGATCTTTGGCTTTGACGGCGACCCGGCCAACCCCCACCTCCCCGCTAACCACCCCGAGAACTCCATTGCCTATACGGGGACCCATGACACGAACACTGCCAGGGGCTGGTACACGGAGGAGGCCAACGAAACCGTCCGCCGAATGCTCTTCAAACTCATCGGATCCCCCGTGCCGGAGGGGGAAATCAGCTGGGCCATGATGCGGCTGGCCTCCAGCTCGAGGGCAAGGCTCTCCGTCTTCCCCATCCAGGACATCCTCTCCCTGGGCTCCGAATCGAGGCTCAACCGCCCCTCGGTGGCCAAGGGCAACTATCTGTGGAGGCTGACGGCCAGCCAGCTCGAAGCCATTCCAGCCCAAAGGCTCCGGGAGATGGCGACCGAGAGCAACCGCATCTGACGAAAGCTATTTCTGCCGACCAAAGGGAACTAGATAGTATAGCCTGACGGCAATCCCTAAAGCGGGCGCTCCCGGAACCCTCCGATGGCAATGACCCTGCGCCTGCGGAGGGGAAATCATGGTGATCTGGATGAGCGAGATTGTAACGAGGACCGACAAGGTTCTACCCTACAGGCTTTTTACGGATTATGATAGGTACCTCTTCAAGCAGGGGAGGCATTGCCGCCTCTATGAAAAACTGGGCTCCCGGCCGCTGGAGGCCTTCGGCGAGAAGGGGGTCCATTTTGCGGTATGGGCCCCCAACGCCAAGGCGGTGAGCGTCATCGGCGATTTCAACCTCTGGAGGCATAACGAACACCGCCTCATGGCGGACCCCGAGTCTGGGGTGTGGGAGGGCTTCATCCCCAAGGTGGGGGAGGGTGCCCTCTACAAGTACAGGATCCAGACCCGAAGCGGGAGCAGCTTCGACAAGGGCGACCCCTTCGCCTTTCAGTGGGAAGTCCCGCCCAAGACCGCATCAATTGTCTGCAGCCTCGGTCACCACTGGAGCGACCACGAGTGGATGGACAACCGGCAGAAGTTCAATTCCCTCACGTCTCCAATGACCCACTACGAAGTCCACCTGGGCTCGTGGCGGAGGCATGCCGAAACAAACAGTTTCCTCGACTACCGGGAAGCCGGCGACCAGCTCTCCTCCTACGCCAACGAGATGGGCTTCACCCACATCGAGCTCATGCCCATCATGGAGCACCCCTTCTACGGTTCATGGGGGTACCAGACAACGGGATACTTCGCCCCCACGAGCAGGTATGGAAAACCTTCTGATTTCATGTACTTTGTGGAGCGGCTCCACCAGAGGAGGGTGGGCCTGTACCTGGACTGGGTCCCCTCGCATTTCCCGTCGGACCAGTTCGGCCTGGCCTCCTTTGACGGCACCCCCCAGTACGAATATGTAGATCCGAAGAAGCGCTTTCATCCCGACTGGAAGAGCTTCATCTTCGACTATGGCAAGGGGGAGGTCCGGTCCTTCCTGACCAGCAGCGCCCTCTTCTGGCTCGACAGATACCACGCGGATGGGCTCAGGGTGGACGCTGTGGCCTCCATGATCTACCTGGACTACTCCAGAAGGGCCGGCCAATGGTCCCCCAACATGTACGGCGGCAAAGAGAACCTCGAGGCCCTCTCATTCCTGAGGTGCCTGAACGAGGCCGTATACTCCTTCTATCCCAGCGCCCAGATGGTGGCCGAGGAATCCACTGCCTGGCCCATGGTTTCAAAGCCCACCTACCTCGGAGGACTGGGCTTCGGGATGAAGTGGAACATGGGCTGGATGCATGACGCCCTCAATTATTTTTCCAGGGACCCCATCTACCGCAAATACCACCACAACCTTCTCACCTTCAGCATCTGGTATGCCTTCTCCGAGAACTTCATCCTCTCGCTCTCCCACGATGAGGTCGTCTACGGCAAGGGCTCCCTGATGAAAAAGATGGCGGGAGATCCCTGGCAGAAATTCGCGAACCTGCGCCTCCTCCTCGGCTACATGTACGCCCACCCCGGGAAGAAGCTCCTCTTCATGGGAAGCGAATTCGGCCAGTGGGACGAATGGTACCACGAGAGGAGCCTGGACTGGCACCTTCTGGACCACCCCCTTAACAGGGGGGTCCAGAGGTGGGTGAAGGACCTCAACAGTGCCCACAGGAGGGAGACCCCCCTCCATGAGCTGGACTTTGAGGTTGGCGGCTTCGAATGGGTGGACTTCCAGGACTGGTCCCAGAGCATCATCAGCTTCATCAGGAAAGGGGGGGCTACCGGCGAGACGATCCTGGTGGTCTGCAACTTCACCCCCATACCAAGGCGCAACTACCGGGTTGGAGTGCCGACGGCGGGCACCTGGACAGAGCTGCTCAATAGCGACGGACGGGAATACGGCGGGAGCGGCCAGGGCAACCTCGGCGCCGTCAAGGCGGAAGAGGCTCCCTTCAAGGATCGGCCCTGCTCCCTCTCTCTGACCCTGCCGCCCTTGGCAGTCCTCTTCCTCAGATCGCCCCAGGCGCCCGACTGAGCTGCCTGGAACGGCCAAAACCCCAGCAACATTGGGAAAGAGTTATCTCCCCAGATCGCATATTTTCATCTGGATCGCTATGAACGATGTTTATGAAGTGGCGCCATCCATGAGGCTTCTGATCGCGATGCACAACATGTCGTCCATCGACCAGCCGTCCGCACTGAACTTCAGCGAACTCACCGGAGTCTGTGGCATGTCCTACGACGAGCTCACCAAGGCATTAGATGAGCTTGTCTGCTATGGCTATGTGGTGAAGAACGACTCGACCTACCACCTCTCCAGGCTGGGCATCTCGGTAATCAGAAGCGTCTACACCTGATTGGGTAATTCCAATGAGCGACGTCCTCCACCTGAGCTGGGAATATCCCCCCTGGGCCGTTGGTGACCTATCCCGGAGGCTCAAGGGTATCCTCCCGGGGCTCAGCTCCCTCTGCCCCCTTGCCCTGGTGGTGAGGGGGGACAGGGATGAGACCTTGCAGATGGACGGCATGAGCGTCTACAAGGCTGGCATAGCCGTAAGGGCTTCGCCCAACTTCATAGCCTTCTCCCAGACTCTCAACGTCGAGCTGGCCCGGCGGGGAAGCGATGCCCTCCATTCGGAGCCTGGAATCGCGCTCATCCACACCCATGACTGGATCAGCTCCATCGCCGGGGTCTACCTGGCGACTAACTTCAAGCTACCCCTCATCATATCGGTCTATTCCACCGAGGAGACCCGGGCGAGGCCCCCATTGGGCGTGCTCAACAAGGGGATCCATGACCTGGAGCGCTACTGCTTCCAGAGGGCCCAGGCGCTCATAGTCGAGACCGAGGAGATGAAGCGCCACCTCGGAGGGCAGTACAGGCCTCCCGTCGGGGCGGAAGTGTGCCTGACGCCAGAAGAGATCTTCGGCGTCTACCGGAGGTGGCTCGGATGAGGGTCCTAATGCTCAGTTGGGAGTATCCCCCTCACCTGGTGGGCGGGCTGGGGCGCCACGTCGAGAACCTTTCCAAACACCTCGCCTCCCAGGGCGAGGATGTGGTGGTGATGACATTCACCGACGGTTCCTCCCCGAAGAGGGAGCTGGTGGATGGCGTGAGGGTCATCAGGGTCAACCCCTACTGCCTGAGGTACCCTGACTTCATCACTTGGGTCCAGGGCCTCAACATGCTCATGGTGGAGGCGGCGTCCCAGGCCCCTGATTTCGACATCATCCATGCCCATGACTGGCTGAGCGCCTATGCAGGGATAGCCCTGAAACACATGGCCAGGAAGCCCCTGATAGCGACAATCCATGCGACCGAGATGGGGCGGCGAGGGTCACTCCACAACGATTCCGAACGGCATATCCACGAGGTGGAATGGTGGCTCGGCTTCGAGGCATGGCGCATCATCTGCTGCAGCCGCTACATGTCGCGGGAGATAGCCTCCGACCTGGGTTGCCCGCCCAGCAAGATCACCATAATACCGAATGGGTTCGACCCGAGCTTCAGGTCCGATGCCGGAGCAGAGGGGCAGGATCCGGCTCCAAGAGCCGCCAATGGCTCTGGAACCTTCCTGTTTGTCGGGAGGCTTGTCCATGAGAAGGGCCCCCACCTCATCGTCAGGGCCGCAGGCATCCTGAAGGAGAGGGGGATCCGATTCGACATGGTTGGCGAGGGGGCGATGAAGCCTTTCCTGGAGGACATGGTCAAGAAGAGCGGCCTCAGGGAAAACGTGCGGCTCCTGGGGCATGTCTCGGAAATGGACCTTCACAGGCTCTACAGCAGCTGCTTCGCCTGCGTTTTCCCAAGTCTCTACGAACCATTCGGGATTGTTGCGCTGGAGGCAATGTCTGCGGGAGTGCCCGCCATAGTCTCAAAGACCGGCGGCCTGGACGAGATTGTGGAGGACGGCATAAACGGCGTCGAATTCACCCCGGGCTCGGCAGAGTCTCTGGCCAAGGCAATACTCCGCCTCATTGACGAACCCGCCCTCTACCAGAAGATAGTCCAGAACGGGAAGGCATCGCTGGAAAGGTATTCCTGGCCCATGGTGGCAGAGCAGACCAGGGCCATCTACAGCTCGGTCATGGACGAATACGATAGGGGCCGCTGGAAGCCCTCGCTCCAGAGGCGCAGGTCTTGCCGCTAGGGCTGGCCATTGGCCTGGACATAGGGGGCAGCTGGACCCGCGCCGCCCTGGGCGGTCCCGACGGCAGGATCATCAGGAGCATTGCACTGCCTGTGGAGGGGGGCAGCAGCACCTCCTTCCTGAACCACCTGGGCGAGCTGATAGAGAAGGCTGCCGGCGGGGACATGCGCTCCATCGTGGGGATCGGCGTCGGGGCTGCCGGCAGACTGGACATCTCCAGGAGGCGGATTCTCTTCTCGCCCCACACCAACCTGAGGGACGTGGACGTGGGAAGCCACATCCAGAAGAGGTTCGGGAAGCCTGTGGTCCTCCTCAACGACTGCGTCATGGGCGCCATCGCGGAGAAGAAGATAGGGGCTGGTAAGGGCCACAGCAACATTGTCTATGTCGGCATAGGCACCGGCATAGGGGGCGGGATGGTCGTCGATGGGAGGATCCTGCTGGGCAAGGATGGCAATGCCCACGAGATCGGCCACATGATAATAGACATGGAAGGCAGGCTCACCTGTACCTGCGGCGGCAAGGGGCACTGGGAGGCATACACCTCGGGCAGCGGCATGGCGGCATACGCGAGGCTCCTCGCCAGGACCTTCGGCACGGAGACGCCCCTCTCCGCAAGGCTCGCGAGGTCAAGCCTGGGGAGCAAGGACATCTTCGACGCCCTGGGGGCTGGAGACCCACTGGCCAGGCATGTGGTCGACAAGTGCGCCCGCCTGAACGGCATGGCCTTGGCAAACCTGACGGACCTCTACGACCCGGAGATCGTCGTCATGGGGGGAGGCGTTGCAGTGAAGAACCGGAAGGCCGTTGTGGCGCCCCTGCAGGCCGAGGTGGAGAAGTACTCCTTCAACGTCCCGCCAAAGATAGTTTCCACGCCCCTGGGGGAAGAGTCCCCCCTGGTGGGCTCGGTTCTCTCTGTTTTTGAAGGGCTGCCCGAAACCTGCCGGTGAAATGCTTAGAAATGCTCCCTCAGGGCCGCCGCATAGTCCTCTGGCAGGGTGCTGAGCCCGACCTCCTGGCCGTAAAGCTCGAGCAGCGCCCTGTCCGACATGCCGGTCCCCGGCCTTGCCATCAACCGGACGTTGGCCCTGAAGGCCTCCTCGCCCCCCAGCACCGAATAGAGGCCCATGTTGACGGAGGCGACGCCGATGGAGGCATAGCCCTGGAGAACTCTCACAATCCCGTCCGCCAACCCCTCCAATTCCTGGCCATCCATGGCCATCACCGACGACCTCTCCGATATCCCCAGCACCTCAAAGGCCCCCGACGGGGACCAGGGTGCCACCCAGGTGAAGCCTTGCGTCCCGCCTATGAACCTAGGCGAGGGCCTCTCCTCCTCGGCAAGCTGCGACCAGAAGTTTTTACCCTCGTTGCGGAAATAGGACCTGGACGCCTGCAGCAGCTCCCTGGTCCCTGCCAGCGGCTCCTTGGAGCAGATCATCTGGAAATGGGGGTGGAGTATGGATGCACCGGCGGCCGGTAGGTGGTTCCAGCCAAGGAAGTGCTCCGGCAGCCCCACCTCGGCACACCTCGAAAAGTAGAGGAGGCCGCATCTGATGCCGTCCAGGATCTCCTTCCTGCGGAACCTTGCAAGCTCGATCTTGTGCTCGGGGGTGAAGACGCAGACCGCGTGGTTCCCGGCCAGGGGGAAGAGGTTTGGGAAGAGGGTCGCGCCGCCCAACTTGAGCCTCCCCTGGGGGAGGAACGATGGAGGGAACATGGGGGTTGCTGTATCCACGTTCTCAGGACAGAATAAGCACTTCGCCGCGCCGGCCGCCTCCACCTTTACCAGCGCCTGCTTGGGCCTCGCCGTCCTCGAGATGTTGATCCTAGCCCTTCTGCCCGTCAGCGGGTCAATCCTGACCTCGACCTCGCTCCTGCTCTCCGAAAAAGATGACCGCGGATCGAGGATCCTTACCTCTTCCCTGAACCTAACGAACCTCAAGTCCGCTTTTCTCCCTTGCCCCTGTGCGCTGCTCGGCTTCCCTTATGGCCCTCTCGACCTCTTCGACCATCGCCCCCCTGAGATTCTCAGGGAGCGGCTTCTGCCTCAGCGAGTCCAGCCACAGCGCCAGAGATCCGCAGCCTAGGACCTCCCCTACCCACCTTCCCAGGTCGCCCCTTATGGCATGAAACTCCAGCGACCTGTCGTCGATGACCTTCACCGCCTCCAGCAGCTCCCTGAGGTTCCTCACCGGGGTTCCCGGCGGGGAAGCCAGCCCGGCGGAGAACCTGAAGACATGCCCCTCCGGCAGGCGCCCGTCCAGCATCCTGTAGTAGCTCACCGCATCGCCAGTCGCGGCGTAGAGGCGGTACCTGTAGTCGGAGAGTATCCAGTTGAAGGTCAGGAAGGTCTCAACTGCGCTATTGTAGGGGCTGAAGTAGCCCCTTGCCCCTCCTGCCTCCTCCCCCTTGGTGCCCATGTAGTAGAAGTGGTCGCTCATCATCAGGAGCCTCCACATCCTGAGGTACTTGTCCCCCAGTTTCTTTGCAATGGGCTGGACGTACCTAGCCACGTCAAAGCAGTACCTCTGCATCTCGTTCCCGAACCAGGCCGACGTGTCCTTCTGGCTGTCCACCCAGGATATGGTGGCCCCCTCATCAATGTCCACCTCGCCCACCGGCGTGCATCTGGCCACGGCTTCGCTGGGAGTGGCGAAGGCCAGGTTCTCATGCTTCCTTACCTCCTTGGGGAGGTTTGCCAAGAAGCTGTGGATGCCGGTCTGGGGCCAGTGGTGCTCCCCGAATGCCGCGAGGTCCACCGCCACAAATATGACGTCCCCTTCGACCTTCGAAAGCCATTCCGCATACTTCTCGGGTGTCAGCGGGTATTCCGACCATCCGTCCATCGAGAACCTGAAGCCGATGTCGTCTGAGAGGGCGCCGTTCCTCAAGAGCAGAGGAATCCCCGAATCCTTCGCCCTGTAGACATGGTTGGGGGACCTCCACACCGTGGCAGCCTCTGCCCCCTCGGTGAGCACTGCCTTGAACCCCATCTCGGAGAACTCCTTGGCTATGCGGTTGTTGTAGATGAAATCGGTGTTACCCACGACCGCCGGCGTGGCGCCAAAGGTGGAACTGAGGGTCTTCCTGTGGGCCTCAACCTGGTCCGCCATCTCCTTCGGGTCGTAGACGCCAGCAACGGTCCGGAAGTAGGGCTGGGCGACCAGCTCGCATGCCCCGGTCTTCACCAGCTCCCCCACGAGCCTCAGCACGTCCTGGCTCCACCAGGCGCACTGCTCCATCAGCACGCCCGAGATGCCCAGGGCACACCTGAAGCCGTCCTCCTTGGCGCTCTTGATGATGCCCCTGAGGGCCGGCATGTAGGCCCTCCTGGTGACCCGGTCAAGCACATCCCTGTTCAGGTTATCGTCGAAATAGATCTCCTCAACGAGCCCCCGCATGTCGTACTGGGCCGACTTTCCAAGCTGGCGCCGGAACCTCCGGGGCTGGTGCATCTCGAAGAGGAAGACAACATCCGCCATTTTGATCCCTTCGAATGATGATTGAACCCCGGGATATTTAACCTATCATACAGGGAGGGCTGCTTTCCGGCCGGTCGAAGATCGAATTATTATACTGTCCTTCACACAGGGTATCCTGAATCACTATGAAACCGCTTCCCGTGGCCCGCTGGTGGCACACCGAGGGGGAGGGGGTGCGCTGCGACCTCTGCCCCCACCACTGCCTCATCGGGGCAGGCGGCACCGGCATCTGTGGGGTCCGGAAAAATGTCAGTGGCTCTCTGCGCACCCTCACCTATGGCAGGGTCTCGGTTATGGCGGTGGACAGCATCGAGAAGAAGCCCATCTTCCACTACCGGCCGGGCTCATCGATCCTTTCGGTCGGGACTCTGGGCTGCAACCTCGACTGCGACTTCTGCCAGAACTCCTCCCTGGCCCGGGGCAATCCGGCCCTGGTACCCTCGAGGCCCTACTCCCCCCGAGCCCTTGTGGAGGATGCCATGGGGAAGGAGGTGGACGGCATAGCCTACACCTTCAATGAGCCGGTGGTCTGGGCCGAATTCATCCTGGACGCAGCCGAGATCAGCAGGAGCAGCGGCCTCTATACCATGGTCAACACAAATGGCTACATCAGGGGGGAGGCGCGCGAGAAGCTCCTCGGCGCCACCGATGTCGCCAAGGTCGACATCAAGGCCTTCAGGGAGGAAAACTACCGGAAGATCTGCGGGGGGGATCTGGAGCCCGTCCTGGAGACCTGCAGGATGGCAAAGGAGCTGGGGGTGCACCTGGAGGTCGCCTACCCGATGATCCCCGGCGTCAACGACTCGGCGGGCGAAATGGCGCCTCTCTTCCATTGGATCCTGGAGAACCTCGGCAGCGGGACCCCCCTCCACCTCTTCCGCTTCTCCCCGTCCTACAGGCTGAGCCACCTCCGGAGGGAATCTCTTGCCACCATGCGCAGGGAAAGGGCGGCGGCGCTCAGGGCCGGCCTGAAGTACGTATACTTCGGAGGGACCCTCTCCCCGGAGGAGCAGAATACCCACTGCCCGCGCTGCGGCGCCCTACTCGTCTCGAGGGTGGCGGAGGAGACGGCCGAAAAGATCTATGTCCGGAAGGAGGAGATGAGCCGTTTCTGCCCCAGCTACTCGGACGTTAAGGTTCTCCTGAAGGATGGGCGCTGCCCCAGCTGTGGCGAAGCGATAGGGATAAGATTCGCCTGACCCCTATTGATTGGGACTGCTATGAGATTCGACATCGCCTTCATAGGCTTCGGCACCGTCGGCAGGGGGCTGGCCGACCTCCTGCTGGAGAAGAGGGAGTTGCTGGAGAAGGAATTCGGCATCGAGTGGCGCGTTGTGGCCATTTCGGACATAAAGGCTGGCTCGGTCATGGACGACCGCGGCATCGACCTGAAGGAAGCCATCCGCCTTGCCGACTCACGGGCAAGCCTCGAGACGATGCAGGCCGGGAAGAAGGGGCTGACCGCCCTCGAGACCATCAGGGAGAGCTCCGCCAACGCCGTCGTGGAGGTCACCTGGACTAACATCACCGACGGGGAGCCTGGCTACAGCCACATGAAGGCAGCCCTCTCGGCCGGGAAGCACGTGGTGACGACCAACAAGGGCCCCCTTGCGCTCCACTACCGGGAGCTGGTGGCTCTGGCGAAGGCAAGGGACGCCGCCCTCAAGTTCAAGGGGACTGTGCTGAGCGGGACGCCGGTCTTCAACCTCTTCGACGGCCCCCTGGCGGCCTGCTCCGTCACCTCCATCAAAGGAGTCCTCAACGGCACTACCAACTTCATCCTCTCGGAGATGGAGAAGGGGAGGGACTATGCCGACGTGCTGAAGCAGGCCCAGGGGATGGGCTACGCCGAGGCAGACCCGACCATGGACGTGGAGGGATGGGACGCGGCCGCCAAGCTGGCAATACTGGGCAACTACTTCTTCGGCATCGATGCGACGCCCGGCACGGTCAGGCGGAGGGGCATCACCGGGGTGCAGCCGAAGGACATCAGCGAGGCGAGGGACCGCGGCGAGAGGATTAAGCTGATTGCCAGCGCAGTCAAGGCGGACGGGGGCATAGACCTGGAGGTCTCACCGGTGCGCCTGCCCGCGGCGCACCCCCTGGCCAGCATCCCGGGGGTCACGAACGCACTGACCTTCACGACGGACTGCCTCGGCGACGTCACCATAGTCGGCCCCGGCGCGGGGCGCAGGGCGACCGGCTACTCGCTGCTGACCGACCTGATAGCTATCGCAAGGGGATAGCGCAGCGCCCATGGGCAGAGCGCGAAATGCATAAGAATCAGGGCGCTTTTGCTTAGGTCGATGGGCCGGTAGATTAGCGGCAGATCACCTGCCTTGCACGCAGGGAGTCGTGGGTTCAAATCCCACCCGGTCCACCATCAATTTTACCATAAAGCAACATCAAATTCAAGGTGAAAGTTTAGGCAGTGAGATTAAATATTAATCTTTTTTAATTGAATTCAACCCCATGCTAATCTAAGGGCAGTCATGGTAAAAATAAAAAAAGGTGATTATACTGTTGGCGTTAGGGTCTTTTGGTCTGTCCAGGCTTCACTACCAGCAGGTCCCGTCTTCACAGTTATCGAAGGATTCTGATTTGACCAGTATGGGACCTTAAAGGACCAATTACCTACTTGGCCCTTTTGTATGGTGTAAGGGGCATCGTAGACTTTTTCCGATGCCATCAACCCTATCCCCATAGCATAGACCCTTATCGCTCCAGCATCACCATTGTTGATTATTGACATCTCGAGTTGGCCAGAGCATGAAATGCAGCCTTCTCCAGTAGTTCGCTTCCAAACTGCCTTTACGAGCTTTGGCATTACACCCATATGGTTCACCAGTTTAACTATATGTATGCAATCTATAATAAAATTTCCAATGTTGGGGAAGGGAAGAGCCCAACCCAGCATTTTTCTCTTTTTCCTCAGACCTGCCCACAGCGGCTGGCGGAGCTCAATCCAGTCAGAAAGTATTGAAACTTCACAGACGCAAACGGATAGTCTGCTATGGGGGGGCACCAAATGGCAACCATGCTCGAGTAGATAATATATACAGTTCTGGTCATCGTCTATGCCATCATTATCGTCTTCGTGACAAAATCCACGAACAAAATAATGCAGAGCCATGGCATGGAGAAGATGGTGGCAGTTTACTACAACCGGAAGATCATCCACATGGCCGCCGGCGGCGTTGTGGCGGCTCTGGTGCCCTTTCTCTTCGATTCATGGATATATCCTCTCGTGATCGGCCTGATTCTCACAGTCTTCACGGCTGTGCCCCATGCCACAGGAAAGCGCATGGACTTCATGCAGACGAAGGAGAACTGGAACGACGTTAAGTTCACCCTGATGTGAGGCCTGTCCATTGCCATCCTCTGGATCCTGTTCAACGAACCCTTCCTTACAGTGATCCCTGCGATGTTCATGGCCTTCGGCGATGGGATCACCGGGGTGGTCCGCAACGCCCTCTACAGGAAGAGGACAAAGAGCCCGGTCGGGAACGTCTTCATGCTGGAGGTCTGCCTGCTGATCGGCTATACATTCGCCAGCATGGCGGTCCATCCGATCGTCCTCTGGGCGCTTTTTGCCGCCATGGTGGCCTCCATCGTTGAGCGGTTCGAAATAGGCCCGATCGACGACAACGTGCCCATCACCTTGGCATCAATGATCATCCTGATCATCGGTTTCCATATCTGAAAAGCGCCAAGGTAACTGAAATGTCGGGGCGCTAAATCCATTAAAAATGCGGTGGAGAGGCGCCATGCTGCCGTCCTAGGCAAAATGGTTATAGTGGCAATTGCTCACAGTTGCCCCTAGGTGATGCCTATGATAGAAAAAAAGTTCAAGTCAGCATTCATCGCCCACGTTCCCGACTCCAACTCCTCCCGAGACAGGTGCACTCTGAAGACACCCTCCTATGAGCTCACCAGCGTCCTTGTCAGGGATGATGAAGAAGCCTTGAAGGTCTGCACTGAGCTGGTAAATAAAGGGGAAATAAAGTCCTTCCTCCTCTGCCCCGGCTTCACGCATGCCTCCATTGCCAAGATCATGGAGATTGCGGGGAAGGGGGGCAGCGTCAGCGTCGCGAGGGGCGATCCCCCGAGCACTATGGCAGCCCAAACCATGATGAGCGAGGCCGGATGGTTCAGGAAGCCAAAATGATCTGAGCGGTCGGATCCGGATGCAGGAACAACCCCGCGCCAATGGGCCCATGATCGAGGCTAAGGGCCTGACCAAGCAGTTCGGCCCGGTCCAAGCCGTGTCAGATCTGAACCTGCGGATCATGCCAGGGGAGATCTACGGGCTGCTGGGCCCGAATGGCGCCGGCAAGACCACAACCATAAAGGTCCTCCTCGGTCTCCTGGAGCCAACCTCCGGCTCGATCAAGGTCGCCGGCCATGACCCTGTTAAAAGCCCGATCGATGTCAAGGCAAAAATTGGCTACGTGGCCGAGAACCCCATCATATACGACTCCCTCTCGCCCCGGGACTTCCTCGAGTTCATCGTCTCCATAAGGAAGACTAACCCCAAGGCCTCCAACGAAATGGTCACCAGCCTTGCAGCCGCCTTCGACATGGCCAAGTACTTCGACTCCCCCATGGCAACCCTCTCGCTGGGTATGAAGCAGAAGGTGGCCATCATTGCTGCGCTCATCCACCAGCCGCCCGTGCTGCTGCTGGACGAGCCGCTCAACGGCCTGGACGCAAAGAGCAGCCGCATTGTCAAGGACTTGGTCGCCTTCCACGCCGAGAAGGGGGGCGCGGTTCTCTTTTCGACCCACATAATGGAGGTGGCCCAGAACATCTGCACCAGGATCGGGATAATCCACCAGGGGAGGCTGATAGCCGAAGGGACGCTCGAGCAGCTCAGGGGCCAGACGGCGGACAGGGGTGGGACCCTTGAGGAGGTCTTCCTGAAGCTCACCCACGAAGAGGAGGCCGTGGCCGACACAACGAAGATGCTCCGGGAGGCATTCTTCAGGAATGAAAATAGCTGAAGCCTGGCGCCTCAGTCGGATTCCCTACAAGGAGGTCGTCTACCGCTCCCTGGCGGAGGAGAAGGGGCGCATGTGGTGGGGGGCCTTCGGGAGGAGCCAGCCGGGTGGCGAGGGCCCCGGCGACCTTGAGTTGACCGAGAGGGCGCTGAGGATAGCAAAGTTCGATAAGGTCATCGTGGCCGCATTCAACATCATAGTGGCTGCAATCCCCTTTGCCCCATACTTCCTTGGGACCGGGGACTTCGGGCTGGCGAGCTCCATAGCCCTGAGCCTCATTGTCACCTTCGGCTTCACGACACTTTACGCCATCCAGACCCTCTCATCCTTCGTGGGCGCCGAGTCCACGGCCCTTCTCTCTGCCCTCCCCATAGCGCAGGGGGACTTCTCACTGATGACGCTCTTCTCCTTCATCCGGTCGGTGGATTATATGGTGATTGGCTCTGTCCTCTGCCAGGTGGCTGCCGTAGCCCTCCTGACCGGCTCCGCCTACGCAACCCTGATCATGCTTGCCGCCTCGGCCATAAATGCCCTCTTTGCCGTTGCTGCTGCCCTCTGGTTCTCCAGGGTCTTCCAGACCACTATCATGCGGGGCGGGAGGTCGAAGGCCACCACAGCCCTGCGGGTGGTCTTCATCCTGATGTGGGGCTTCCTCCTGGTCGGCGTGGGCCTCATGTTCACCCTCCCCTGGTACCTCGTAGGCAATCTGGACGTGACCCTCCTCGGGCTCAACAGCCTCTCGCTGCCCCTCTCCTGCCTCTATCCCTTCTCCGCCGGCATAGTGATAGCAGACCTCTTGGGTTCCCATGTCGCCTCCGCCGTTGCGTCCGCAGCCTCCTTTGCGCTGCTGCTGTACCTCCTCTTTGCTGCCCTCGCGGGGAGGTGGAGCCTAGGGACCGTCAGAAACATATCGAGGGGGGTGGGGGTGAAGGTATCTCGCGTCGCAGCCAAGGACTTCTCCATCAGGCCCCATTCCCAGCTGCTGGGCTATGTGCTGAAGGATCTCAAGATCTCCTCCCGGAACCCTGCCACCGCCTTCTTCTTCGCCCTCCCCCTGCTGGAGGCGCTCATCATAACCATGCTCGTCTCCAATGCGGGCATGATGAGGACAGCCGCCGTGCTTACCGCCACTGCCATGGGGGCAACTTTCGCCCTCATCTCGCCGCTCGCCCTGCTGAGCGCCGAGGGGAAGGGGCTGGAGTATACCAAGACCCTCCCGATCAGCTCGCGAAGGATAGTCCTTTCCAAGGCGCTGATCTCTTCCGCGACCTTTGCCTTCGTGCCCATGGTGATAGCCGGTATCTCCCTCCTCAGGCCCCTCACCTCGGCCACTGCAATACTGATCCCTCTGCTGTCGGTCCTCGCAGTGGCATCAGCAAGCATCTTTGAAATCGTAATGTTTCTCAGGACCACGTCCAAGGGGCAGGTGTCTGCCATCGCAAATGATGTGCAAAAACTGTCCATCGGCGTGGTCGTCGTGCTGGCTCCAATGGTTGCCTATGCCTTGGCCTATCTCCTCTTTCCTGACCGCATTGTTCCCCCCCTCTCCATGGCCATAGCCGTGCTCACCGAGCTGGCCATCGCGATCCGTGTGCTCAATAGGTGTTAGGCCAGTCCGCCCCCAGGCCGAAACGCCCCGGCGAAATGCCATTCCTACGATCCTCCCCATTCGGAATTGCCTTTAAAAACCGATAAAAGCCCAGCTTCCGATATTAGCACCATACGGATGAGGTGGAGGCCAATGCCACCAAGAAGAGATAACCCCGCTGATACCAGCCCCATGAAGATAAGGGTTACGGCCAATGGCCCCTACCTTGTCTCAGGCGGTGTGCCCCTCACCAGACAGCTGATAGTGAGCGACTCGGACGAGGTGGCGACAGAATATCGCCAGCTTGAAAAATACTCTGCAGGGGGGTCCTACGCCCTTTGCAGATGCGGTCGTTCCTCCAAAAATCCCTACTGCGACGGCACCCATGCCAGGGTCAAGTTCAACGGCAGGGAGACTGCCACCGAGTCCTATCTGGAAAAACCTGAAAGGTTCGGCGGCCCTACCCTGGAGCTGACCGACTATGAGCCGCTCTGCGCTGCGGCGCGCTTCTGCCTCAGGGCCGGGGGCATCTGGAAGCTGATGAAAAGGACTAACGATCCAGCCGTGAAGGAGATTGTGATTCAGGAGACCGCGGACTGCCCTTCAGGGCGTCTTGTGGTCAGCGATAAAAAGACCAAGGCCGTCATAGAGCCAACCCTCGCCAAGTCCATAGCTGTCCTGGAGGACCCGGTGGGAAGCGGGCTGGGTCCCTACTGGGTCAAAGGAGGGATCCCTGTCATATCATCGGAAGGCAAGGCCTACACCCTGAGGAACCGCATCACCCTGTGCCGCTGCGGCAAATCCAAAAACATGCCATTCTGCGACAGCAGCCACTACGTCGAGAAGCACACTCGCGGAGGGGTTTCCCATAGGCGAAATTGGAAATAACGACGACCTTGATAAAATCCTGAAAGGAAAGAAGCGGGCCTATGTCCTCTTCTACGCCTCCTGGTGCCCGTTCTCCCAAAAATTCCTCCCCATTTTCCAGAAATACTCTGCTCGGATCAAGGACAGCTGCATCAGGGTCCTTATGGACGGCCGGGACAGCCTCTGCGAAGAGTACTCGATAGAAATATTCCCCACGGTTATACTCTTCGAGGATGGCAGGGTGTTGAAACGCCTGGACGGCAAGCCGCACCAGGGTCTGGACGAGAAGCAGCTGAAGGATCTGCTGGAGGATAGCTGAGCCGCCAGAAAGTCTACTCCTCCCCATGCGGCCTGGCCTTTGCCTCTCTTCGAAAAGGGGTCCCCATGCAATATCCGGCAATCGAGTTGGGCTGCGGGGATTATATGTACTCGATTGTACTGGGCGGCTTTGGCGTCAGGTCGTAGAGAACCTTGACCACTGAGGGGATGTCCTTCAGAATGCGGTCCCGTATCCTCTCCATCCTCTCCCAGTCAAGCCGTGTGGGTGTCGCCGTCATGGCATCCTTCGAGTCCACTGCCCTCACAACGATGATCTCACCGAACTTCCTCTTCCCGTTCACAACTCCAGTGGCCATGTCGCTGAGGAGAATGGCAAAAGCCTGGAAGCAGGGGAGCCCGTCTGTCTCCTCCTCGACTATACTTGTGGCCCTCCTGACAGTCCCTATGCGCTTGGGTGTGACCTCTCCTATCACCCTCAGCGAGAGCGCCGGCCCGGGAAACGGCCTCCGGTTGTACATCTCCTTCGGCAGTTTCAGCCTCTCGCCCACTGCCCTGACCTCTGGCTTGTAGAGATCCGCCAACGGTTCAAGGATCTTGAAGCCGTATTCCTCGAATGACTTAATGCCAATCTGATCAAGGACATTGTGCTGGGTCTTCACCCCGCCCTTAGTCTCAACGACATCGGCTGCAATTGTCCCCTGTATGAGGTACTCTGCCCCCTCCCTCTTGGCTGCCTCGGAGAATGTCCTGTAGAAGGTCTCCCTAAAGGCCTTCCGCTTCTCTTCCGGATCTGTCAGGCCCCTGAAGGCCTCGAAGAAAGGCTCCCTCACGCGGTAGAGCTTTACATTCAGCCCCAATGACTTTAGCCTAGCTACCACATCCTCCGGCTCCCCCTCCCTCATCAAGCCGTCGTCAAGAAACCCGACCACCGTCCTCTTGCCGACTGCCCTGTGGCCCAATACGGCAGAGACTGTGCTGTCGACACCCCCTGAAGTTGCTGCGAATGCCTTGCTGTCTCCTATGGCCTTCTTTAGCCAGGAAACCTTCTCCTCGATGAATGAATCAGGATTGAATCCCATAGCCTTCCCACTTGCTCTCAACCTATTGCTTCGTCTCCTTAAAAAGGCCAGGTTGCCCGGAAAAACCAAACAGGGATGCCTCGGGCCCTCGATTTCCCAAAGCCTAAATATGAAACCAGAGTGTTATTCATATGGCGCTGCCTCTTTCCATCGAGGCATTGGTCATTGTTTTCCCCTTTGCCTTCTCTCTGGTCCTCCTCAGCATTGTAAGGAAGACCGAGATATACTGCCGGGAGCCCTGGCCATGGGTCTTATCCACCTTCATCTACGGCTCAACGTTCGCAGTCTTCCTTGCCATGATCATCAGCGAAGGCGCATCGATATTTCTTGGGCTGCTGGCTCTCCCACCGACCCTCTTTACCCTCGCCACCGCCGTCGTGGTGGCCCCGATAGTGGAGGAGAGCCTGAAGGCCACAGGCGTACTCTCGGCAAGGTCAAAACTCACCGAGGTTGAGAACGGCATAATCTACGGCTCTGCCGTGGGTCTGGGCTTCTCGGCCACCGAGAATATCCTCTATTTCGTGAGCGCCTACTACATGGCAGGCGCAGTGGCGCTCATCTCGTCCATATTGCTGAGGTTCATGACCTCCACCTTCCTGCACCTGGGGGCCAGCGGGGTGGCAGGCTACGGCATCGGAATAGCCAACGTCCAGAGGGCGGCCGGGATAAAACCCATAGACTGGAGGCCATATCTCTTCGCTGCCATGGGTCTCCACTCCCTCTTCAATTTCATTTCATTCCTGCCCGCCCTGCTGAGCGGGCAGTACAGCACTGAGATATTGGTTGCATCATTCCTTATGGGGATTGTCATGGTCTGGCTCGTTTTCATAATCCTGAGAAGGAAGATAAAAACGCTGGACAGGACCTCCGGCTGCGCCGTCCAGGGCAGTCCGCCCATATCCCCCAGTGCAGCTAACCTTTGGCGAAACAGCAAACTACCTTTTTTCCAACGCCGCCCAGGCGCTCCTCTGCCATCCCCAGGCTCAATTAGCCCCGTTTCCAGCGGTTCATTTTGTGAGGCCCTCCATGGAGGGGGGCGGGACCGACGCCTTCGCCACAGCCAGGATCCCAGGCTCTGACCTTAAGGTAGTTCAAGATCTGGGCGAGACTGGCATTCTATGCCCTTTTCCGGCTTGAGTGGCTCTGCCGGTGATCCACCAGCCCTTCCTCAGATCCTTGAGAGGAGGGCGCTCCTCTTCTCCCCATACTCTTCCTCGCTTATTATGCCGAGGTCGCGCAGCTCCTTCAGTTTCTTCAGCTCGTCGTAGGGGCTGTCGGAGGGCAGTTTGCCTCTGGAGATAGCTATCCGCTCCTCTATGAGCCTGACCACCTCGACTGCGGTCTCCTTGGGTATGGCCGCGATTGCAGGTGCGCGCTTCCCGCTCGCCTTCGTGAACTTCTCCAGGTCTGACGTCAGGCCTGGCGCAGAAATTACCACTTCGCAGGTGAAGAGCCCCTTCTCCAGATTGACCGCCATTATCTCCTCATAGGGGATGGCCAGGACATTCTCCCTCAGGCCCAGGAGCATGGGGTTCCTCAGGATGAGTTTCTTGTTGGTTATGAATATCGTGTTTGGAGTCACCGTCGAGCCTCCGGGGGCGAGCCTGCTCTGGGTGACAACCATCAGCACATCCTCGTCGGGCTTGAGGTACTTGGCTATCTTTTTTATCTCCTCCTCCTTGGAGGCCTCCTTGCTCTCCTTGTCATCCTCAAAAAGCATTGCCCTGCCTCTCCTGGTTCTGTCTCCGCTCCGGAATGATCAATAGCTCTGCACTGGGTGATAGCCTTGACGGTCTCCTCAAACCCTGCAGCTGCCGCCCATCTTTTCGGAGTATCTCTGGTGGTGCTCCTCAGCCCTCCAGAACTTTGATGCCGGGACTATCTGGGTCACAATCGGCCGCCGGTATTTCCCCGACCGCTCAAGCTCCTCCTTGGACCTTGCCGCCAGAGTGCCCTGTTCCTTGCTGTGGTAGAAAATCACGGTCCGGTACTGCGTCCCTGCATCAGGGCCCTGCATGTCCTTCACAGTAGGGTTGATATTTGCCCAAAATATCTCCAGGAGCCTTCCATAGGTAATCTTCTCGCTGTCGTAGGTGACCTCCACAACCTCGGCATGGCCGGTCCTACCGGTGCAGACCTCCCTGTACGAGGGGTTCTCCTTCGTGCCCCCCATAAACCCCACTGCCGTGCCGACCACGCCCGGCACTCTGTTGAACACCTCTTCGGAGTGCCAGAAGCATCCCATGCCGAAAGTTGCTTTTTCCAGTGCCATAGGCGACTATTCCGGCATCCCACTATTATTCTTGCCCGCAGGCACCGGCGCGCATCAGGGCTCATTCATGAAGGCCACAAACTCCTCCAGAGATCGGTCCCTGAGGGTGTAGTTGGTCCTCCTCTCCTCGCCAATGGTGGAGTAGGGCTTTTTGCCGTAGTCATGGCCCGGATAGAGGCGCGTCCCTTCCCCCAGCCCCAGCAGCTTCCCGAAGAGGCTGCCGTAGAGGGCACGGCTGTCCCCGCCCGGGAGGTCTGTCCTGCCGCATTCCCCGACAAAGAGAGTATCGCCCGTGAAGACAGCGCCATCTATCAGAATGGATATTCCGTCTGCCGTATGGCCGGGGGTGTGGATTATCCTCACCTCAAGCCCCCCCACCCTCATGGTCTCCCCATCGGCAAGATGCCTGTCCGCCACCAGCGGCGAAAGGCTGTGGACAGCCACCTCTCCTCCCAGCGCCTTCTTGACTGCCGCCAGACCCGCCGAATGGTCCGCATGGTGGTGCGTGGCGATGATTAGCCTGGCCCTGACGCCCTCCCTCCTGGCCACCGATATGACCTCCTCCGAATTGAAGCCGGGGTCAATGACAATCCCTTGGAGGCCCTCCTCGTCCCAGGCAAGGTAAGCGAAGTTGTCCCCATGGCTCTTTATCTGCTCGACCCGCAATGCCTGTCCCCACAGCAGATGTCCGCGCCAACTCCTATTAACCAAGCGGTGCCTGAAGTGCGCCGGTAAACGCCTGCCAGTCGCCAGCCCAGGCGCCCAATCGGCACTCTTATTATGACTTCAGCTGAGGTTAAAACCGGCGATGGAGAGCTAAAATGGACAAGGCTTCAGAGAAGAGGTCCCCAGTGGGCGCCGCCCTGATTGCGGTGACCACATTCGTTGTGTTGATACTATTCAGCTATTTTGCGCTGGGGATGGTTGTACTCATTTCGGCGGCCGTCGGGCTGGTGGCCTACTTCAAGCAGAGGTTCACATCCGCCCTTCTAACTGCCTTCCTGCTCATCCCTGCCATAGCCATACTCCCCCTGGAGGGGAGCGCCTCGCTCATGCCGGTGGTCGTCTTGGGGCTCTCATTTGCCGTCGTGCTCCTCCTCTCCGCCATTGACTGGTTAGGCGCCCTCCTGGGGCTCTGGCTTGGGCTCATGCTCTACTCCCCTGCCGTCGTCTTCCTGGCCCTCCCCGCCCTGGCAGTGGTCTCCGCCTTCGGCGGAATAAGGAAGTCCCTCTCTGCAGCCCTTGTCTTCGCCACCTTCGGAGCCATCATGATGAATTCCTTGGTCCTCGGCATCCCCGTACCCGACGCCCTCTACTATTACACCGCCTTTTTCCCCAACCTCAACGACATCTCTTCCATCCCCTTTGCGTCTGCCGCCCTCTTCTACCTCTTCGGATCCGGCTGGCAGACAAGCCTGGGGACAGGCACCTCGGGGCTGGTCCTGAACAGCACCCCCATCTACTTCATAATCGTCTCCCTCTCCACTATCCTCCTCTCCTTCTACGTCTGCAGGCTCCTCAGGGCAGTTCTCAACCAGCCATTGTCCCGGCTTGTCGCCTCAATAGTTGGGGCCTCCCTCGGCGCCTCCCTCTACGGGACGCTTTCCCTCGTGGGCATCTCCGCGGGCGCGGCCTTCCTCTCCTCCTTCTCCTACATCGCACTCGGGCCACTCTTCCTCCCCAAGCCCAGGCTCTCAGCTCAGGGCATAGCCCAGATGCTGAGCAAGCCCGCCCTCCTGGAGGTCTCAGGAGGCAGGGCGAACGGCTCGGTGCTGGTGGAGAAGAACCCCTCCAAGGGATTCAGGAGCATGGACTACTGGGACAAGGCGAAGGGGTTGGACAGCGTCAAGGAGGACCTCTTCAGGTCCGTCGTCCTGCCCATGCACAAGCGTTCAGAGGCTGAGCGTTTCGGGGTCAAGCCTGTCAAGGGCATCCTCCTGTACGGTCCGCCGGGGACCGGAAAGACAATGCTCCTCAGGGGGCTTGCATCGAAGCTGGCCATGACCTATGTCGAGGTCAATCCGGGCACGCTCCTCTCCAAATGGTACGGCGAGAGCGAGCAGAGGATGAGGGACGTGGTGGAGACGGCCATCGGAGACTCGCCCTCAATTCTGGCCATCGACGAGATCGACAGCATAGGCAAGGAGAGGACCTCCTATGCCCATGACGACATCACCCCTAGGGTCCTGAACGTCCTCCTCATGGGCATGGACAGGATCTTCCTGAGCAGTGCCGAAGTCCTCATGGTGGCCACAACCAACAGGCCACAGATGCTGGACAGGGCCCTGTTGAGGTCCGGCAGGTTTGACAAGATAATATATGTGGGCCCGCCTGACGCGGCAGCGAGGGAGGAAATCTTCAGGCTTTACCTGGGGGCAAGGGGGGACGTCGTCTCGGACAGCATCGACTATGCCCGGTTGGCCTCGCTCTCCGAGAGGTTCACCGGGGCCGACATCGAGGCCCTGGTCAATTCGGTGATGTCAAGCGCTTTCTACAACAAGGTGCTCGAAAACAAGGAGCAGAAGATTACCCCGGAGGTGCTAGAGGCGGCCATCAGGGCAACGCGCCCCTCTCTGGACACCTCCATGATTGAGGAGTATGAGAAATTCCGGGTCTCCTACCAGCGCGACAAGAAGGTGGTGAAGGGCTGGGAATCTGGCATCTCCGACATAGGATTCGACGACATAGGCGATCTGGACGAGATCAAGGCCTCGTTGAAGGAGTCTTTCCAGCTGCCGCTGGAGAAGCCAGACCTCCTTAAGCGCTTGGGCGTCCAACCGGTCAAAGGGATCCTGCTCTATGGTCCGCCTGGCAACGGAAAGACCCTTCTGGCGAAGGCAGTGGCCAACGAGGTCTCCGCCAACTTCTTCACCCTCAGCGGGGCGGACATGATCAAGAGGGGCTCCTCCCAGGCTGCAACCATGATCAAGGAACTATTCAACCTGGCAAAGGACAATGCCCCTGCAATTGTCTTCATAGATGAACTGGACCAGCTTGCCCCTGACAGGAGCAGCCCGGTCGGCGTGGACTTCATTCCGGTGACCACCCAGCTGCTTGGGGAGTTGGATGGCATCAAGGAGCTGAACGGAGTCATGATGCTCGCGGCCACCAACAGGCCTGAGAGCGTGGAGCAGGCCCTTCTGAGGCCTGGAAGGCTGGAGAAGCACCTCTACGTCCCCGCACCAGACGAGGAGGGAAGGAGGAAGATCTTCGAGGTATGCCTGAGGGGCACCAATTCCAAGGATGTCTCGGTGGAGACGCTGGCAAAGCTCACGACTGGATTCTCAGGGGCGGAAATCTGCGAGACCGTGAACAACGCAAAGAAGGTTGTCCTTGCAGAGGCGGCGGGTGGTTCGAGCAGGGACTGGCTCACCATGGACGATTTCAGCCAAGCGTTAGAGAGAAAAAGGAAGGAGACTATCAACCCCAGCCTCATATCCCGCAGCGAGTTCTGAGGGGGCAAGGACGGGGCTTCAGGTAAGCTTCTTGCCGCACTTCCTGCAGAAGCTTGAATCCTTCGGGTTCTCTTCCTGGCAGTGGGAGCAGATTATCGGGCTCCCCTTCAGGGTGCTTCTGATGTTCTGGCGGGTATCCTTGTATGCCCTGTCCAGCTCCTTCCCTGCCTGGGTGAAGGCCTTGTCGATCTCCTCTCCAGCCTTGACGAAGGCCACCCTGACGTCCTCTATGGCTGGATAGGTTTTTCCTGCCACTTCGCCCGCCGGCGTCCTGTGGCCGCAGTTGCTGCAGAAGAATGCCCCCTCCAGCAGCTCCTTCCCGCATCTTGAACAATAGGTCATTTCGATCCGCTCTCCTTGATCTACACTCTGTTTTTCAATTTAAAGTTGACTTTACCTCAGGGAGCTTTATTTATGCCCCCTCCCAAGTTGTATTTGCCATCCGGCTGGGGGGACTTGGATGTTCGAATTTGGCAACGTTAGGTTCAGGCCCATCGAGAAGGCAGACTTGGCGCTCCTTCACGAATGGGAGAACGACTCGGAACTGATGATGCTTTCCAGGAGCCGCCCGATGAACTTTGCCAGCAATGCACAGCTCGAAAGGCAATACGACGAATGGTCGAGGGACGACAATACGCTCCGCTTCCTGCTCGAAACCATGGCTCCCAAGGAGCCAGTGGGCGTTGCCCGCGTTGAAAAGCAGGATCAAGGGAACGTGAGGTCTGCCGATATCGGGACCTACATCGGCAACAAGGAGTTCTGGGGAAGGGGGCTCGGCAAACAGGTAACGGTCGCCCTCTTGGAATTAGTCTTCATTCAGCTCAACCTCGAGCGCTGCGAGGCATGGAGTGTGGAGTACAATAGCCGCGCCCACACCGTGCTGGAGGGCTGCGGCTTCAAGAAGGGAGGTGCCCTGAGGCAGGCCGTCTACGTGAATGGGAGGAAATGGGACCTATTCCACTTTGACCTCCTCCGGGAGGAATACATGGCGGCTCGCGTGGCCCTAGTGAAGGAGGCCCTCGGTGTGAAGGTCACCGAGTACATGGAGCGGCTCCAATCCCTCTGAGCAGCCGCAGGCGTCAATCTTATTACCCCTTTTCGCTAACCCTTCAAGCTAGTGCCTATGGTGATATCCTTGAAGATCAAGCTGTACACACAGGAGGGCTGCGTCAACTGCGCAAGGGTCAAGGCCATCCTCCGGAGGATGCTGCCCGAATTCAACCTCGCCTATTCCGCCACCGTCTCCGAGCTTGATATCAGTGACTCTGAGGTGCTTGCAGAGCTCATGATGATGGATGCAAGCTCCGTACCCGTGATCGTTCTGGGGTCCTCCTCCCTGATCGGCCCTCCGGTCCTCGACCAGACGCGCCTGAGAGGCCTGATCGGGACCAACCTCGAGGCGCTGAAGCAGGAAACGGTCTGATGCTGCCCATACGTGGCAGACCGAAAAGGTTAATTTGCTAACCTACGATTCCATTTTCTGAGTTGGGCCGATCGTCTAGCCTGGTTAGGATACCGCCCTGACACGGCGGTGGTCCCCGGTTCGAATCCGGGTCGGCCCACCACCCGCTACCTTTCCATTAATATACCCTTGGTACAGATTATAGTAATATCAGGTGGCCATGCTTGTCCTCACCCCATGACCAGTGGGCCCAAGTCTACGACATGATCTACGGCAACTACCGCGACGATGTCGACTTCTATCTTGGCGAAGCCAAGAAGGCAAAGGGCAAGATCCTCGAAGTTGCCTGCGGAACCGGCAGGATCTACCTGGAGCTCCTGAAGGAAGGTCTAGACGCGGTGGGGATAGACATATCCGAGGAGATGATCGCCGCCCTCAGGGGGAAGGCGGCAGAAATGGGGCTCAAGCCCAGAGTCCATGTTGCCGATATGCGGAACTTCAGTCTAGAGGAGAAGTTCAGCCTGATAATCGTCCCCTTCAGATCATTCCTCTACAACCTCACGACCGAAGACCAGCTGAAGACGCTGGCAAACTTCAGGGGACACCTCGCCCCAGGCGGCAGGCTGGTCCTGAACTTCTTCTACCCGGACATCGAGAGGATGATGAGCTTCGGGAAGGAATCTGAGGACCTCGTGGTCATGGAGAACGGGAGGTTCCTCTTGAGGGAGAAGTCCTTCTTCGTGGACGAGGTGAACCAGACTATAGAGACGGTGGCAGCCCTCTTCAAAGACAACGAGCTGTTCTGGAAGGGATCCTACCGGCTGGCCTTCATCTATAAGAGGGAGTTCGAGCTCCTCCTGAGGCTGGTCGGCTTCGGAAAGAGCTCGGTCTTTGGCGGCTTCGACAGGAGGCCCCTCTCCTCCTACAAGCAGGAGATGGTCTGGATCGTGGAGAGGGGCTAGACAGAAGAGGAGGTAAATCAGAGGTCTATGAACCTGTAGGCCTCGTCGTCACTCTCGAAGGAGAATTTGACCTTCCGGAAGGAGACCATGAGTTTCTTCACATCCTCCCTCACCGATGCAGGGTCCTCCCTATCGACAACGACTCTCTTGATTAATTGGGCCACCCTGTTCATGTCGTCTTCAGCCATTCCCAGCCTGGTCACCTCCTGCGTCCCCAGCCTCACACCCGAGCAGTCCTCCTCGGTCTTGTCGTAGGGGAGAGGCGTCTTCGTTGATATTATGAATGCGTCCTCGAGCCTCTTAGCCGTCGCGTCACCATTGTTGTTCGTTCCCTTGAAGATCACCTGGTGGGACTTGGTGAAGCCAAGGTCAGAGCCCAGGACATCGAGCCCCATGCCGTGGAGCTGCTCTGCAAGACGCTGGGAATTCTTCACCACCTGCCCGGCATACCCCTTCCCAAAGGCCAGGAACTCTGCCAAGGCAATGGAGAGCCCCGCAACCCTGTGGACGTGGTGGTTGTTTACCAGCTGCCAGGCAGCGTTGTCTATGGCTTTTGCATGCCTATTCTTGCAGAGTATTATCCCGCCCTGCGGGCCGAAGAAGGTCTTGTGGGTGCTCCCTGTCATCGCCTCGGCACCCTCCCTCAAGGGGTCCTGGAACTTGCCGCCGCCGATGAGCCCCAGCACGTGGGCAGCGTCATAGGCCACCATGGCCCCGACCTCATCGGCTATCCTCTTGACCTCCCCTATGGGGTGGGGGAAGAGCATCTCGCTTGCCCCAAGCAGTATAAGCTTGGGCTTGACCCTGACAATCAGCTTCCGGGCTTCCTCCACGTCAATGTTCATCTCCTCCATCGAGAACGGCAGCGGCACCAGGCTGACCCCGTGGATCTTCGAGGTTTCCCGGAAGCTCGCGTGCCCGCCATCAATGACGCTGAGGGCGGTTACCACATCCCCCGGCTCGGTCAAAGCATTGAAGAGCACTAGATTGGACATGGTGCCCGATATGGGCACGTAGTTGACATGCTCGGCCTGAAAAACCCTCTTGGCCAGGTCAGTGGTCACACCCTCCAGCTCGTCAACATATTTTGTGCCCGTGTAGAACCTGTTGTGGAGGAACCCGATGGCATAGCGGTTTCCTAGGTCGGAGATGAGCATCTCCTTAACGGCCTTGCTCACAACATTCTCGCTTGCTATGAGGTTGATGCAGGAGCCCCTCCAATCGGTATGCTCCTTCACAATAGTGCGGATGACATCAATCGATTTGGTACTCAAACTCGAACACCTTGGACTTTAATTATGGAGCTGGGACCAATTATTTAACTTTAACCAGCCTGGCACATGGATCAGCGGTGGTCGGCAGGCCCGATGGGGGCTGCCACAGGGTCATTCTGGCGGTTGAGATCCTCAGAGCCTGAAGCTTTCGCTGAGCGATGGGGCGGAGGCCTCAAATCCAGCTTCCTCCCTTATCCGCTCTGCCAGGGCTGTGCAGGAGGCAGCCTCGCCATGGATGCAGAGGACCTTTGGGTTGCCCTTAAAGCCTTTGACAATCTCCATCATGTGGGGGCCGTCGCAGTGGGAAGAGAAGTTGATCCACTCAATTCTGCACTTCACAGGCTTCAGCTCGCCCGGAGGGCCATACCTCCCCTCGTCCACCAGAAGGCGTCCAGGCGTCCCCGGTATCTGGTAAGACACCAGCACAACCCCGTCCTTCGAGTGGTTCCTAATCTTCTCCATGTACCTGGTCGAAGCCCCTCCCGTAAGCATCCCTGAGGAGCTGATTACCACCCCAGGCCTGTTCATAAGCTTCCTCCTATCTCTGTCGCCGGCGACCCACTTTGCCCTGTCCATCCCGTCCTTGAGGAATCTTGGGTCCCTCAGCTCCTCTGGCCTGCTCATTATCACCCTGCTGGCCGTCCTGCTCATCCCGTCGAGTGCGATATCGTACTTAAAGCCCCGCTTCTCCAGGATGCAGAGAATCTCCTGGGATCGCCCCACAGAGAAGGCTGGAATCAGGGCCAGACCGCCACCTTCAACAATGTCGGTCACGGTCTCCACCAGCTTCCGTTCCTGCTCCTCCCTTGGCGGATGTTCCACCGTGGCATAGGTGCTCTCTATGATTGCCATATCGAGCTCTGGCAGGTCGGGCCTGGCGCCCCTCAGGAGGGCGGTGTCTATGGTGTTGATGTCCCCCGAGTACCATATCCTCTTCCCCTCTAGGGCGACCAACGCGTTTATGCTCCCCGGGATGTGGCCAGAGCTCTGGAAATCCACCTGCGCACGGCCAATCCTCCTGCTTTCGCCCCCCACCTCAGTGCAGTTGTCAAGCATCGTCTTCAGCTCCAGCGCTTCGAAGGGTATGTAGTAGGCCGACAGATGGAGCAGGTCCCTGATCAGTATGTCCGTGAGTTGCTTGGTCATATTCGTCATGTATGCTGTCGGCGTCCCCGAAACGTAGAAGAAGGGGGCTGAGCCCGAGTGGTCTAGATGGGCATGTGTGATGATGATCCCGTTCAGATCCTTTGCCGACGTTGAGAGCGGCATGACGGGCCTATCCTCCCTGACCAGAACTCCATAGTCGAGAAGGATCTTCGTACCTTCTCCTTTCACCTCAATGCATGAGCGGCCGACCTCTTTGCCCGCTCCAAAAACAGTGACTGATACCAAGTTAAACTAAACCTCCGGAAATGAACATGAAAAGATTTCACTTCTCCTTAAAAAGGATTGCCTAATTAGTCAATATATTTGGACGTGCTAGTTTTATTAGACAGCATAGTAAAGCAGAGATGGAGTTGTGCCAATTGGTAGTCAAGTTTCACCTGAAGGAACCCAATCTGAAGGGTTCAGTTCTCATCACGGGCTTCCATGGCCTGGGAGCGACCGGCTATATCTCGGTCAAGCACGCCGTCACGTCGACTGGGGCAAAGCTGATTGGATATATCTCCACCGAGAGGATCCCTCCATTTGTCTCCATGGAAGAAAACAGGCTATCGCTTCCATTCGAGATCTACAAGAAGGACAAGTACGTCTTTGTCATAACCAACGTGCCGCCACACCCGAAAGAGAGGCAGGAGTTCTCCAGGGAACTGGCCGAATGGGCCATGTCCGAGGGATTCACCGCATCCTACCTCATCGGAGGCCTCGACAACAGGCTGAAGCCCAGCGAAGGCGACAGGATACGCTGCACCGCCACAAGGGCCTTCAAAGGCAATGAAGACCTTGGAATACCGCTCCTCGAGAAAGGGCTCTTTGTGGTAGGCCCCTTAGCTATTATGCTTAGCTGCTTCGAGATAAAGGGGTTCCCGGCGATTTCTCTCCTCCCCTACGCCAACCCGACGAGGCCCGACCCAATGGCCGCAGCGGTAGCAGTCCAATACCTCAACAAGCTAACAGACATGGCAATAGATGTTGCCCCCCTCGAAACCGATGCCCAGAGGATAGAGTCCGAGATACAGGAACTCATGAAGCAGAGGCAGGAAAGAGTAAAGTCAGACAACAAGACCCTCTACATCTAAGCTAGAGGCGTCCCTGCCTTGAGAAGGCCTTTCCGCCTTTCCGCAGGGCTTCCAATATCGACTCCGGCTCCTTCTCCGCCTCCAGAAGGGTGAAGGCGGAGCCGATCTCCTTCCTTTCGTGCGCGTCGCTCCCTCCTACTGCTGGAATTTTCATGTACCCGGCATATTCCTTTGCCAGCCTGTTGGTGGCTGCATTGCATTTCCCATTCAGCGTCTCCACGAGGTCTATGCTGAGCGAACCGCAACCGTCCCCGAGGGACTGCCTCGTGAAGTCAAAGGGGTGAGGGGCGACCACAAGCCCGCCTATGGCATGGGCTCTGTCAATGACGTCCCGCACGTCCTTGGACAGAGGAGGGTCCTCCAGACCGAGTATTATCACATGCCCTGAGTCTGTCGTCACCTCGATGCCAGGTACCACAGCAATCCCCCTGAAGAGCCCGCTACTCTTGACGCGCTTGTAGCCCTCCATATTGTCATGGTCAGTGATGGCGATGGCGTTCAGGCCGGATGATGCAATCCCCTCGCGGAGTTGGCTTATCGTTATGGTGGCGTCATGGGAACTGTTGGTGTGGATGTGTGCGTCCAATAATATTTTCATGCGAAGGCACCCTTCAGCTTTTCAATGGCCTCAACCGATGTTGCTCCCTTTAACTTCACGCGCTTTCCCTGCGACATAATGATTACCCTGCTGTAACCCTTGCCCCTGATAAAATCCCTCAATGCCGCTGTGCCCAACGGCGAGTCGTCAGCGCTCTCGAACTGCGAAAGAGGGAAGGTCTGGGCAAGCTCCTCAGGCACGATGCCAAAGGGTCTGCCATAGAAGCAGAAGTGGAACCTACCCCCCTTGAGTGCCCGCGACGCGGCCTGGTATTCAGCCGAGCGGTTGAATGGCTTTGAAGGGTATGGCATCAGCACCAGCACGTCCTTGGATGGGGGCTTTATGTACCTCTCCGCTAGCCGGCGGCTGTATCTCATCACCTCGGGGCGATGTCTCGAGATATCATCAAAGAAGAATAGCCCGCGCAGCCTCCCAGCCGCCACAGGATCCCTCTCCTCCATATACCTTGAATACCTGCGCAGCCTCTTGAAACCCTCGAAGAGCTTGGGGTGCGATCTGCAGCGGATTTCGAGCAATTCCCAGAGCGAGCCTTCCCTCAATGCCTGCCTGATCCCCCTAAGCTCCTCTTGGGTGGAGTATAGGTTGTGTCTTGCCAGGGCCAGTTCCCTCTCCTTCTTGGGGAGCCTAGCGAGTTCCTCCTTGGTCGTCCTGCTGCACACCTCGCAGCTGCAGGGGAGCTCAGTCATCTCATCGAGCCTCAGCGTCCTGGCCTGCGTCATATATCTGTCGCCCTTGGCGAAGAGCGCATAGGCGGCAGAGTCGAAGAGATCGCAGCCCAGGGCTACCGCGAGCGCCAGCATGGCCGGATGCCCCGCCCCGAAGAGGTGGAGGGGTCTTTCGGGGGGCAAGTTCTGCTTGGCTGCCACGATCATGTCCACAAGGGCCGGATAATCATACTCCTCCATCACCTGGACCGGGCTTCCGAGGGGGTGGGTGTCAAAGTCCATCTTGCCCATCACTCTGGCGCTCCTCCTCACTAGGTCTAGGTGCCTGCCTCCCTGGATCGGCCCTGCCCAGAGCATCGAGCCATCCATCCTCAAGGCAATGCTCTCCTTTGCTCTCCTGGCCGTCTCGGCGACTGTTTTTTTTGCCTCCTCCCTCGTCGCATATCCCCCCGTTGGCACGTCCAGAATGACGCCCAGGTCACTGCCTATGGCCTCTTGGTATTGGATGATCTCCTTTGGATCCGTCTCGACCCCGCCATAGATGAGCAGCTGGTATGCCCCTGAATCGGTCATTATGGTGCCATCAAAGCCTGTGAGGGTGTGGACATCGGGCTTCTCCTTCCCAAAATGCTTCAGTATTAGGTAGGAATTGGTGATTATCATTGGAAACCCAAAATGCTCCCGGAGGTCCGCCGGCGGGATGCAATTCCTGACCGGGTTAACTACGGGCATGAGGTACGGAGTGTCAACATTCCCCCGCCTTGTGTGCAGTTCGCCCACTCTGCCCGCAAGGTCTCTCTCCTTAACTTCAAAACTCAATCCGATTCCTCTCAAAAAGAAAGGGGGGTTGTTTTTTCCCTCAGGCTATGCCTTCTGCTCGACTATGTACTGGTCATATACCTTCTTAACGCGATCAACCATGGGGCCAGTCCCTTCGACTCCATCCACAGTAACCCTTATCCTGTCCATCACTGTAACGAAGCCTGCATCCTCATAATACTTGACCATGTTGGGGAAGAGCTTGGAGAGCCTATTCGAAAGCCCCCTCATATCAAAGGGTTTCTCCTTCAGAAGGATCTCGGAGACGGAGTCGCCTCTAATAATAGCCCTGGAGTACTTCTCCTTGTCCACAGCAACATCCTCCAGGCAGAGACTGAGAGTAGAGGGATCGAAAGCCAACAACCTGCCATCATAAGCCGTACCCCTCGCAGTGATGACCTTGACGTTCTTGTCAACGAAGCCATTCAGCTCGCCGAGGTAACGGCGTCCACCACCAGAAACACTCATCTGCTATACACCTACACCATCTAAAGTGAGGTGGGGTTTTTAACCATTTTTCCTTTTATCCGCTTTTTTTTGCCACTTTCGCCATACCCCCTCTTGCCTGCCCTCCGAGTACATTGGAGGGAATCACTGCTATGAGCTTCGGAATGAGTTTCCCCCTGGTGGCACATACCTTCCCGAAAAAGGTTTAATCCAAACACCACCGAAGGGTGCCAAAATTGTTCGCTTTGGTAACAGTTTTGGTGAACATCCATGAGGCAAACCTGTGACGAATGTGGGGTACTCCTGATCCAATCGGAGCAGAGCCTTGTCTGCCCCTCCTGCGGCCTGCTCCACGATTCGACCTGCCAAACCCAGACGCCACTTCCAGGCTTCAAGCAGAGGCTTGGCAGCCTGATGACCGTGACCAATACCGACCTCTGGCCGGGCGCACTAAGAAATGAGCACACACATGCAAAATACCGTAGGCTTGGGGATCTGCAGGAATCCATTTACCATGGCTCCTACATCGACATCTTTCGGCTGACTCAAGATCTCCGGAGCATGGCTGAGAGGCTTCACCTCCCCCCAGAAGTTGTGGATCTCACCTTGAAACAATTCAACGAGATCACATCAAAGGTAAGGAATCCCTACAACAGCCGCACCCTTCTGCTGGCGGTCTGCTTCACCAAGGTAACAAGGGAGATGGGCAATCTCGCCCCTGTGAAGATTATCGAGGTTGCGGAGGCATTCGCCTCGCGGGGATACAATTTTTCTCCCCGGCTCCTGGCAAGAACACTATACTATGCGTCGAACCTGATGCCCATAAAAAAATTCAGGAGTTGTGAAGAATGCGTAGGGAAAGTGCTTCAGCGTCTGGGAGGGGCTCCCTTCCTGAGGGCAAGGGCAGTGGCCGTTAACCTTGACATCGATGACTACCTCTCCCGTCTGGAAAGACTCTCCGGAGACCTTCTGGAAAGCGTACCCCCCGTGAAGAGGAGTGGGAGAAACCCCTTCCTGCTTGCCGCCTCATCGGTTTATGTCTCAAATGCTGTTCTATCGAGGGAGAGGGGGATCAACAGTCTGTTCACAAAAACAGAATTTTCCAGGGAGGTGGGCATCGCTGAATACACCCTCCGGAGTCATCTCGCAGAAATATTCAACAAAGAGATGGGAAAATGCCTTGTCCCGCCCTGCCGCTCCCCCTAGGCTATGCGGCTATCCCTATCTGGTATTCCCTAATGAGGGACAAATCGTCTGACTCAAGGCTCACGATGAGAACAGCGGATATGAAAGCCCGCTCGCTGCCATTCATGCCCAAAAACCCTGACTGCACGGAGTCCAAAGTCTGGTTCTCCAGGGGCTCCACGCGAATGCCGTCCAGCACCAATTGGCACCCCCACAAACTAAGGTATTTCTCCACGTCCGCCTCCCATTCAATTACCATTGGGATGATCTCTTTTGCCGTTGGTTCAGGATCTTCACCTACCCATTCATGGAGCCTCATGCAGCAGTCCAGCATGACGTTGTATGAAGCGATTTCCATGGAGCTCAGGCAGGAGATCCGATCCAGCTCGATAGCAGTATTTGCCACATTGGCCTCGATGGTCAACGCAGTGTGAAGGAGCAAAATAAACATGATTGCCTGCCCTGTGACCATTATTAACCCTTTTTTATTATGTAGAATGTTCGAATCCCCCCATCACTGCTGATGAAAAAGGTTTGCGATGTCCCATTCTCAGGCGCGACAGTTGAAAAAAACAGACCGCCGACCTCAAAGGAATCCGCTCCAGGGGGGTGGGAGGTGATGTTCATGCCTGCCCAGCCAGCCATGATTTCCCCCCTCAGGTTTTCGAGGCTGATCTTGTCCATGGCTTCAGCCTTCATTCCCCCCACCTGGTTGGCCATGACCCCAGCGACTGCATCCAAGAGAATAAGGAGAAATAACGCCCCAATGCCATCCACCAGCGCAACGCTTCCCCTTCCCCTGCGCCTCAAGGCGGCACGCTTCCATTTGCAATTCCTGTGGCGTTCACCTGATGCCGCTCCAGCTCTGCCCTGAGCATTTGAGCCTCCTTGAGTGCGTCTCTAAACGTGTCGGCTACAACCGCGTTAAGGATGATGATCAGAAGGAGAAGTGGGAACAGTACCCATACCTCGACAGAACTCATCCAACCCCCTCCAAGCCCGAGGAACGAGAAGAATTGGTGTCAAATTCTGGTCCAGTAACGCCGCCTGTCTGATTTTGATCAATGTTGATGAACTCAGATGCCTCGGAGTTGATGGCCAGGGCAGCGCTCATCGCGGAATAGCTCACCATCGAAGCAGAAAAAAGCCAAATGAAGAGAATTATCTCCGCCTCAAGAATCCTGTAGGTCATTTCTACACCAATCAGTCTCTGTGTATTTAATTAAACGAGCTGACCTCCCCCCTCAACCGCTGAGTCTTTAAGCGCTGCTGACTTGTGGTGTGCTGCATTGTTGTCCCAAAAAATGGATCACCGTCTTGATTTTGCCATGGCCAATGTCAACAGGCTCTTTGAGCGCGTTGAAAAGATCGAAGAAAGTGTCAATGCCTTGGAGTATGCTCTCTCTCTTCTTTCCAAGAGGATCGATGAACTTGAAAGGTGAATCGGACGTCCCTTCGTCAGGAATGGCACTGCCCCTAAATTCCATTGCAGATGCCTTTCCCCCAAACCCGGCAGGTCCAACAATCCTGGAGGGCAATCCTTCCCGCCTCTTTCAGCCGGAGCAGATCCGATATCTTCAGAGGCTGGCTCGGGACCTCAAGCCATTGATTTTTTCCCTTTCCCGGTCAAGACACCATAGGGTTTCAGCCGACACTCTTCTCGATTCAGATGTCTTTAGCGCCCTGTGGGCAGTCGTCAGAAATCCCCACTCCGGCATTTCCCGCCTCCATTGTCCGCTCTGCGCTGCCATTGGGCGTTTCAGGATCGAGTATGGTCTTCTTCCCGCATACTCACTCGACAGGCTGAAATTCATGCTTGAGCCGCAGCCCATTCCCCAAGGCCTGCACTTGCTTGGAGAAGAAATCTACCGGGTCGGCCCATTTGCGATTTTTTTGGGCACATACCGTGGCGAGAAAATCCTGTCAGCCGTTCTCGATGACTTGACCCTTGCCGACCGACAATGCATCTTCGAAACGGGCCTAAAGATACGGGAGGAGGAGATGCGCTCAGCCGCATTCACCTCCATTAGGCTCGACGAAATCCTCCTGGAAAGGCAAAAACTGATCGAGGGAATGACGGGGATCAGCAGAAGTCTGGTCTCCCCTTCCATCTACGCTTCGGTGGGTCTCCTTGGCCTTTACCCGCTGCTAATGGACGACCTTGTGGCTGAATTCTATGTTGACCGCCTCGGATCCTTTGCCTACCTTGATCACCGCGAACTGGGGCGGTGTCTCTCCTCGGTCTTTGTCACCGATAGCGACATGAGCCGATTGGTTACATTCGCCAGGATGGCATCGGGAAGAACCATGGACTATGCCACCCCCTCCCTCAGAGCATCCCTCAGAACCCTTGACTTCAGTGCCCGCATTTCTGTGGATGGCCCTCCACTCTCCCTCGAGGGCATGTCACTCTCATGCCGCAAGTTCTTCCTCTCTCCCTTGACCGTCGAAGACCTTGTTTCAAACGGCACAATCCCCCCTCAGCTAGCCTCCTTTCTATTGGCCCAGATGCTTGAGCGGCACAACATCACAATATACGGCGAGAGCGGCTCTGGCAAGACCACTCTTGCCGTGGCCCTCGATCTTATCACGCCGACTGCGTGGAGGAAATTTTCTGTCGAGTCCGACGTTGCGGAGAATGTGTCCCAGTCTCTGATGGGCTACCACCAGGTGAGGCTGCTCTCGGCAGGAACGACACCCGCGGAGCAGGCCAAGAGAACCCACATACTCAATAGCCTGCTGCACAAATCACCGGATTTCATCTTCTTGGGGGAGGTCCTGTCCCGAGAGGACAGCGTCTCCCTTTTTCAGATATTGGCGGCCGGCCTCAAATGCATCCACACTGTCCATGCTGAGACGGCGGAGGGATTGCTCAGGCGCTGGGTCTATCAGCACGGCATTCCGCCCTCCTCCCTCCATAGCCTTGACTTGCTGATCCAGATGGAGAAGCGGACGGTCGCAGAGAGGGTCGAAAGACGGGTGGTGAGGGTCTCTAGGGTTGAGAAGGACCTCGGGTCTATTGAAATTCCCCGCCTTTCGGACATCTACCGCCTAGGCGGTTCCGCCCTGCTTGGCGCGGAAGCAGGGTCGGCCTGTGCCGCAATGGGGGGAAGCAGGATCCAGGGGCAATCGGGGGGATCCTAAGATCAGCGGGCCCAGGGAAACAGGTGGGAAGGGCGAGACCATGGATTCCAGGTGGCGGAATGATTTCATGCTCCTGGACGTCTTCTCCACAGCATTCATATTCACCGGCTCCGCAGAAATGGCCCTCCAGGAGACCGTCCATAGCGGGGCATCCGCCGAGCCCCTCAAAGTCACGATGACTGGGCTGAGGAACGGCAGCAGTTTCGAGCATGCCCTAGGGGAATCGGGGATCCCAAGGGATCTCTCCGACTGGTTTTACATGGTCTGTTCTGGATCTGCCAAAGACTCCCAATTGATGCTCGATTCCTGGAAAGCAGAGGCATCCAAATGCCTGGCCAAGACTGAAGACGCAACCTCCTTGGTCATCACCTTCTCCTGCCTTCTTCCGGTAGTCTTGGCCTCCCTTCTCCTGATGGTTGGGTACTTGAGCTCCCTTCTGGCCTTCTCCATTTCCTTTATGACCATTGTTGGCTACTGGCTGGTGAGCAGATGGATGAGACGGTTGAACCGCCCATTAAACTGATTCTGAAGCCCCACCCTGTGTCGCTGGGGCTCTCCGGACTCTTCTACTTGGCAATATGCCTGCAGGGGTCAATGCAATACGGCGTCCCGATGGCGCTAGCCTACTTCATGCTTCTGAATTTGGCCATAAGGTCAAAATCACTCACCATAGACTTTGGCACAGAGATCGGCGACTCTTTCCTGGCGTCATTCGCAAATAACTTGGCCTCCCTTGGTCCTGAGGAGGCCTTCTCCAAGGCGCTCAAACGCTTTTCCTCACCTCCGCTTAGGTGTGCCCTTGCCAAGGTGAGAAATGGAGTCCCCATCGCCAAAGCACTGCTTTCCATTGAGGTCCCTTCAAAATCTGAAAGTACTCTTCTTACCGCAATCTCCGCAGCCCTCTCCTATGGATCCGATGAGGCATCCAATAGGCTGCACAGGTACATGCTCTATCGCCAAGAACGGACTAGGCTAATCGCAGAATACAAGGGGAAGATGGCCGTCCTATCCCTCCGCCTGAAGGTTCTCTCCGCAATCTCAGCCGCATCCCTTGCGGTGATCGCCTTCGCCTCCCCCCTCCTGAGCTTCCTCTCCTCAGCAATTGAAGCCCAGACAAAAACCATCAATGGCTGGCCACTGCCCGCAATCGCCCTCTTCTCTGTGTCGATTCTCAGCCCACTCCTCTATTCGAAGACAGTGCCAGATACCAGCAGCGGCAGAATCACAGCGGCCTGTGCCATCCTGTACCTGTGCGTTTTTCTCCTCCTCAGCCTGACGATTGGCTGGCGATTTTAAATACCCCTGGCTGATGGGTGGGTCAACATGGCTTCCAAATCGCGGAAAGGTTCGCCGTTGGTGGAAGAGGGGCTCCTCTTGGGCCTATCCATTGTCACTCTGACCGTCGTCCTGACCATAATCGTGGGCCTTCTCACCGGGGTCCAGAATACATTCAATCTATCGATATTCAATGCGGACGGCTTTACGGGCCAACTCCAAACTTCCATTGACCAGATACTGCAATTTTTCAGGATAGGGTAATGTTGCCCATTCTACCCTATTCCCTTTTTCTATTACTCCTCGCCTTGTTCATAGGCAGTTACCTCTGGTGGAACCCCCTCCTCTTCCTTCTTTCCATGGGCATTTCCACCCTACCGCTGGTTTATGCGGCGCTTAGGGGAAATGCCAAGGGCCATGCCAATTTCGATGTCAAGACGATGCTGGATAGACATCCGATGTTGGAGTTCCACGGGAAGAAATACTCCGCGCTGGCTGTGAAGATCGAATCACAAAGCCAAGAATCGCACGAAAGGTATGAGAAGGAGATCCGCTACGACCGTCTCCTGCGATTTTCCGAAGCCCTCAATTCCCTAGGCGTCCCCTCCGCCTATGTGACATTCTCATGCATGAAGCAGGCACCCTTGGGCCTGATGGATCCTGCCGTCACAAACATGTCCTTCATTGTTGCTTTCCCCCAAGGCAGAAACGAAGCTGAGCTCGCTGAAAAATCAGATGCTATCCTCAGGCAAATGGAGGGCCTTTGCCACCTCGCCCTGCCAGATTGCCACACAAAGCGGATGGGTGCATCTGAAGCGATGCTGCTGCTAGGAAAACCACTACTCCCAGCCCTGCAGGGGATAATGCCCAACCTCCTCTCAGGGAAGTCTGAAGAAACCATCTGCCCGATCCCTTCTCCTGCCATTGCAACAGGCCAGGAGCCATCTTACCTCTTCAACACCCCTGCCGATCCTGCGGCGCGAGAGAATGGGCCCTTTCTTGGCTGGATATTCTCCGGCGGGAACAGGGTGGCCCCCCTCAACCTCTCGCTGGAGGATATGCGGAGGCATACAGCAATTTTCGGCTGCACTGGCGCTGGCAAGTCCACAACTGCCATCTCGCTAGCCCTGCGCTTAGCCACAAGCGGGATCCCTCTCCTGATCTTGGATTGGCACGACGAGCATTCTGAGGTAGTCGAGCGCTCGGGAGGCAAGGTATTTGCTTTGGGCTCTAGGGAGCTAGGGATCACCATAAACCCATTGGCCCTCTTGTCAAACAGGGATATGGCAACCAACATCGAGCTGGCGTCCGACACATTTGCGCAGACATTTCAATTCACTCCGCCACAGTCATACATGTTCCGTGAAGCATTGAAATCCTGCTACAACAGCAAACTGAACCCATCCCTCACCGATATCATAAACGAGCTCAGTTTACTCCCCATCCGATCTAGCTGGGACCATGAGACAAGAATGGCCCTGATGAGGCGGCTCAAACATTTCACAGAGGGGAGCTGTGGACTTGCCGTAAATGGCCCCGACTCGCTCCCCCGAGCAGAGCTCTTCCGGGGCATGGTATCCCTAGATCTGAGCCCCCTCAAGGACGTCAGCTCGAGAGCCATCTTGGCCAACCTTATCCTCAAGGTCATCTACGACCAGGCAAACAGCAGGGGTGAGCAGCCAGCCCTCAGGCATATCCTCTTCATCGAGGAGGCCCAGAATGTCCTGCCGCCTAGGCGCATGGATGCGCCCCAATCCATTGGCGAGCGCATACTTGCGGAGGTCCGGAAGTACGGCGAAGGGGTTGTGATCATAAGCCAGTTCCCCTCGGCCGTCTCATTGGATGTCATTAAGAACACCTCTGTCAGAATCATTCATGCCATCAGGGCGGGCGATGATGCCAAGGTTCTGGGCGAAGCCACTTCCCTTGACATTGCCCAGAGGGCGTCGCTCAGCGCCCTCTCCCAAGGAGAGGCCATAGTCAATCTCCCCCTCCGTCCGGCAAACTATTTCGTAAGGGTCGTGCCGGACCCCCTATTGGAAACCCCTGCCTTCAACCGATCAGTTCTCGAAGGCGCCCCTCGCCCTCCAACCGTGTGACCCAATTCACCGAACCCGCAGGCAACCCTCCCCTGCCCTTGATCGCCCCAAGAACATCCTCTGCAGTCTCCTCAGGAGTCAGCTCGGAGGTGTCGACCTCCCTGACCGCCTCCTTGCCGAAAGCCTCCACTGCGGCAATTAGGCACGCGTCCAGGAGCTCGGCCTCCACATTTTCTTTGACTTTCTCGACGGAATAGCCCCTTTTTCCCAACCTCTCCCCCAGTATGAAGGGATTTGACCTGAGCACAACCGCAATCTTCACATATTCCTTTGGAACAAGCTCGCCAAAGTGCCCCTCGATGACCACAATCCCATCCTTCTCGCCCAAGATTTTGCCCAGTGCCCTCCTCAGAATCCCCTCCTTCACCAGCGTGCTGCCCCTCGCCGAGTCCTTGGTGGAGAGGGCGCCAGCCTCTGCAGCAACTAGGTTGAGGCTCAATAATTTTGCGCAAAGCCTGGCAGCCACAAGCTCCGCAACGGAAGACTTCCCTGTTCCAGGAGACCCAGTTATCACGATCGCCCTCTTTTTTTTCATGCAAAAGCCTCGAGAACATCGTGAAGTCTACCCCTGCCCGATAAAAACACTTCCCTCCCGTTGTCGGTGGGGAAGATTGGGGAAAAAAATAATAAAAAAAGAGAATGGATGGTCTGCCTGAGCCGGCTTCCTTAGTCGAACTCGCCCGCTCCGCCTTCGCCAGGCTTCTTGGGCATCCCACCGCCGGCCGCTCCGCCTTTCGCAGAGGCTATAACATCATCGATCCTCAATATCATGGATGCCGCCTCTGTGGCAGACTTGATGGCCTGCACCTTCACCGCCAGTGGCTCGATGACGCCAGAGTTCTCCATGTTCCCTGTCCTTCCCTGAAGGACGTTGATTCCTGCCCACTTCTCGCCCTTCTCATGCATGGCTCTGAGCTCAACAAGGATGTCTATTGGGTCAAGTCCTCCGCTCTCGGCAAGTGTCCTCGGAACTGCCTCAAGGCTGTCAGCAAATGCTTCAATGGCAAGCTGCTCCCTGCCGCCGACGCCGGCTGCATAGTCCCTGATGTTCTTGGCAGCCTCCAGCTCCGGAGCTCCGCCGCCGGCAACGACCCTGCCATCCTCTATCACGTCCGCGACGACGCAGAGTGCATCATGGAGGGTCCTTTCGGCCTCGTCCACCAGTCTCATGAGCCCCCCTCTTATCAGGATGCTCACTGCCTTGGGGCTCTTGCACCCCTCTACGAAGGTCATCTTGTCCTCGCCGTACTTCTCCTCCTTGACAACCTTGGCCTCTCCCAAATCGGCAGCTGTCAGGTCATCAAGGTTTGTGACTATCTTGGCCCCAGTCGCCCTCGCAAGCTTCTCCATGTCCGACTTCTTGACGCGCCTTATGCCTACAATGGACTCCTTCGCCATATAGTGCTGGGCTATATCATCGACCCCCTTCTGGCAAAAGACCACATTGGCCCCAGACTTCTTCACCTTCTGGACCATGTCCTTAAGGAGCTTCTCCTCCTCCTCAATGAAGGCCTTCATCTGGGTCGGGTCGCTGATCCGGATCTCCGCATCGAATTCGGTCTTCTCGATCTCGAGTGGGGCATCCAGCAGAGCTACCTTTGCATTGTCCACCACTTTCGGCATTGCTGGGTGGACAACTTCCTTATCCACAATCACACCGTAGACCAGCTTGCTGTCGGTAAGGCTGCCACCCTGCTTCTTGACGATCTGTATGTATTCAATGTCAGCAACATACCCCTCGCCCCTCTTTTCCGAGACCTGCTTGACCGCCTTGACTGCAATGTCGCCGAAGAAGTCCTGAACTCCGGCGGATGCCTTGCTGTTCATCGCTGTGTAGGCAACTTTCTTCATGACCTTTTCGTCATCGATACTGATTGGCATGGCTATCTTGGAGAGGACGTCCATGGTCTTCTCTGTGGCTTTCTTGTAACCCTGCACGATCAGCGTGGGGTGAATGTTCTTCTCAACGAGTTCTTCAGCCTTCTTCAGCAGCTCACCGGCAAGGATTACCGATGTTGTGGTGCCGTCCCCGACTTCCTCGTCCTGGGTCTTTGAAACCTCGACCATCATCTTCGCGGCCGGGTGCTGTACCTCGATATCGCCAAGGATCGTGGCACCGTCGTTTGTTACCGTCACGTCTCCAAGGGTATCGACAAGCATCTTGTCCATCCCCTTTGGACCCAACGTTGTCCTGACTGCCTCGGCAACAGCCCGGGCAGCCATCATGTTGACCCTCTGCGCCTCTTTTCCCTGAGTGCGCTGGGTTCCTTCCTTCAGGATCAATACTGGAACTCCGCCAAGTTGTGCGTTAGACATAGAATTACACCTGTGAATTGTAAAAAGAAATTTTTTACACTTCTATATAACTATTTCCCTATTGGGGGCTAAAAGACGCGGAATGGATTCCCGGCTTCGACTATACCCCCAGCTTGGTGAGTGCTATAAGCTTCCTGCTGGCCATCTTTACATCCTCGGCATTCACGGTTTTCCTGCCAGCATGCTTTGCAAGGGCAATTGATTCGCGGGCAATGTCAAGTGCCAGGGATTCGATGACCTCCCTCAGGGCCTCGGCCCCCTCTTCGCTCACCCTTTCCGCACCTGCTTTCCTCATAATTCTGTCCATGGGAGAAATGGCTATATCCGTCATGTCCTTCGCCGCTTTTACATACTCCCATAAAATATAAAATCTTTCTTGGTGTACTGCCCAGGGCCAACCGGAATAAACGGGATATCACAAATTTTAAATTGGGGTACCTGCTTCGGGTGAGATGTATCGGTGACCATATTGGGCAAGGTTCGCATCGGCAAGGTAAAAAGCGTATCAAATGAGCTGGTCCTCAAGTACCCGACGGTCTTCTCGACCGATTTTGAGGTCAACAAGAAGCTCGTTTATCAATACTCTGACATAAGGAGCAAGCACCTGAACAACAGAGTCGCAGGCTACATAACGCGGCTGCTGGTCTCCCAGAAGAAACGCGAGGAAGCCCTCAAGCTTGAGGAGGCGGAGATCGCCTCAAAGGAAGCCGAAGCGCAGGCTCCAGCAATGGAAATGGCCACCGAGGAGGTCCCAGCCGCAGCGCCGCAGGGGGAAACCCCACCTGCCGCCCCTGAAGCGGCCAAGGAGCAGGCGGAGGGCACAAAGGCCCCTGAAGAGGCAGAGGGCGAGGCCAAAGGCAAGGCCGAACCTGCCAAAGAGCCAGAAGGGCAGGCTAGCGACCAAGGCAAAACGGGGTAAGTGCCACTGTCTTCCTGCGGAGCAGCAGGTTCTCGTTAGGGCATTGGCCAAGCTCCACAATGATTGGACAATGCTTTTTATCCAGAGCCTACAGATTGAACCTTGGAATGAAGTGGTTGACCTGCGCTGAGGCGACAATGAAGAACCGGCACCTCCACTGACCATTTCCAACGGGCAAGTGATTCTGATGCCACGGGGCTTCACATCTAGGATTCGAGTCCTTCCCTTGGAGGAGATACGCCCCCACGAGGAATACGACCCCCAGATACTCCTGACCATCACAAATTCCCTTATGATAGAGCGGGTCATCCACGATCCAATCCTCGTGGCCTCTGAGAATAATGTGATCCTTGATGGCACGCACAGGTACTGGGCGCTAACAAGGCTCGGCTGCAGGTCCGTTCCTGTCGCCCTCTACGACTACAGCTCGCCAGAGGTCTCTATAGGTTGCTGGTACCGGTGCCTGTCTCGGCCGCCGGCCATCGGGTGGGCGAGCCTGATGAATACCCCTCCCGGGTCCTTGGACGAGGGCGTAAGGGCAGTGGTCCAAAGGGAGGGCCTCCTGAGCTTACTCTTCAGGAACAGATCCTTCACTGTGGCACCCAAGAACTTTGATATTTTTGAGGCCTACCGCCTGCTGTCCTTCTTCGAGGGTGCCATGAGGGGATTGGCTACTGGAATCAGCTTCGCCACCGAGCATGATGCTTTGGAGCGGCTTAGGCAGGGCGAGGTGGAAGCGCTGCTGGCCCCCCCGCCAATAAAAAAGTCTGAGGTCATTCAGGCAGCCAGGACTGGGCAGCTCTTCCCCATCAAATCGTCTCGCCACGTGATTCGGTCCAGGCCCATCGGCATCGATGTCCCACTCAGCTGGCTCATGAGCAAGCCTGAGGACCTTGCCCCCAAGGTCGAATCCAAGCTTTCATCGGGCAGCTTCAGGGTTCTTCCCAAAGGCACGATCATCAGCGGGAGGAGGTACGAAGAGGAGATTTATATCTTTGAACCATCTACCTTTGGTGGGGGCCATCAGGATGGCGGTGAAGGTCAAGATTAGGTACCTCGCGGTCCTAAGGGGGCTGTCCGATGAACCCGAGCGCGAGCAGACCATCAAAGGAAAATCACTGAGGTCGCTCATCGAGACCCTCCGGAGGTCCGAAAAGGCCCCACTGAAGGCAAGGCTCTTCACCGACACCTCGGTGAGGCCGGATGTCCTCATCTTCATCAATGATGCCGAGGCTGACCTTCTGGGCGGCCCAAAGGCAGAACTTAAAGATGGGGACGAGGTAACGTTCTTACCGTCGGTCCATGGTGGCTAGGGGTTTACCAAATGAAGATCCTTGCACTTACCTGGTCGCAAATCGAGACATCGCTACTGGCCCTCGCAGATCGCATCAACGAGAGCGGCTATCGCCCTGACATGATAGTGGGTGTTGCCAGGGGAGGCTGGGTCGTGGCAAGGGTCCTATCCGACCTCCTGAACGTCTCCGACCTTGCGTCCATCAAGATCGAGTTCTACAGGGGTGTCGACGAGAAGGTTAAGGTTCCTAGGATCACCCAACCAATATCCGCCTCGCCCAAGGGGAAGATCATACTGGTTGCGGATGACGTGGCGGACACCGGTGAAAGCCTGATGCTGGCCCAGCGTCACCTGCTGGACCAGGGGGCGAGGGCCCTTAGGGTGGCCACAATCCATTACAAGCCTTTGTCCAAATTCAAGCCCGATTACTATTACCTGGAGACCGATGACTGGATAATGTACCCATGGGAAATCAGGGAGACGATGGATTACCTTGTCAAGATCTGGCGGGACGAGACCACCGACCCCGAGCAGCTGAAGGAGAGGCTGGCATCCACTGGCATATCCAGGGAGATAATAGACCGCTTTGTAAATGGGCAGACCTCGGGGAGAAAGACGGATGCCAACCATTGACCTTGCGCCCAACTCACCATTTACCTGTGTGCGGGTGAAGGGTCTCAGGCCCCGCAAATCATCGCTTTTTCAGGAGGCCCTGGAGAGGCTTCATGCCCTGGGCGGCAGCAGCCAGATCCTTGACGCTCTCGGCGTTGCTGGCCTTGAGCACATGGCCACTGCAGCCAGGCTGACCGCCGCCTCCTTTGGATCAGGGAAGAACTTGGCAAGGTCCCCGGCAACAGAATTCCTCCTTTACGCCTCGGCCAGCAGGCAGATAAAGGAGGCCATCAGCAGACTTGGGGTCAACTCCTCGTCAAGCTCTTGGGTGCTGATCACTATCCAGGACACATTCATTGCCTCGCAAAAAGCCACGGAGCTCTTTCTAAGCTACGGGAGTGGCGACGACAGGCTCATGGGCATCACGCCTAAAAAAAGGGCCCACCTCATGGAACTCTACGGCATCTGTGGCGAGGAGTTGGCATTCGCCAAGACGATTCACGGGAGCAGCGATTCTGCGCTGAAGGCCCTGGTGATGGAGAGGGTGGCCCTCTCGGAGCTTTACCGCTAGCCCTGCATTGCCTGCTCTTGGAGCTTTGTGACCGAAAGGATATCTCCCGGCTCCAGAACTGAGATCCCTGCGGCATCATCAATAACCTCGATCTGGACAACCCAGTCCGGTCTTTCAAGGTTGACCCTCCTCTTGACCTTCGACGCCGCCGCGATGATCAGCTCCTGGCTGGGTATGTCGCAGCCCCTTTTGTTTACGGATACCCTGAAGCTCTGCCCCTCGGGAACCTTGTGGGCAAGCTTCCCTACAGCCTCGGCCACGAGATCCACGGTGGCCTCCACGGTAACCTCAATCGGCGTCAGCCTCAGAAGGAACCTTAGGTCCCAGGGATCCCCTTCTGCGACGCCCCTGACTGCCCTGACCAGGTCGAATGGATCCCCCTCCATATTGCCGATTAGAAGCCCTGGGAACCCTGCCCTCTTCATCCTGACCCCTCCAAAGCCAAGCGATTCGCCAAGCTTTTCAACCTCTTTTGCGCATGCCCATTCGTTCCCCCTCTGGGTCGTGGCCACAAGGTTAAACGATCTCAACCTCTATCCCTTCCCCTCTCCAATGCGATGCCTCCCTCTTAATGGCATCGATGCCCAGCGCCCCCCTTCTGAGCATACTGAGCCGCGCGCAGGCGCGGTTTTCCTTCCCCTTTCCCTCCAGAACCTCGAGAACTGTGGATGCCAATCCAAGCTCTGAGGGGCCCCCATCCACAACCAGATCCACCCCTCCCTCGATCCTCGGATCCAGCTCTTCGACTCTCCTTGCTGGCTGCATCCCGCTCACATTTGCGCTGGTGCCCACAAGTGCCCCTCCGCACGCCCTGATTATCCCCAACGCCAGCTCATGCCTGGGCATCCGGACGCCGATTTTCCCTGTCCCATGACCCAGCCCTGAGGCCCCCGGCTTCGCCTCCAGGACAATCGTCAGCGCGCCCGGCCAGAATGCCTTCATCAGGAGCCTAGCAACATCCCCCACCGCGACCAGCCTATCTGCCTTGGTGATGCCTGAAACAAGGACAGGAAATGCCTTCCTCTCCCTGCCCTTTAGGGCGCTGACCCTGTCCACCGCAGGCTGATTGAAGGGATCGCAGCCGATTCCGTAGACGGTCTCCGTTGGGTAGATTATGAGCCCGCCCTCCTTCACCACCCGTGCCACCCTGCCGATGCCCTCACCATCATCTGGCTTCAGTTTCACCCTCATATCAACGACCGCCACCACCAATTATTATGATAGTTAAACTTAAATATCCAAACGCCAACGTAATCCGATTGCTCTTCTAGGAGAATCTTATATGCTCTATCTTTCGAAGGAAGACGAGTCGGAAGAAGATTGGACCGAGGACGAAGACGAAGAATGGCCTGACGACGAGGAAGAGGAGTGGCCAGAGGAAGAGGAAGAGTTTGAAGAAGAAGAAGAATGGTAAAGGGGATTCCCTCTAATCTTTAGGTGGTATTATTGGAATTCTGTCCTAAGTGTGGCAAGCTTCTCATACCCAGCAAGAAGGAACAGAAAATATACCTGATCTGCAGAAACTGTGGCTTTGAGAAGCCGGCCAGCGAATCGAAGGGCTATAAGATCGTCCAGCCCGTTGACGAGAGCAAGAGACGGAAGACCCTTGTTGTCGAGGAGCCCCAGATCAAGGGACGGAAGAGGAAGGAAGAAGAGCGCGAACTCATGGCTGACTACTACGAGGTCTTTTTGGAAAACTTCCAGGAAGAGGGCGGCGAGGGCGAAGAAACCACCACAGAAGAGACGGAGATGGAGTAGCCTCCTCCGCCGGTGGTCCCCTTGGCGCGCGTGGTCGTTCTGGACCCGGACTTCTGCAAGCCCGGTGAGTGCAACAAGGAATGCATCAGGTTCTGCCCCATAGTGAGGACCGGGGCTGAGGCCATCAAGTACGACCCTTCCATGGATCACCCCATTGTGGCAGAGACCCTCTGTACGGGCTGTGCCATATGCGTCAAGAAGTGCCCCTATGGCGCTCTGAGGGTTGTGAACCTCCCCGACGAGCTGGAGGAGATCTGCACCCACCGCTATGGTCCCAATACCTTCAAGCTCTACCGCCTGCCTGTCCCCCGCGAGGGGATGGTGGTCGGCCTTCTCGGACCCAATGGGGCAGGCAAGTCAACTTCCCTTCGGGCACTGAGCGGAGAGATGATGCCAAACCTGGGCTTTTACGACTCGCCGCCCGACTGGAAGACCATCCTGCGCTTCTTCCGCGGATCAGAACTGCACGAATACTTCAGGAAGCTCTCGGAGGAAAAGCTCCGGGTTGTAGCGAAGCCCCAGTATATCGACGAGGCGCCAAAAAGGATTACGGGCACAGTTTCGGAGATCCTCTCCAAGATCGACGAGAGGAAAGCCTTGGCCGATGTCAAGGCAACCCTCTCCTTGGACTCCATCTGGAAAAAGGACGTCCATGAGCTGAGCGGCGGCGAGCTCCAGAGGATGGCCATCGCCGCCGTGGCTCTCCGGGATGCCGATGTCTACATCTTCGATGAGCCGTCCAGCTACTTGGACATCTACCAGAGGATGAGGATGGCATCCCTCGTCCAAGGCCTGGCGAAGGCTTCCAAGTACGTGCTGGTCGCCGAGCACGACCTGGCCGTCCTGGACTATATCTCAGACCAGGTTTGCCTCTTCTATGGTAAGCCGGGGGTCTATGGCATCGTCTCGATGCCCCACGGTGTCCGGGTTGGAATAAACATTTATATTAATGGATACATCCCCGACGAGAATATCCGTTTCCGCGACCGAGCCATCAAATTCCACCTGTCGCCTCAGCCCAGGCAGTGGCGGTCCGAGGACACGCTCCACAGCTGGCCGGAGTTCAGGAAAACGCTCGGAACCTTCACGCTGAGGGCTAGGGCAGGAGAGATCCATCGGGGCGAAGTGGTTGGCATTGTGGGCGCCAACGGCACCGGCAAGACAACCTTTGTAAAGGTCATTGCAGGCATCACAGAGCCTACTGAAGGCAGGCTCACCGAGACGGGCATGAAGGTCAGCTACAAGCCCCAGTACGTCGTTCCCAACACCGATAGGAGCCTGAAGGAGATCCTCAACTCCATCAACCCCTCCCTCATCTCCGACCAGTTTCTCAATGACGAGGTATATTCTCCACTAGATGTGGCGCCTTTGATGGAAAGGGCTGCCTGCTCCCTCAGCGGCGGCGAGCTCCAGAGGATCGCTGTGGCCATATGCCTATCCCGGGAGGCCAAGGTCTATCTCCTCGACGAACCAACAGCCCACCTGGACGTGGAGCACCGTCTGGCAGTCTCGAAGTGCATAAGGAAAGTTGTGGAGAAGACGGGGACTGCCGCCTTCGTCGTGGAGCACGACATAGTTGCCAACGACCTTCTTGCCGACAGCGTCATGGTTTTTTCGGGTGTCCCTGGCGCATCTGGCATCGCGCACCCCCCCACCGACCTGAGGAAGGGGATGAACCTCTTCCTGAAGGGCCTTGGGATCACCTTCCGGAGGGACCCCGATACAGGTAGGCCTCGGGTCAACAAGAAGGACTCTTGGTTGGACCGGTACCAGAAAGAGATAAACGAGTTTTACTACACCGAAGCCGCCCCGGCAGAGGAATAGGAATGTTGAGAACAAAATTTTTAAGCCATATGGTTTTTATCTGAGAAGGGGTCAGCCATGCTACGACTTGGCGCTATGATGATCTTGCTTACAGGGATATTTGTAATCCTTGGCTACGTTGTAGGTCTCCTTTTTGGTTCCCCTGAGCTCTTTACGCTGGGAGCGCTGGTGCTGGCCATTATTTTCAATGTCATCTCCTTCTTTGCCAGCGACAAGATTGTCATATCGACTACAAAGGCAAAAATTGTCAGCGAGGCTGAGCAGCCGACTCTCCACCGGATCGTCTCTTCACTTTCCTTGGCTGCCGGTCTACCCAAGCCAAAGGTGGCTATTGTTGAATCGCCTGTCCCCAATGCCTTCGCCACGGGGAGGGGACCGAGCAACTCGGTGGTTGCCGTGACCAGCGGGTTGATGAGGGCCGTAACTGAGGACGAGCTGGAGGGGGTCCTCAGCCACGAGATCTCCCACATCAAGCATAGGGATGTGCTTGTGGCCACCGTCGCCGCAACCATTGCAGGCGCGATATCATACCTCGCCCTTGTCGGGAGGTTCGGGGCCTACACGAGCGATTCGAGAAACAGCAACGCCGCTGGCCTTGCCCTCATACTCAGTTTCCTCGCCCCTCTGGCGGCTTTCTTGGTACAGACAGCGGTGTCGAGGGGGAGGGAGTACGAGGCAGACAGCGAAGGAGCCGCCCTGAGCAAGAAACCACTCTCGCTTGCCAGCGCACTGGAGAAGATCGAAAGGGTTGCAAGGAGTGGAGCCCAGATAAGGGCCAACCCGTTCACAAGCCCCCTCTGGATCATAAACCCCTTCCGGGCCGATGAAGTGGTCGCCCTCTTCTCGACCCACCCCCCAACAGTGAAGAGGATCGAGCGGCTGAAGGAGATTGCTGGAAAGATGGGGAGCCTGAAGTAGGGAGCGGATGACCAGATGTCCCAAGAGGAGCGCACCAAGAAAGTCCACATATATCCTCACAGGCACTGCCTCTATTGCGGCCGCATGATAGAGGTGAAGGGGAGGGACTACTGCCTGAAATGCAAACCCGAATACCAGAAGGAGCAGTCCAAGGTAGGCAGATCCAAAACCTTTAGGAAAATGATGCTTGTCTATGTTGCCATACTGGCTATCGTGATAGTCGCCATTTTCCTCTACAGCATGCTCTGATGAAGGCAAGGTTAATATTCGGTGGCCCTTCGATATCCAATTGCGGGTCCGTGGCCTAGTCTGGATCAGGGCGTCGGCCTCCGGTGAATCCTCGGAGAAAGCCGATGGTCGAGGGTTCGAATCCCTCCGGACCCGCCACGCGCCACCGGCGTCAAAGGCTGATAACCAGATCCACAGATTTTTCCACTTTCTCAAGGAGCGCCTTCTCTCTTTGCGCTATCCCGCTGCCTCTGTCCCTCGAAAGGAATTCCCCCCTGTAGGCGGTTCCGATGAATGTTTCTGCCCTTCTGATTGCATCAACCAGCAGGTCCACATCGCCTGCATGTAAAAACATGGTGAGGTCGTTGATGAAGAGGATGCTTCTTCCTCCCACCGAGATGGACCGAACCACCTTCCCAAGCTCCAGGGCGTTTGCCTTCGCCATCTCCTGGATTTCCGCCCTATTTTTCCCCTCCAGCCTGGGGGCGAAGACATGGGTTGCGGAATGATGAGCTAGCCGGGATGATGCCTTTCCAGGCATTTTCAGCTGACCGCCCACGAAGCGCCTGCCTACTCGTCTTCTCCGCGGCGCCATGTCAACCACAATGATCTCGCCGGTGCCAGCCATTTCAAGGGCCTGGGCGATAAGGCGGTGTATATACGCCGTCTTCCCTGAGCCGACATCTCCCTCAACCAGCACTTTCTTACCGATCAGAGTCTCTATTTTTGGCAGCATAGGCACTTGGGATAATTAAGGACACGGTGCCTATTAATGCGGCGCCAGCCCCGCATCCCCCTCATTGGCGGCCAATGCACCGAGGCACCGCGCCGGTCGGCCCCATCTCTGTAGGAGGCATCAGGATTTCTTCCCTACAATCAGATAGTGCCCCTTCCCACAGTCAGTTGTCTTTATTGCCCTGAAGCCCACTACGGACATGAGCCTCTCCACTTCCTTCTCAGGGAGCCTCTTCCACAAGGGCGGTCCGTGGGTGGTGTTTGTCTTCTTCCAGTCCAAGTCCACCGTCTCCCCGCCCTGCTTGAGCATCCTCATCGAGTTGGCCAAGACCCTCTCCTTGTCCTCGAAGTCGTGGAACGCATTGGCAAAGAAGACGATGTCCGCCCTGGAATCGAAGAGGATGGCCTCCTCCGCGCTGGCTGCCTTGAGCACAACATTCTTGAGCCCCAACGCCGAGGCCCTCTTTTCGACCTCTTCTAGGAACGCCGGATTGACATCGACGGCGTAAACCTTCCCCCCTTCCCCGACCATCTCTGCCGCAGGGATTGAGAAGAAGCCCGCTCCGCAGCCAATGTCCACAAAGACCATCCCCTTGGCCACTCCTATCCCCCTCAATAGCTTGTGGGGGTCCTGCGACCTCCTCCGAACATTTTCGTCTTGACGGAAGTGGCCGTGGCTCATGGTTCAGCCTCCTACATGCGCGAAGGCGCCTCTATGCCAAGCAATGCCAGGGCATTGGAAAGCACAACCTTGAAGGCCTCTACGAGCCTGAGCCTTGCCTCCCTAACTCCCCCCTCCTTTGACTTGAGCACAGGGACATTGTCATAGAATAGGTTGAACTTGGCAGCCAGGCCGTTGGCATATTCTGCCAGCATCTCTGGACGGAGAGTTCTTGAGGCCTCTGCCACAGTCTCAGGGAAGGCGCCCAGCATGGTGATCAGGTCCTGCTCCTGGGTCGTAGCCAGAGAGCTGTAATCAGACTCCTGGCCGGGTCCACTCACCCTGCCAGCCTTGACCAGTATGTTGCTGGCCCTTGCATGGGCGTACTGGATGAAGGGGGCGCTGTTCTGCTCAAAGTTCAGCACCCTCTCCCATGTGAACGTGATCGGCTTATTGGACGCCACAGAGATTAGGGCATACCTGACTGCCCCCACCCCCACGAATTCGGAAATCCTCCTCCTCTCCTCCTCAGCCAGGTGGGGCGACTTCTTCGATACCTCGCTGTAGGCCCTCTCCGCCGCCTCATCGAGAACATCATCAAAGGCGATAAATCTCCCCCTCCGCCCTGACATCCTGTAGCCTGGGAGGTGTACCAGCTCATAGCTGAAGTGCACCAGCCTCTCTGCGAGTTCACCCTTGCCGAGGGCGTAGAGGGCTATCTTGAGCTGCAGCTGCGGCAGTTTCTGCTCTATGGATATTACGTTGATGACATCGTCCGCCCTTTGGAACTTCCAGAGCGTGTAGGCGATGTCCCTGGTGGTGTAGAGCGTGGTGCCGTCGGACCTCTTCAGAGTTAGCGGTGGTGTCTCATTTCTTATGGCATACTTCTCCTTCAGCCCGTACCTCTTGGCAGTCAGCTCGGCATCGAGTGTATAGGTGCCATCCTCCACCCTCACAAAATCGGTCTCTGCCAGCTCCGACACCACCTTCTCTGCGGCACCGCTCCAGGAGGCAATTTCGCTTTCCCAGTCCCAGCTGTCGAACCCTATGCCCACTCTCCCCAGAGTCTCCCTGAATCCACCCAATGCCATATCCGAGAGCCCCCTTATCAGCCTGACAGCCTCCCGGTCCTTCCCCTCGTACCTCTTGAGGAGGTTGTTCACATCGGCGCTGGGATCCTGCGAGCTCAGCACAGCTGCGGTGATCTCATCAAAGAGTCTGCTGTCCTTCTCCCTGAGATCCTCGGCGGCCGCGACCCAGTCGTCGAGCTCCGTGATCCTCTCCCTAGCCTCTCCGTCTTTCCCCTCCCGCCTGAGGGCATCGATCTCCCCCTTGAGCCGCTTGATGTTCATCGCGCAACTCGTCCCGGCGTATATTCTGCCGATGAAGTGGTCGCCCTTCAGCCCCGCCCTCCTCTCGGATACCTTGCCGAAGCCGTAACTGGCCTGGGCGACCTGGAGGCCGACGTCATCGATGTAGAAGTGCCTCCTGACCTCGTCGCCCGAGGCGCTAAGGAGCCTGGCAAGGCAGTCGCCTATTACAGCGTTCCTTGCGCCACCTATGTGTATGGGGTGTATTGGGTTGACGCTGGTGTGCTCCACTATCACCTTCCTTCCCTTGGAGCCAGATCTGCCATAGGCGGCGCCGTGGGTGGACACGGCTCCAATCACAATCTTGGAGAAGGCTGCGAAATCGATGAAGTAGTTCACATATCCCCCGCCGGCGCACTCTACCTTGGACACAAGCTTGCGCTTGGCCGCCTCGCCCCTGGCGGCGATGCCCTTGGCCAGCTCCCTGGGGTCCCTGCCTGTTTTTTTGGCAACCGCAAATGTCGAGAATGATAGGTTGCCGTTTCCCCTTTCCTGGGGCACGGTGAGCCTCAGCTCGCCCTCCTGAACCTCAACCCCCTCCCCCAGGAGGGAATCCCTGGTCAATCTTGCGCACTCGGTCCTGAAGGCAGCAAAGGGATTGTTCACCATGCCGACCCACCGAATTCTCTAAATCAGAACTTCTCTTAACCTTATCGCCCTGCCTGCCCCTCCGCTCGGTCGCCCCGCTTCCCGCCCCACAATAAACCCTATATCCTCAGAGTCGGAACTGAGATTGGTGAGATCATTGCTCGGAAGCAAGATTCTGAAAGTCTCGCCCTCCAGATCACCCACCAAGGAAGGTGCCCAGGGCGCACCAAAGGAAGTAGGAGGCATCGGTCTCAGCCTCCCCATTGTCCTGGTGATAGTCCTAATCGCCGTTGCCGGAATAATCGGGGTGCTGTATTTTACCCAGACATCCGCCCTCCAGGCCCAAAACCAGGTCCTCACCAATGAGAGGAATGCCCTCGCCACAAACTACTCTCAACTCTCTGACCAGTATAGCGTCCTGATGGGCCAAAATCAGAACCTCCAGCAGATCTATGACAGCTTCTCCTCAGACCACTCCCTGCTTCAGGGGCAGTATCAGACCCTACTCGATATCCTGTCACTGGAGAACAGCACAACGCTGGCAGAGAACGTGATGGAAGTCATCCCCCAGGGCGGCTCAATGTCTCTGGAATATTCCTTCGAGTATGTGGGGTACATCGAAATCCAGTTTTCCTCGCCCAGCCCTCTTCACTTTACAATGACTTACAGCGACTACGGTACCGAGTGCAGAGTCCCAGCAGATGGCACGCCCACTGGAGGTCAAATCCGACTCCCGGCGCTTCTCGGCTCGAATGTCCTTAAGATCTTTAATGATGACGCCGCCCCGGCGCTTGTCACCTACACCATAAGCTATGTCAGCTGAGCCCTCAAGCACGTTTTTTAGCGAAGAGTGTTAATTGGGTGGTGGGTCCGCTGGGA
>CAYZHK010000002.1:0-55430 GCA_964477685.1 uncultured Nitrososphaerota archaeon
GGCCCCTCCACCGCCGAGAAGCTGAGGAGGGCTGGGATATCGTCGGTCAAGGAGCTGGCGGCCCTCCCGGCCCATGAGCTGCTGATGAGGAGCGAGCTGGGGGAGGGGAAGGCGGAGGAAGCCACGAAGGGGGCGAGGGAATCGGCGCTCTCCAAGGTCTTCACAGCCAAGGAGTACATGGAGAGGAGGTCAAAGATGTCCAAGCTGACGACGGGCTCGTCCAACCTGGACGCCCTTATGGGCGGCGGGCTGGAGCCCGGGATCACGGAGCTGATAGGCGCCTACGGCACCGGAAAAACCCAGATCTGCCTTCAGCTCTGCCTCACCGTGCAGCTGACAAAGAACCGGGGCGGGCTCAATGGCTGCGCCTTCTACCTGGACACCGAGGACACCCTCAAGCCGGAGAGGCTGGTCGAGATCGCCAAGGGCCTCTCCCTTGAGGACGATGCCAGCCTCGACCGCATATTCGGCTACCGGGCAATCAACTCGGACCACCAGTTCGAGGGGCTGGGCATCGCCTCCGACTATGTGAGGAGCAGGGGCGTGAGGCTCCTGGTCGTGGACTCCCTCACGGCCCACTTCAGGAGCGAGTACCCGGGGAGGGAGAACCTCGTTGCCCGACAGCAGAGGCTGAACATGCTCATGCACGAGCTCCAGAGGATGGCGCTGCTCTACGACCTGGTGGTTGTGGTGACCAACCAGATCCTGGACGTGCCGGAGGTGATACCCGGCGTCAAGCCCATGCGCCCTGTCGGGGGAAATGTGGTGGCCCACGGATCCACCTTCAGGCTCTGGCTGGAGAGATCAAAGGGGAGGACCAGGATCACCGTGATCGATTCGCCCAAGCACGCCAGATCCTCGACCTACGTCAGGCTGACGGAGAAGGGTGTCGAGGATGCGGAGGGGGACTGAACGCTTCAGCTGCGGGTGCAGACTGCCGCCTCATCAGAGCTGGTGCAGACCCCCCTCAGGGTCATGAGGAAGCAGGGGAGGAAGGCGAAGGAGGAGAGGATCTCGGGCAGGGCAGCTCCCCTGAAGAATATGCCCTGGAAGTACATGGCCCAGAATATGGCCGCGAAGGGCGCTATCAGTGCGAGGTAGCAGCGCCTCTCTGCGAAGTACACCAGGGCACAGACCAGCAGCAGAACGAAGAGGAGGACGGAGACGTAGAAGTGGAGGAGGCCATAGGTCTCGTTGAAGGCGCCAACAAGCTGCATGGAGAATCCCATGAAGATGAAGGGGTAGGAAGTCCATCTGGCGTGGCTGTGGAGGTAGGTGATGGAGTATATGATGATTAGTACGCCCGTGAGGAGGAGACCGAAGTTAAAGACCGGGGCGGCGGTGCTCTTTGTGGCGTGCCCCAGGTCGCTGAGCGCATTGTTGACCCAGTTGAACCAGGGGGAGAGGGCGATGGCTATTCCGATGCTGGAGTAGAGCGTCACTATGGGGGCGAGCCCGCCCAGCAGCGCCATCTTCCTGTTCATAGCATCCCCAATAACCCTCGGGAGCACCCTCTAATATAGATGGCAGCAGGTCGCAACAAGATTAAAAAAAGAATCTTCACTGAGAAAGGCGATGGGATTAAGTGTGTCCCGTATAGTTCTGATCTTGAAGGTGTCAGGTCATGGTCAAGCACTCGGATGTTGTTGGGTTCTTTCCGCTGCTCCAGAAGCTGGATGTGGTGTACGCCAAGGGTGATGGCAGGGGTGGATTTTTCAAGAAGCCCGCCCTGGCGATGGCCATCGTGACCGAGGATGGGGACGACGCAATTTCCTACCTCGTGCCAATGGTCTCCATCAACGACGCTGCCGAGATAGACATAGCCCATGAGGGGAACATAATCGGCTATGATGACGGATCCGGGGACACAGACTGGAAGAAGTTGGCGGAGAGGTACGAAGCGAAGGGCAGGAAAAAATGAGCCGGCGCCCGGGGAGGCCAATTTCTTCAGGCTTTTTTTGCGACCGGCAGGCCGTTGTCAGGCCTCTAGAGGTCGCTGACGGACCCATTCGCGGCAGCAGAGGACCGCTAAGCAATTAAGAGGATTGGGCGATAGCATCTCAGCCGGTCTGGGGGCTGAGTGATGGTGTCAGATGGTTTCGGAGGCAGTGCTGGCCTGCTGGCAACCTTCATCCGGCCGTGGCATGATTCCCTGGAGGATCCGGCCAGAGCCCAGGAGGCTGCGCTCTCTGCCCTCCTGGAGGGGTACTCCAGGACCGGGTACGGAAGGGATCATGGGGCAGAGGGGGTCGGGAACGCCGAGGATTTCAGGAGGGCTTTCCCTGCCTGTGGCTATGAAGGCTTCAGGCGCCAGATCGAAAGGGTGAAGGAGGGGGACGAGGGGGCGCTCCTGCCGGAGCCGGCTGTGGGGTGGGTGATGACCAGGGGCACGACCGGTGATCCGAAGGTGATCCCGGTCACCAGGACCCATATGGGCCTCATAATGCTCCTGGGCGCCAGGGGGATAGTCAACCATGCCCTGAGGAAGCCTGAAAGCGGCGTCCTGCAGGGCCATGTGCTAAACCTGAACTTCCCGTCCCGGGTCAGCGCCATTCGCACAGGGAAGGGCGAGGAGGTCTACGGCTACAGCTCGGGAACCTACGCCAAGTTCAACCCCCAGCTGGGTGATACGCGGCTTGTGCCGGCGCAGGAGGAGATAGATGCCCTGGGCGGCGGGATAGGGAGCAGGGACTGGGAGGCGCGCTTCGAGCTGGTCTACCAGCGGGCGAAGGGTGAGGGGGTGAAGAGCGTCATGGGCGTCACCCCCGTCATTGCAGCCTTCGGGAGGCATGTTAAGGGCAAGCACGGGAAGGCTCCGAGGGACCTCTGGGAAATGGGGGGCCTCTTCTGCACCAGCGTCGCCAAGATCCACACGAACTATGCCCCCCAGCTGAGGAAGCTCTACGGGGACACCGATGTGGTGGAGCTCTACACGGCAACGGAGGGGGTCTTTGGCCAGCAGCTTGACGATAACCCCTACTTCTCCCCCAACTATGACGTCTATTTCTTCGAGGTCGTCACCGGGAGGGGGGTGAAGATGCTCCACGAGCTGAAGGCGGGTGAATGGGGGAGGCTGGTAATCTCGGGACCGCTCTTCCCGCGCTATGATATCGGGGACCTTGTGGAAAGCGCGGGTAAAGGCTATTTCAGGGTCTTCGGGCGCTCCAAGCTCTCCACCGTCGTCGAGCACCGCCTCTTCAACTTGATTACCGGCAGGTGGCTCGACCTCTAGGGAAAAATGGGCGGCCCGAAAAAAATGGGTTCAGGGCCTGGGGGTCCTTCTTCGGCCGAAGATCGCTATGAGTATCACGAAGACGCCCAGCACGATCACAATGTAGGGCCAGATGGCATAGGTCCAGAAGAGGGGACCGATGCCCAGGAGGGCGATAATTGCGCCTCCCACGATGAGGCCGTAGAAGGGGCCGTAGGTTCCCCTCCGGGCACCCAGGATAATCCCCTCCAGCACCAGGATTATGCCCAGGCCGGCCAGGAAGTAGTTCCACCAGTTGTTCCATCCAACGCTGGGGGACGTGACCGCAATGGCGAAGACTATGCCGAGCCAGATGAGAATCAGCCCGCCAAACAGGGAGACCATCCAATTGTCCTTGCCCCCCTTCTCATGCTTCTCCCCCTTTTCCTGCTTCTCGCCCTTCTCGTTTTTTTCGTCCTTCTCCCTGCGCTGCCTTTGCGGCGCAGCCTGTCCCGCTGCATAGGCAGCCCCGCCAGCTGCCACTGGCCTGCCGCAGCGACTGCAGTAGGCAGCCCCCTCGGCAATAGGGGCACCACAGTAGCTACAGAATTTAGAGTCGGACATGCATATCCCATGATAAATGGGTCTACTGTGCTAATGAAGTTTGTGCAGGCAGGATGGAGAATGCTCTGCCGGTGCCACTGAGGCGAAAGAAGGGAGAGGTTCAGTCGGGGGGCTCCAGGCCGAAGTCGTCCGCCTTCTTGGAGAGAACCCTCTCCATGATGACCTTCCGCTCCACGCCGGCAACAACCTTCCTGGTCCAGACCACCATGTCGGGGTTGACGCTGACACTGTCGATGCCGTTCCTCACCAGGAACTCCGAGAGCTCGGGATACTGGCTTGGCCCCTGCCCGCAGATGCTCACCGTGACCCCGTTGCTGTGGGCAACCTTAATGAGGTGCGCAATGGCCCTCAGCACCGCCGGATCCCTCTCATCAAAGTACCTGGGGTCCTGGGCTGGCAGTATGGGGGAGTCCCTGTCCACGCCCAGGGTAAGCTGGGTGAGGTCGTTGCTCCCCACGCTGAAGCCGTCGCAGAGCTTCGAGAACTCGTCCGCCATGAAGATTATGGAGGGAACTTCGGCCATCAGCCAGACCTTGAAGTCCCTGCTCCGCTCCAGTCCCTCTTCCTTCATGATGGCAAGGCAACGTTCGACCTCCCACGTCGTCCTTACGAAGGGCAGCATGGCATAGACGTTCTTGAGGCCCCACTCGTCCCTAACCCTCTTGATGGCCTGGCATTCCAGCCTGAAGCCGGGGGTGTACTTGGGCGAGACATACCTGCTGACCCCTCTCCAGCCGATCATGGGGTTGCTCTCCTGGGGCTCAAACTTTTCGCCGCCCTTGAGCTGGCGGTATTCGTTGGTCTTGAAGTCGCTGAACCTCACAACAACCGGGCGCGGGTAGATCTCCCGGGCCACGCGGGATACGCCGCTGGCCAGCCGGTCGACGAATTTCTCCTCCTGCTTCATCTCTATGAGGTGGAGCGGGTGCTCTCCGACGACATCTGCGATGGTGAACTCCACCCTCATGAGGCCGATGCCGTCGAAGGGGAGGTCCTTATACTTCTCGATCATTGCCGGCTCGCCAAGGTTCATATAGATCTTTGTGCCGGTTGGCGGGAATGTTGCGCCGAGGTTGAGCGTGACAGGGGCAGCGGCGCCCATCTTCTGCTCCCCCATTAGCGCGTCGCCGTCATAGACGATGCCGTGGGTCGCGTCGACTGTGATCAGCTGGCCGGTCTTGATTGTGGTGGTTGCGGTGTTGGTCCCCACAACGCAGGGTATCCCCAGCTCCCTGCTGACTATGGCGGCGTGGCAGGTAATCCCTCCGCTGTTGGTGACGATTGCCAGGGCCTTGCGCATGGCAGGAGCCCAGTCGGGCGAGGTCATCTCTGTGACCAGGATCTGGCCGCTCTGGAACTTGGAGATGCCCTTGACGTCCAGAATGACGTGGGCCTTCCCGGCCACCATGCCTGGGGCTGCTGGAAGCCCCCGGAGGAGGCGCTTTCTTTCGGCGCTCATCTGCTTGTCCTCAAGCTTCTTCGCTTCCCCGCTGGAGCATACGGTCTCGGGCCTGGCCTGCACGATGTAGAGCTCGCCGTTGTTGGCGTCGAGGGCCCATTCGATGTCCATCCCAATGCCATAGTGCTTCTCGATCTCAACGGCATAGCGGCCCAGGCTGAGGACTTGGTCGTCCCCAATGCAAGGCTTCTCCTGCAGCTCCTTGGGTATCTGCACTTCCTTAAGGAAGCCGCCACCACCCTCTGCCGGAGACCTGATGGACATGCCCTCCTTCTTGGAGATAAGCCTTTTCTTGATGATCATCGTGGACTTCTCTATGACGAACTGATCGGGGCGGACCTTCCCCTGGACTATGCTTTCCCCAATGCCCCAGGTCCCCTCGATGACAACGACACTCCTGTCGCAGGTCGTTGGGTCGAGTGTGAATATGACGCCGGAAGATTTGCTGTTCACCATCTTCTGAACGGCAACGCTGAGGAAGACCTTGGAGTCGTCAAAGCCCTTGGCCTTCCTATAGGATATGGCCCTGGGGGTGTAGAGGGACGAGAAGCACTTCGCCACATACTTGAGGAGCTTGTCCTTGCCCTTCACGAAGAGGTAGGTGTCCTGTTGCCCTGCGAAGCTGGCTCCCGGCAGGTCTTCGGCAGTGGCGCTGCTCCTCACCGCAACGACAGGGTCCTTCTCCTTCAGCTTTGCGCCCAGGTCCCGGTAGGCGGCTGCGATGCCCTCCTGGAGGGCCTTGGGGAGGGGGGCAGCCTCCATGAGCGCCCTTATCTTCTTGGAGGCGCTTTCCAGGGAGTCGGTGCTGCCTTCATCTATCCCCTGGAGTATCTTGCTGATCTTCTCATCCATCCGGCTCTGGCTCACGTGGAGGACATAGCCGCCTGCGGTGATGGCAAAACCAGGCGGCACGGGCATATTGAAGGATATCAGCTCGCCCAAATTCGCATTCTTCCCGCCAACAGTGGCGACATCCTCCTTCCGGAGGTTATCGAATGGGATGATGTAAGAATCCTTGGAGGAGTTGGACATTTAACAACACCAAGCAGTTTTAGGATTCCTTTTTATAGATATAAATTGCTTTTGGTGATGGTCTTACAATCCTGCACGGGAGACCATGGCCAAGTAAACGGGGCTTGCCAGGCGGCCTCCCCGGGAAACGGCCCCAGTCGGGGAACATGGAGCTGAAAAAGCTAGCGGAGGATCTTGAAGTCCCTCAAGTCCCCCTTTGGATCCTCCCACCTTAGGTTGAGGTTCTGTACGGAGGAGCCGGGTGGACCGATCCTGAGCTCCTCCACAAGCCTAAGCAGTTTGGGCCTCTCGCCCTCAGCCACCACCTCGACGGTGCCATCCCTCCGGTTTGTCACATAGCCCTGCAATGCCATCTTTTTGGCTACCCTATAGGTATAATAGCGGAAGCCGACACCCTGAACCACACCATGTACCACTATCTTCATCCTTGTCTGCATCGGATCTCCCCGACGGATATTTGTATTATGTGTTTAGTATAAAAAATCGATTAATGCCGGCACTGCCCAAAGGTAGGGGGATCCGCCGGCCAGACCGCTAGGTTTATGTCGCAATCTGTAGGAATTAAATTCTGTTTCGGTGTGGCGCGATGTCTTTGAGAACCATCGTGAGCGGCGAGGAGGTCCTCCTGTACCTCAATGAGAGGAAGAGTTGGATCGTGAGGGTGGAGGAGGGGAAGAAATTCCACTGCCACAGGGGGATTGTGGACCTCGGCGACCTCGTGGGGAAGCCCTATGGCTATGAGGCTGTGACCACACTGGGTGCCAGGCTGAAGGTCATGCCGTCCGACTACCTCGATCACCTCGAAAGGATTTCCAGGAGGACGCAGGTCATATATCCGAAGGACATGGCCTACATTGCGCTGATGGGCAATGTCCGCTCAGGCAGCAGGGTGCTCGAGTGCGGGACCGGCAGTGGTGCCCTGACGAGCTACCTGGCCGGCCTGGTGAGGCCCAACGGGAAGGTCATCACCTATGAAATGAGAGAAGAGTTCCAGGAGAATGCAAGGAGGAACGTAGAGAAACTGGGCCTCTCGGATTCGGTTGAGTTCAGGCTGAAGGACCTTATGGCAGGCATAGACGAGTCGGACCTGGACTCCATAGTTCTGGACATGGCAACGCCTTGGCTCGCCATGCCCCAGGCCTACCAGTCTCTGAGGGCGGGGGGGCGGATTGTGAGCTTCAGCCCCACAATCAACCAGGTGGAGAAGACCGTGGAGGAGATGAGAAGGATCGGCTTCGTGGGCATCAGGACGGTCGAACTGATAATGAGGACCTATAAGGTAAAGGCTAATGAGACCCGCCCGGATATGGTAATGGTTGGCCACACCGGCTACATTGTTTCGGCTCGGAAGTGTTGATATGGAAAATGCATTGAAGTCTCTGAAGAGTGCGGAAGAGCATGCCTCCGAGGTGGAGAGGGAGACAGCCCAGAGGGCCTCAGAACTGTCGAGGGATGCCGAAGAGGCGGTGAAAAAGATGGAGGCGGAGGCCGAGGGCAAGGCCAAGGATGCCGGGGAGAGGCATCTCGCCACAAGGGTGGATGCGGCCAAGGGCGAGTCCAAAAAGATAAAGGAGAAGGCAAAGGCAGAGGGTGAAGGCATGGAGAAGAAGGCGAAGGAGAAGATGGCCCAGGGCGTCGATCAGGTAGTGGATGCTGTGATAAGGAGAACTAGATCCGAAGAGTGACCCCAGAGGGCATGGCATTGACAGACCTTGTCTTCGGAGCTGTAAAGGCTTCATCCAGAAAGGGCAAGCTCTTCACAGAGCAGCAGATCATTGACCTAGTTGGCTCCAGGGATCTGAAGGACCTCCAGAACAGGATAAAGGAGAGGTATCCCCTCCTCGCGGCTGCCACTCCCTCGCTGAAGGGCATAGAGGAGGGTCTGATCAAGTCGTACAAGGATGAGATTGATAGGTTCATCAAGGCCACTCCGGATCTGGAGCCGGCCTTGAGGATGGCCCAGCGGGAGGTTGATGAGTACAGGGCAATAGAGACCCTGAAGAGCCGAGTGGGGATCTTCGCCACCGACTCGAAAGGGGGGGAGAGGAGACCCCTGAAGGAGGACGCAGCCCAATCGGCGCTGAAGGGCTTTGAGCGGGAAGTGGAGGAGGCGACCGAGATCTATGAGAAGTACAAGGTGCCGGGGCTCATCGACGCGGTCTTTGCACGCCAGAGGATACGAAACCTGTTCAGCACCGATGCGGGAATGACCAAGGATGTCTTGGAGGAATTGGGAGAATATGCGAGGCTTAAGGCAGATGTCTTCAACATCAGCGTCCTGCTCAGGGGCATAAAGAACGGAATCGACCGAAAGGCACTGATGGAGATGGTCTTGCCCGGCGGGGGCATCTCGTGGAAACTGCTCCAAGAGGCGGCCAAGCAGGCGGAGATCAAGAAGGCCATGACGCTTTTGGAGGTGGCAGGCCTCCCCAAGACGGATTCCCCCCGCGCCCTGGAGAGGTTCTATGAGAGCAGGATATCGAAGATGATGAATCGGGCGTATTATGACGGCTACTTGGGGGCAGGTGCCATAATGGGCTACCTGGAGCTGAAGTATCGGGAGATAAGGAATATAATGAGGATAGCGAATGCGATAAGCCTTGGCATCGATCCGAAGAGGGCGGTGCAGGACTTCATTTTTTGATTATCGGTATTTCATTGTCTAGCCTGAAGGGCGAGAACCTGACGCCCCCATCTTCGTAGAACCTGCTGAACCACTCGTAGAAGTGGAGCCTCAGGTCTTGGGCAAGAACGATTACCCCTTCGATAAGGACCACAAAGACGTTGCCGAGGACGGCGAGGATGATTCCTAGGACTCCTCCACCCACCATATCCCCTAGGATGTAAAAGACCGTGGAGAGCATCACATGGGCCACCACCATCGCAAAGATCCTGAGGTATGAAACCGTGTTGGATATGAACCTTATGATGGTGTCAAATGTCTCGAACCCCATCTCCCCAAGCGCAGACATCCCCTTCTTTGCTCCGTGCTTCAGCATCTCGTAAATGGGCTTGGCCAGCATGAAGGTGAAGAGGGGGACAAGAATGATGTACAGAGGCCCTCCCACCCAGTGGGTGAGGTCCAGTCCATAGTAGACGATTACAAGGATTGAAGCGAAGTACAAGACGAGCCTGGGCACCCCCACCAGCAGTGCATCCACCTTCTTCTTCTGGAGCATGTTGTTGGCTATCCCCATCACCATCCCCATGCTTATCTGGAAGACACCTATCACCAGGGCGAAGATGAGAAGCTGCATGATGTCCTCCTCGATGCCATGGGGGGTGATGAGACCGGGGTAGATGTGGTTTCCGAATGCCTCTCCATAGAGGATGGCGCCCATGATGGAGCCGGCGATGCCACATATTACGAGGTACAGCCCAATTTTTGAGAGGGACTTGACGTACCGATTCAGGATCATCCCCAGAGCGGCCAGCATGATTCCGTGCCCAATATCCCCGAACATCATGCCGAAGAAGATGGGGAAGGTCAATGCCAATATGGGGGTGGGATTCAGTTCGTTGTAATTGGGGACACCGTACAGGTTTGTTATCGTATAGAACCGACCGAAAAACTTGGGGTATTTGAATGTGACGGGCACAAGGGGGGAAGAATGCTCCTCGTTCAGCGAATATAACATGCGCCCGCTGAGGCTTCCATTCAACTCGTCGATGAGGGAGCCCCCCTGCTTTGTGGGGACATAGCCTTCGACTAGGGACCACCGGCCCTCCACAGATGATGTTTCCCTTATGGAGAGGATGGAATAGGATTCGGAGAGGACGGAGGAGATGTGCCTCATCCTGGGCATCACGGCCAGAAGGGATGCCGTTCTCTCCTTGATGGAGCTGTCCCCTTTTTTCAGGGTGGCATCGTAGGAACTGATGAACCCTCCCAGCGAAGCCGGATCTTGGGGCACGCCCTCCAGGCTCTGCAGCGGGAGATACCCCCTCTCCGAAGCCTGCTGGAGAACCTTGGGCGCGTCCCCATTCAGGCATACGACAAGCAGTATCCTTGGTGATTCCCGAAGGAGATAAACCAGGCTGGATTCCGGGAGCTCGCTGCCGATCTCAGTCGGTGATTCGGATTCGGTGCTGAGCAGCAGGGTTGCGAGGCCCTTGTATGAATTCAGGAAGGGGAGGGAGGCACGGCCGTCGGGCGAGGAGTAAAGGTTGCTCCAGAGGGAGTAAAGAGTTCGGGCGGCGCTGGCACTTACCGCCTCGGCCTCGAGCTGCTGGACCTGCTTCTCAAACTCCACGACTTCCCTATTGACGATCTCCACAAAGGATGGCCAGTCGGGTGCGCTTATTGGTGGTGGCGCGGCTTGGGTCATGGACGCCTGGGCATCAGAGACCAGCAGTTCAGCCCTTCCAATGATTTCCCTGATCCTGCCCATGAGGTCTTGGACCTTGTAGCCCAAGTCAGATGTTGCCAGCCCTTCGGCCTCCTTCACCGTGAGGTGGAAGGCGCCATGGCTGTGGAAGGCCTTAAGCACCAGCTCAGAGTCGTCACTCAGAAATAGAATCTTTGCCTGGGACATTGATTCTGGACGGAGCATTAGGGAGACATCCAGGCTATATCCTCAACCACAACAGGATCGCTATGACTACACCGTATATGGCAACCGCTTCGCAGAGTGTGACGATCAGGAATGCCTTGAAGAAGGTCTCGGGCTTCTCCACGAGGGCAGAGATTGCCGCTGCGCCTGCCCTAGCAAGGCTGATTCCGGCTGCTATGCCAGCAAGGCCGACCGCAAGGCCGGCGCCAATGGCAATTAGGCCAGCATCTGCTCCAGTCGTCTGAGCAGGCTGGGCCTGGGCCATTGCTTGGACCCCACTCACAGCGATCGCAAGGAGAAATATTGGGGCAATTATCACAAGGGCTAAGAAGATGCGCTTTCGGTCTTCGTTGGAAAAATCATTAAACCTCATAGCCAATCTCTCGCCTCTATTTGGATTCGACCTCTTTATAACTTTCGATTCTTCTTTGGTCCAGTGTTTTATTCATTTCTTTCCGGAGGGAATCGGTCTTCTCCTTCAGCTCGGATTTCTTTTTTGCGTAAATGCTCTTTACCTCATCACTAACCAAGTCCACCATTCGCCATCACCTTTCCATCTGCTTTCTTTCGAGAAGGTTCTTGACCTTCTTTACCCTTACGAATTCCTCACGGTCCCTCTCCTCGAGGACGCTGGTTATCAAAGAGACCGTGGCGGCGTAGCGGGGTATCAACGACTGTTCGAGGGCATTTATCCTCTGCTGGGTCTTTTTGACCTCCTCCACGAGCCGGAAGAGCGTGCTCTCAAGCTCGGCCACCCTGATAATTAGGGGCAGTGCCTGGAAAAACCTCTCAGAAGTATCGTCGAGGAGCACGGTAGGGCGGGATATGTCGTAGCCGATGGTCCTCTTGATGTTGGCCAGCTGGAACGAGACTGTCGTCACCCCCATAACCTTCCTCTTGGAGGAGGTAAGGTCAAAACTTATCCTGGGAATCTTGCCTGCGGTCTCAAGCTCCTTTGTTCCCATGACCACAGTCGTCGACTCCAGCAGCTCGTAGGCTTCCTTGAGGCTCCTGTTCAGCTCCTCCCGAACCTTAGCCGCCTCCCCTGCCCTCCGGCTGACCTCCAGCAGCAGTATGTCCCTCTTGTCTTCAAGAAGGTCATGGGCCTTCCTCAGAAAGACCAGTGTCCGCTTGAAGCGGATGAGGTTCATTTTTGAGGGGGGAACGCGCTCAGACAAATGGGCAGCCTCAGCGGGCTTTGTAGTACTGCTTCAGGAAGCGGTCGGCTATCCTTGTGAGTTCGGAATCAGGGAGCAGGGACAGCTGTTCCCAGGCTACTCTGAGGGTCGTCTCCAGGGTCCGGTTCTCGTCGTACTTCTGGCTCAGGAAATTCCTCTCGAACTCGTCCCCGAACCTCAGGTAGGCCCTGTCCTTGTCCGTGAGGCCCTCCTCGCCGATGATTGAGCTGAGCTGCCGCAGGTCCTGGGCCCTGGAGTATGCGGAGTAGAGCTGGCTGGCCACTGGGCCGTGATCTTCCCTCGTCTTCCCCTTTCCAATCCCGTCCTTCATCAGCCTGGAGAGGCTCGGAAGGATATTGATGGGCGGGTAGAGGCCCCTCCGGTGGAGATCTCTGTCGATGACTATCTGCCCTTCGGTGATGTAGCCAGTCAGATCGGGGATGGGGTGAGTGATGTCGTCGTTCGGCATGGTTAGGACGGGCATCTGGGTGATGCTGCCCTTCCGTCCGCGGATCCTTCCGGCCCTCTCGTATATGGAGGCGAAGTCGCTGTACATGTAGCCGGGATAACCCTTCCGGCTTGGAACCTCCTCCCGGGCAGCGCTGATTTCCCTCAGCGCTTCGGCATAATTCGTCATGTCGGTGATGACCACAAGCACGTGCAGATCCTGCTCGAAAGCCAGGTATTCGGCCAGGGTCAGGGCACTCCTAGGGGTTACGAGCCGTTCCACTGGTGGGTCATCGGCTAGGTTCAGGAATATGGCAGAGTTCTTGAGCGCACCGGACTCCTCAAAGCTTCTCTTGAAGAAGGCCGCCTCGTCATGCTTTATCCCCATGGCGCAGAAGACAACAGCGAAACCAGTCTCTTCGCCCACGATGGTTGCCTGTCGGGCTACCTGCGTAGCCAAGAGGTTGTGAGGAAGGCCAGAGCCGGAAAAGATCGGCAGCTTCTGCCCTCTCACGAGGGTGTCCATGCCATCTATGGCTGAAACGCCGGTCTGGATGAACTGCACTGGGTAGTCCCTTGAGTAGGGGTTCATTGGTAGACCATTCACGTCCCGGTAGTCCTCGGTGAAGGGCACTGGCCCCTGATCGATGGGTTCGCCCAGACCGTTGAAAACCCTCCCGAGCATCTCTGTGGACAGGGGTATGGTGAGCGGCTTGCCCAGAAACTTGACAGAGGTTTCCGTGGTGGAGAGCCCTGCTGTGCCCTCGAAGACCTCCACAGCCGCTACATCCCTGTTGATCTGGAGGACCCTTCCCTGCCTCAGGCTCCCATTGGGGAGCCTCACCTCGGCGAGCTCGCTGAAGCCGACATTTGATGTCCCCTCCACGAACAGGAGGGGGCCGCTGATCTTCTGGACACTCCTGTATTCGATTGGCAGTTCCATCTACTTGGCCTCCAACTCCCTGATCTCCTGTCCAGCCTTCTCTACGTAGTTATCTATCTCAGCTATGCGCTCGTTCTCCACAGACATCCTCAGCTTTGTCAGATCGGGTATGACTGGGAGCGTCGCTATCTTGCTGGAGGGGACTCCCTTGGACACCGCCTCCATGGCCATGTCATAGAACTTGAGGATGGCCTCCAGCAGCTTATACTGCTTTTCGGGAGAAGAGTAGGTGTCTATGGGGTCATAGGCATTTTGCTGGAGGTACCCTTCCCTGAGGAGCCTCGCTACCTCCAGGAGGATCTTCTCCGACTCAGGGAGCGACTCGGGGCCGACCAGCCTTATTATTTCCTTCAGCTCGTCCTCCCTCTTCAGGATGTTCAGCGCCTTAATGGTAATCTCCCTCCACCTGCCACCGGTCTTTTCCCTCCACCAGGGTTCGACATAGCTCACATATTCGGAATAACTGGTGAGCCAGTTAATTGCGGGGTAATGGCGCATGCTCGCAAGGGTACTGTCAAGGGCCCAGAAGGCCCTGACGAACCTCTTGGTGTGGACTGTGACAGGCTCCGAGAAGTCTCCGCCTGGGGGCGAGACGGCCCCCACAATGGAAACAGATCCGAAGCCTCCGCTGAAGGTCCCTACCCTGCCGGCCCTCTCGTAGAATTCGCCGACCCTCGATGAGAGGTAGGATGGGAAGCCCTCTTCGGCGGGCATCTCCTCCAGCCTTCCCGATATCTCCCTGAGCGCCTCGGCCCACCTGCTGGTGGAGTCGGCAAGCACGGCCACGTTGTAGCCCATGTCCCTGTAGTATTCTGCTATGGTGATGCCGGTGTAAATGCTGGCCTCGCGCGCGGAAACTGGCATGTTGCTGGTGTTGGCAATCAGGACTGTCCGCTCCATCAGAGGCCTGCCGGACTTGGGGTCTTTCCATTCGGGGAAGGTGAGGAGCACCTCGGTCATCTCGTTCCCCCGCTCCCCGCAGCCGATGTAGACTATTATCTCTGCGTCTGACCAAGCAGCAACCTGGTGGGACGTGATGGTCTTCCCGGTCCCGAAACCGCCAGGTATCGCCACTGAGCCGCCCTTTGCTACAGGGAAGAACATGTCTATTATCCGCTGCCCGGTGATGAGGGGCTCCGAAGGCTCAAGGCGTTCCTTGTAGGGCCTCGGTTGCCGGACAGGCCACCTGTGGTAAAGCCTTAGGTCTATTTGCCCTTTCTCGCTCTGGACTCGGGCAATGATCTCCTCGACGGTGTAGTCCCCTTCGGCCGCCTCGAATTCCAGCTCTCCCATCACATTGGGGGGGACAAGGATCCTGTGCTCGAAGAGGGGGGTTTCCTTGACTGTCCCGAGGATATCGCCGCCGGATACCCTATCGCCCTTCTGCTTCAGGGGGATAAAATGCCATTTCTTGCTCCTGTTGAGGGAAGGAGTCTTGACTCCCCTTGCGATGTAGTCTCCGGTCATGTCCCTTATGACAGGCAGTGGTCGCTGGATCCCATCGAAAATGCCCTCCAGGAGGCCTGGCCCCAGCTCCACTGCCAAGGGAAGGCCGAACCCTCTGACCTTCTCGCCGATCTTGAGGCCACCTGTTTCCTCGTAGACCTGGATCGTTGCCTGGTCTCCCTCGACCCTGACAACTTCCCCTATGAGTTCGGCCTCTCCTACCAATGCCAATTCGTACATTTGGAGGCCGGAGACACCCTCCGCCTGGACCACAGGTCCGCTGATCTTGATCAGTTTGCCAGTGATGGTCATGTTCAGCTCACCCAAACAGGATTTCAGCTATCTTGCCCCTCAGCGCCTTCCTCTCAGATTCCAGTATGCTGTCTATGGATCTGTCAATTGCCGCACGCCCGTCCTTTCGGATTGCGATGAAGCCGCCAGTCCCAATCTGCTTCTGCATGATCGAAGCGCCCGAGCCTGCGGCCTGCCTGATCTTTTCCTCCCCGACCAGACTCAGATCGCCGGGATTGATCAGCAGCTCGCCTATGGGCATCTTCTTCGATATCGCCTTGAGCTCATTGAGCAGTATGGACCTGTATTCGGGGGTTGTGGTAAAGGACTGGAGCTTCTTCTTCGCTTCCACCAGAACCATATCAACGTAGGATTCCTTGAGCTGTAGCAGCCCCATGCGGGCCTCGATCTCTGCCTTGGATATTTCCTTCCGGGCCTCGATCTCAGCCATCTCACCATAGGACGAGGATATCTCCTCGACCCGCCGCAGGGCAAACTTCTCCGACTCGTCCAGAGCTGCCAATGCCTTCTTTTCAGCCTCGGCTATGGCTTTTTCGGCATTGGCGCGGGACTGCTCGAAGATGGCGTCCATCAGTTTCCTGAAGCCATCCTGCTGGCCTCGCCCCAGCTCGCCGCTCATATTTTTGCACCCATAATCCGAGTGATTGTGGATTTAATATCTATATCGGAACCGCCATGACGGCCGGGCACTTCCACGAGGACAGGGAGGGCATGCTTGACCCTCAATTCCTCGACCTTCGCCCTTGCCTGGGAGGAGTAGTCCCTGTCCACCAGTATGATGCCGACCCCTTCGGTCTTGAAGGCTGCGTTCAGCGCGTCGATCAGCTGGTCGACGCTCGAGACCGCAACAACCTCAACCCCGGCGAGCCTGTAACCATTCACCAGTGCTGGATCACCAATAAAGAAGGTTCGCATTGTGGAGGCTACTCCTTGGTAGGGGTACCTGCCTCAATGAGGGCTTTTACTTTCTTTAATTTTTCGATGAGGAGGTCGTAGGGGGCCACAGGCTCCACTATCAGCCCCAACTCCTGGATGGCCTTGACCCCTTCGATGGAGTAGATCGGCGCCTCGATCTTGACATGCTCGCTGAAGGGGTTTCCCACAACATAATCCCGATAGGGGAGCTTGGCCCTGTGTTCCAGGACCCAGCCGCCCAGGTTTACCACATCTTTTGCGCGGATGGCTATTTTGGGCATCATTATCACCAGATCATAGGCTTATGGTCAATATCATGGCGAGGACTCCGATCGCTGAGAGGCTGACAGTAATCGGGTAGATCTGCCTGAAGGTCAGAATCGGCGAGAAGGCGGCGAGGATCGCCAACGAGACGGGCAGGATCAGGCTGAGGAGCATGTTGGTAATGAATGCCAGAGGCATGAGGGGATCAAAAGGTATTCCTATGAAGAGGGTCACGAAGATGCTGGACATTGTGAAGAGAAGAAGGTTTCGCATTATGTAGTAGTAACCCCTGAGCTTGGATGCATATTCCAGCACCCCGCCCTCGATCACATCGGCCTTGGCCTTGAGGATGCTGAAGGGCTTTTCGTTCAGCAGCATTACGTACCCCATCAGGTAGACTATGGCCGCGAGGAAGCCTGAAATGCTGAGGATTATTGGTGATGACGGCAGAGGAAGACCGTACCAGGGGGCAAAGAAGTAGGAGGGGTTCTGGTAGGCAACCACCATGGAGATGAGTGGGCTCCTAGCGGCAACGAACGGGACGACGAGGGCCAAGTAGATGGGGAGTGAGCCGATGGCCATCATCTTCAGGGCCCTTTCGGAAGAGTGCTGCTCCACGAACTCCCTCCTCACGCACGGCATCTTGGAGCCCTTGGCAAGGTCAGGGACGGGCATGGAGGTGGAGAGGATCGACTGGGACTGGGACCCCATGAGGACGTACAGCACCTCCTCCAGCTTCAGCATTCCGGCAATCCCGAGGATGCTCCCCCAGCCGAGCACAGCCCACCAGAAGGGGGTCCTGAAGAGGAAGAGAAGAGCGACAAAGCCGACGCCGAAGTAGACCAGATATTTGTAGAACTTCGGCATCTGGGCGATGGGCTCCATCTTGGACTTGTAGCCGAACTTGATGACTGTCCAGAAGCCAGGGGTAAGGATGGGCGGGCCTATCCTCTGCTGGATCCTCGCCTGGACTTTCCTTTCGATTCCGGGGAGGATCAGCGAATAGCTAATGGCTATGCCTATGGCTATTATTGATGAGGCTATGAGGCCCGCTGCGAAAATTAGATAGTCGACCATCCCTCACCGCCTCCAGCCAAATTTCTTGACTATCTCCAGCTCGCTCATCGATCTGCTCTTCCCCGATTCCACCACCTCTGCCCTGGTGCAGCAGGTGAGGCACGGGTCGCAGCTCGCTATTGTGACGATGGCGTCGGTGACGTGGTCGCCGATGCAGACCTGTTCCATTGCGGCCAGGTTGGTAATGGTGGGTGTCCTGATCTTATAGTTCCTGAGGAGGCCGCGGTCGTCGAGGGCGTAGGAATGCATCAGCTCGCCCCTGTAGGATTCATTGTAGGCGGTGGTATAGTCCATCCTCGCTACGCACCATTCGTTGTTTATTATTGGGCCGTCGGGGATGTTTTTCACCACCTGGCGGATGATCTTCACGCTCTCGATTACCTCCAGGGCCCTTACCACAATCCTGGCCTTATTGTCACAGCCATCTTGGGTGATAATGTTGAAGTCGAAGGGCTTGTACTCCTTCATGTCCCTCCGCAGGTCGAAATCCCATGCAGAGCCCCTGCCGGTGGGCCCTGTGGCATACCACTTGATTGCCTCCTCCTTGGTCATGAATCCGACACCGGTCAGCCTCGCCATGACCATGGGGTCGGCAAGCACCCTCTCCACAAAGTTGAGGTATTTCTTTTCGAACTCGTCGATCCTGTCAAGGATGGCCCTCTTGAGGGGTTCGGTGAGGTCTGCCCTCGGCCTGATCCCCCCTATAACGGCCACTGACGCCATCACCCGGTTTCCGCCGAGATATCCCATCAGATCCATGAAGGTCTCCCTGAGGAGGAAGGTCCTCATGGAGAATGTCTCGTGTCCCAGGACCTCGAAGGCGTGCGCCAAGAGGATGAGGTGGCTCGTGATCCGCTGGGTTTCGTGGGTCAGCACTCGGATGTAATTTGCCCTCTCGGGGACGTTGATCTTCAAACCGCCTTCCACGACCCTGACGGAATTGAAGGCGTGCACATGGGAGCAGATGCCGCAGACCTTCTCGGCTATGAGGAGGGCCCTATCCACCGGCAGACCCTCGAAGAGCTTCTCAATGCCCCTGTATGCCATGTTGATGGTAATCTCACAGTCTTCAACGTACTCATCGTTGACAAAGAGCCGTATTCTGTAGGGCTCAATGAGGGCCGGGTGAACCGGTCCAAAGGAGAGCTCTTTCTCGATGACCTTTGCGGGTGTATTTGATTTTGCATTTTCTGCCATTCTATGGCGCCTCCAGCAGTTTCGGTATGGCCTTTACAACGCCCGCCAGTATGTCCTCGGGCCTTGGCGGGCACCCCGGCACGCGCACATCCACTGGGATCACATTCTCCACCGGGGCATGGATCTCATCGTTGGTGCCGATCTCTCCCACCATGTTCTTGTAGACGTTGCCATTGAGGGCGCAGGAGCCGATGGCCACAACGCCCTTTGGATCAGGGATCATGGAGTAGAACTTCTTCAGAGGCTCAAGCAGCTGCCAGGAGACGATGCCAGAGACCACCAGCACGTCGGCTTCCCTAGGGTTCCATGTGAAGAGTACCTTGTACTGCTCCATGTCGTACCTGGGCGATAGGAGGGCGTTGACGGCCTCTATGTCGCAGCCGTTGCAGCCCCCGGAGTAGAAGAGCATGACATGGATCGAGTTGCTTCGGGCTCTAACCTTTAGGCTCATTTGCTCACTTCCTTGATGAATGTCATCTGGTCCGCGGGGATCAGCTTGCTGAGAGCTTCGATCTTCTCGGGCGGTGCCCTCACGGGCTTCTTCAGTATCTCCTGCAGCGTCAGGTGGGGGCTTCCGATGTCCCTTGGGTGAATCGGGGCGGCCTCGCCGAATATGGAGAAGATGGGGCATATGTCGTGGCAGTTGAGGCAGAAGACGCATTTGAGGAGGTCTATCCTTGGCACCTGGGTGCGCATGTAGCCCTCGACGATCTCCACAGGCTTCTCGAGCTGCACCATGGTTATCGCCTTGGTAGGGCAGACGTAGTAGCACCCGCTGCAGCCGATGCAGGTCTCGTCCAGCACGGTCGGGGTGGGCTGGACACTGAGGGTTGCCACGCTCTTCCTTAGCTCAATACTTGTGGCCCTATCATTCTTTGCGACAATCCTGACGAAATTCTTGTAGGCCCCCTCCAGCATCAGTCTGAAGAATGTGATCATGGTATTACCAACACCTCTTCTGCCCTGCCCCTCACCACCTTGGGGCTATAGAACTTGACAACCCTAATGCATTCCGTGGGGCAGGTTGTGGCGCATGCCCCGCATCCTATGCACTTCTTCTCGTCGATGTATGCCAGCCCGTCCTTGATGTAGGGGGCATGGTCACCCTTCAGGGTGATCTTGCAGGCGTCGACGCAGAGCGCGCAGCCTATGCAGAGGTTCCGGTCGACGCTGATGGTGTGCCGCTCCAGCTTCCTGACCGGGAGGTTCCAGAGGACAGGGATGGCCATGGTGGGGCAATGCGAGCCGCAGAGCTCACAGAGTACGCATTTGTCCAGGTCTATGGTGGGCTTTGTGTCTGTGATCGGGTTGAATTTGATGGCGTTGGTGGGGCAGACCCTGACGCAGGTTCCGCACCTTATGCATATCATTCGATTTCGCCCTCCCAGCTCTCTGTTTTTATGGACAACGCCCCCACAGGGCATGAGCGGACGCAGCGTCCGCAAAGCACGCAGTAGCCAGCTGGATACCTGTCCTTGAGGTGGATGGTCTGCGGCGGGCAAGCGCGGACGCACTCCCCGCAAAGGACGCAGAGGTCCGCGTAGAGCTTGACCCTACCCAGCTCGAACTTCAGAGCCTCAGTCGGACAGGCTATGCAGCAGAGGCTACAGAGCGAGCAGTTGATTATGGAGGCGCCAGCATCGCCCTTGTTGATCTTCAGCTCGTTGTTCTCGAGGCGGATGGCCCCGGTTGGGCATTTCTCGTAGCACTGCATGCACTTTACGCAGTTGAACTTGATGACCCGGTCCTTGTACGTGGAGGTGAGGAAGTACTTCTTTCCATAGTCCTCCGGCTTGAATTTGGTCTCAAACGAGTCTATTGCCTTGACCGGGCAGACCTCGGCACAGAGGTTGCAATGGGTGCAGAGGCCCCGCCTCTCCACGGTGAACTTGATGGATTTGGTTGGGCAGACGTTCCTGCAGCGGCCACAGAGTATGCACTTGGACATGTCGCGGTAGATCTTCCGCTTCATGACCTTGGTCTTCGGCACCGGTGCGGCTGCTGCGGCGGCCGTGGCTGGGGCGGTCATCAGGGGCTCACCGCCTTTGCCTCCACTTTGGGTTTTGCCTTCCCCTCAAGTATCTCGGCCAGCCTCTCCGGGGAGGCAATCTCGAGGATGAGCGGATAGTCTATGGGCTTCTTCAGCTTGGGCAGTATATCCACCCTGGCATTCTTTGGACAGACCTTGACGCAGAGGCCGCACCTCACGCAGATGCCCTTCACCCTCTGGTTTCCCTTCGCCTTTTCGCCTACGATCTTGGCAAAGTCAAAGGGGCAGTGCTTGACGCACATGCCGCAGAGTGTGCACCTCTTCCTGTCAACGTACCAGCCCCCGAATTTGTTCTTCCTTATGGCATTGGTGGGGCAGACAGAAGCGCATTGGCCGCAGGTTGTGCAGCTGAATGGGAAGCCGTCAGGATGCCTTATGCAGTCCGTGGGGCAGACCTCCCAGCATTTTCCGCACTTGTCGCAGGCTGTGGTGGTGATGTACATCTATTTTCCTCCAACATACTTGCCGATGAGCAGCCCCACCACTGCCCCTATGAGGGGTGTGGCGAAGCTAATCTCAGGGGTAATGAATCCTCCCAGAATGCTGGTTGTGAATAGTGGGGCCTCAAAGAGGAAGGCCGCCACTATGGTGAGGCCAATGATCAGGAGGATCCCCCGCCGGCTCAACTGCCCCAGGAACTGGGTTCCGAATAGGAAGCCCAGAAGGAGGGCAATGAAGAAGGGGGTTATCTCGCCAAGCATCATTTGCCATCGCCCTCCTTCACAGCCGGCTCACTTACCGCATCGCTCCAGCCATAGATGAATGCAAAGAAGATCAGCCCAATTGCCCCGATCACGTTGAAGGCCTCGCCCAGATTGATCAGGGGGACTATCCCTGACGTGGAATAGAAGGTCCCCTCCTGAAGGGTGAGGGCCAGGCGGAACGGATCCCCAAAGACGGAGGTCCAAGCGGAGGACACCAGCCCCCAGAGGTCTGTTCCAACGTTATACTGCCAGTAGCCGGTGGTTAGGTAACCCGGCAGGCCCAGAAGGGCGTAGAGGGCCCAGCCAAAGCTGCCTATGGCGACAAGGAATTTCCTGTTGAGGTTCATCGGATTGTGCTTTCCGAACATGATGACGCTGAGAAGGTAGGCGGAGGAGATGATCACACCGCATTGGAAGCCGCCTCCGCCAGAGGTTGCCACCCCTGTCACCACCATTATGCCGTAGGCAGTAAGCAGTATGGCCGTGGGTAGGGCAAAGTACTTCAGGATGGGGGTGATGGACTCTGTCTTGAGCTGAAGGGGAGGCGAGACCATGGGCGGCTGCCCCTCGTCGGCAGTCAGCCTGACCACTCCCCTGCCGATCACCATAACCGATACGACAGCCCCCACATAAATCACCCCCGTCTCCATCAGTGTGTCAAAGCCTCTCCAGTCGTAGACCCACATGGACAGGCTGTTGGGGGCCTGAAGGAACGCCAGGGCGTTGTAGTAGGGGCTGATGCCAGGGGTTACATTCCCATTGAGGTCAAATAGGGCGGCGAAAAGACCGACGGTTATGATCGCCAGTGCCACCACCACAATGATACCACGCCCGCCTTTGAGATCATTTGGACCCATTGTCTATCTCCCCCACATGGTTACAGCTATTATCACCGCGAAGTAGATCACGACCCAGAAGAGGACGGTGTTCAGGTCATTGCTGCTCTCCTTCTGGACCCTGCGGAGCACAGGGGCAAAGTAGAGGATGCCCGCTATTGCCCCCACCAAAATCACTATCCCGAGGGGCACCGAGAAGATCCTGAAGAAGGATGCCAGTATCAATATGAACACCAGCGCCTGCAGCTCCCCGGTCATATAGCCCGTTAGCTGGTCAGTGAATCCTCTCCCCTCAATGAATGGGGAAGCCCACTTCTTTAGACGGTCATAGATGCTCTCTACAGATACCATGGTATGCTCACCAACTCCGCTATGGGTGTCACGAACTGAAGCACGATGTTGGGATAGACGCCGATCACCAGAGCGATGGCGATAAGGATCCCAAGGGCTACGTAGATCCAGCGGGGGATCGGACTCTCCTTCGGCACAGCAGCAGAGCCCTCCTCGCTGACAATGGGATCTGCCGGCTTGAAGAAGAGGGTGTAGATTCCCCTGAAGATGGCTATGAAGGTTGTCACGCTCACAAGCAGTATTACGGCGGCAATTTCCGGAAGGTTCACCAGGAGCGCAGCCCGGATCAGGATGATCTCGCTCTGGAAGCCGTTGAAGAGAGGTATGCCCGACGCTGCCATGGCACCGAGGACGACGGCAGCCGTGAGCCAGGGGGCCTTCTTGGCTATGCCGATGGCCGTCTTTGTGGATGTACCCCTCCCGAAGTAGATGACAGCCTCCACAGCGATCAGCAGAACGCTCATGTAGATGATATCGTTCACTGCCTGGAAGAGACCCCCGGTGAGGCCCTCGGTGGTGCCCAGCGAGATGCCTATGGTCACAAGACCGCTGTGGCTCACTATCAGGTAGGCCAGTATCCAGCGGAAGTCGGTCTGGAGTAGGGCCATCACTACGCCGAACATCATGGTCAGGACGCTGACTGCGATCATCACCTCCCTCGTGAAGGGGAGAGTCCCGAAGAGCCTCAGCATAACTATACCCATGGCCACTAGGGAAAGTTTGGACTGTGCCTGGAGCATCACTGTGCCATGGGGGAATGAAGCCCCGTAGACATCTGATTTGAGCGGGTGGACAGGGACCAGACCGCCGGCGTATATCCATGAGAGGGCGAAGAAGCCGAATGCCACATAGAGGACGGTGGCCATGCCCCCGAGGTCATGGCTGTGGAGGAAGGTTATGGAATCCGAAATGTTTGAGAACCCTGTCAGGCCGAGGATCAGTGCAAGGGAGACGGCCAGGCCGGCGCCACTGAGCGCCGAGAAGAAGGTGTACTTGAGGGCTGCCCTGTGGCTTACGCCATCGCCGGAGGCGACAACTATTCCTGCCACCACAAGGCTTCCAAGCTCCACACCAATCCAGAGGTGGTAAAAGTCATTCACCATGATTATTATGGCGGCAGACATGAAGGTGAGGAAGATCATCGCCATGTAGGCGCCCTGGTTCTTGGTCAGGTTGGGGCTCGCCACCAGGACGACGAGGACTAGGACGAGGGCCAGCACGGCGATCAGTATCTGCTGGAGGGGGCCGAAATAGTACTCCAAGGCCAGTCGCCAGGCAGAGGTGCCTGCGCCGAAGGTGAATGTGAATGTGCTGGTATCCACTGCCGGGACGCCCGTGAACCAGTAATAGCCATAGGTCGAGATCAGCGTAATTGCCAGAAGGGCTACCGCCGAAGCCACTGAGACGCAGCGGATCAGCCTCTTCTTGTTGAAGAGGAAGTTCACAAGTATTGCTGTGAGCAGTGGGATGATCACCAGCAGGGCGATTGACCAGAGGTTCGTCACGGTTTCGCTCATCGCTTCTCCTCCTTGAGGACTTTGGATGCCTTGAGAGTCCCGTGGCGCCGGTAGAGCATTATGACCAAGGCAACGAGGATCGCCGTCGTACTGACGCCTATGACAATGTTGGTCAGAACGATTCCCACGGGGAAGACAAGGACGGCGTTGTTGACGAATTCGGTGACCGAGTCGCCGGGCTCCAGGATGGCCGCCACGCCGCCCTGGACGTATCCAACCGCCACCAGCAGAAGGTTCACGCCGTCCGAGAGGAGGGTGAAGGCTATGATCTTCTTGATGAGGTTGTCCATGAGCAGCAGGCCGGCCAGCCCGATTATGACCAGCGCGGCGGCCGCAATGAATGCAAGAAGCTGGAGGGAGATCTCGATCATTCCTCTTCAGTCCTCCTTGTCTTGAAGATTGCCAGTATGATGAGGCCGGGGAGGAGCACCGTACCGACTATGGCCTGCGTGACGCCGAGGTCAGGTGCCAGGAGGGCCTGGAATATGAAGGCTAGGGCAATGCTCTCAGCCCCCGAGATGAAGGCTGCCCTGAGAAGGTCCTTCTGCAGGAGCGCTGCCACAGCGCCCACCGTAATGCCGACGACCATTATGTAGGCTATAACCATGAAACTGTCTATGATCATTTTTCCAACCTCCTATGGTAGGTGTAATAGTAGGCATTCGCCAGCGCGTTTCCAGAGAACGGGATCAGCAGGAAGAAGAAAAATCCCACTGCCACAAGGTCTATCCTCAATATCAATATCCCCACGAAGATCATAACAAGCGAGGCCGTGACGTCTATGACCCCTGTGATGTGGTTCCGGGCATAGAAGATGCTAGGGCCGTGCTCGTCGTTGAACCTGAAGAGGCCGACCGTCGCAGCTATCATAGGGGCGACTCCTGCAAAGAGGATGCCGGCTGCGCCTATCTTCATGACCACCTCAAGGGCCTCCGCCGGAGGAGTGCCCATCAGAGCCAGCGCCACGGAGGCGAGCACGAAGACAAAGATGAGGATCGGTATCGATTTTGATGCGTCGAAGATGAAGCTGCCCTTGCGTATATTCAATGCCACATATGCGATCACTATTGCGCCGTATACGGCTACGAATATCTCCTCCAGCATTGTCATTCCTCCGTCCTGAATATCCTGGCAAATACTATGGTTCCAACGCCCCCAAAGACCAAGAGGGCAATGGCGGTGTCCCTGGCGAAGCCAACATTGAAGAGTTCAGGGAGCGAAATAAGGTAGAGCCCAGCTCCAGCTATGGTGGTGAAGCAGCTCACTCCCATAAGGGATGTGATCGCCTCGCCCTTCAGGGCTAGGCGGATGCACCCAAGCCCAGCCAGGGTGAGGGCCACAAGAAAAATGAGGGCGGACCAGAAGAAGGCCGTCCCTGCCAGGGTAACAAGGAAGTCACTCATTCGCCCAACCACCCAAGGACGTGGGGCTCGAGGGGAGTAACGTCTGCCCTTCCCCTCGGATTTATTGCGCCCACGATATACTGCCTCTTTTCACGGTCAATCTCGATCGTGACTGTGCCGGGGGTATAGGTAATGCTGTTAGCCACCATTACCTGTCCCAATGGATTCTTGACGTCTGTGTCAATGTGCACAATACATGGGTCAATGTCTCCGTTGAGGCACCTTTTACTGACATCTATAACGGAGGCCAGGATCTCTCTCACCAGTCTGAGCCAATACCTGATTCCATAAACCAGACCCATAGCTATTCACCTTAGTACCCTATTCAGACCGACAATGAACGCGCGGCCATAGTCCATGTAAGAACCTTCGTCACCCGGTCTCACTTCAATGGCAATCGATCTGTCCTGCCCATTCCCAATGAAGATGACCAGGTGCACCATCCGCCCCTTATCTTTTTTATGGAGGTGAAGCGTCCCCCTCTCCGGATCATCGACAGAAATAAAGTAGCCTTGATCTTTGGCAACCTCTAGGGTTTTTTCATGCAGGGCAGAGTTGGTGGCGAAGTATCTCGCGAAAAGCGTGGGGACCATAGATGAACATTCCCGCAATGGAGAGAGATTAGGCACCGGTGTTTTATAACTCTTTTTCCTTTGGAGACTGGTTAATTTATTGGCCTTTTTTTCTCAGGTGTGTATAGCGGCGTTATCTTTTCCTGCGATTCTTAATAGGGGAGATATACTAGGGATTGATCGATTCAAAGATGAGGGTTATTGCCGATCTGCACATCCACAGCCCCTTCAGCAGGGCAGTGAGCAGAGACATGTCCCTGAGGAATATTGAGCGGGGGGCCATTGCCAAAGGACTCCAGGTTGTGGGCACAGGAGATTTCACCCACCCGCTCTGGCGGAAGGAACTCGGCACCCTTGTGGAGGAGGACGGCCTCTTCCGAACAGAGGATGTGGGCGCAGTCCGTTTTCTGATCTCGGGGGAGGTCTGCACCAACTTTGTGGTCAAGGAGAAGACGAGGAGGATACACCACCTCATACTCCTCCCTTCCCTGGAGGCGGCGGATTCCCTCTCGGCACTGCTGGGGAAGAGGGGAAAGCTCGATTCTGACGGGAGACCCAACCTCTCCATGACAGGGGCGGAGTTGGCAGAGGCGGTTACGGACCTGGGCGAAGAAGCCATGCTCATACCTGCCCACATATGGACCCCCTGGTTCTCACTCTTCGGGGATCGGGGCGGCGTGGACAGTTTGGAGGAGTGCTATGAGGATATGGCCCCCCACATATTCGCCCTGGAGACGGGCCTCTCTTCTGACCCGCCCATGAACTGGCGGGTCAGCGCCCTGGACAGCTACACCCTTGTCTCCAACAGCGACAGCCACAGCCCCAGCCCCTGGAGGATCGGGAGGGAGGCCAATATCCTGGAGGCCCCACAGCTAAGGTACAGCGACATTGTTGACACCATAATGCACCACAAGGAGAGGGTCACAACCATCGAGGTGGACCCCGCCTACGGGAAGTACCACTGGACCGGGCACAGGAACTGCAACATCTCGGTCCCTCCCGGCGAGGCGGTCCGGCTGAAGGGCATCTGCCCCATCTGCGGCAGGAAGATGACCAAGGGGGTTGCCGAGAGGGTTGAGGAGCTTGCGGACAGGCCGGAGGGAGCAGTCCCAGCGGGTGCCCAGAGGTACATCAAGGTTCTGCCACTGAGCGAGATAGTGGCTGTTGTGATGCGGAAGGCCGTCTTTTCTGCTGATGTGCAGAAAAGCTACTGGGGGATTGTCTCCAAGTTCGCGGGCGAGATGGAGGCCCTGATCTATGCGCCGCGGGATGCCTTGGTCGACGCATGTGGGGAGGAGATAGCCGAGGTGATCATGAGGAGCCGGGAGGGGAAGCTGGTGATAGAGCCCGGCTATGATGGGGTCTACGGCAAGCCTGTTATTGCGGCGGTCGAGCCAAGGAGAAACGGTGAGCGGTCCAGGCCTGTGAGAGAAGGGGCGAGATTTTTAAGAGGGGGTAGGAACCTAGATGATTATACTTCCTAGGGATGATCGAGATGCCCAAGCCCCCCGAGCGCAAGGTATGGTCCGAGAACTACAGCGACTGGTTCCATAAGGTGATAGCCGAGATACCAGTATACGACACCAGGTATCCGGTCAAGGGGACCGGGGTCTGGACACCCTTTGGCTTCAAGATAAGGAATGCAGTGACAACCATCATGAGGGACGAGCTGGGCAGGACTGGGCATGACGAGGTGCTCTTCCCGCTGCTGATCCCGGACTACATGCTCAACAGGGAAGGCGAGCACATAAAGAGCTTCGAGAGCGAGGTCTTCTGGGTCACCCATGGCGGCACCACCCCCCTGGACATAAAGCTGGCCCTGAGGCCGACCAGCGAGACCTCCATTTACCCGATGTTCAAGCTGTGGGTTAACGCCTACTCCGACCTTCCCATTAGGATCTTTCAGATAGTCAACGTTTTCCGGTATGAGACGAAGGCAACGAGGCCAATGATAAGGGTCCGCGAGGTGAGCACCTTCAAGGAGGCCCACACTGCCCATGCCACGAGGGGGGAGGCCGAGGAGCAGGTCAGGCAGGGCGTGGAGATCTACTCGAGGATCTTCTCGGCCCTGAAGATACCCTTCGCCATCTCGGTCAGGCCAGAATGGGACAAGTTCCCAGGTGCCGAGTACACCATTGCCTTCGACACAGTCCTTCCCGACGGGAAGGTCCTGCAGATAGGCACAGTCCATTTCCTGGGCCAGGGTTTCGCAAAGGCCTTCGACATCAAGTACATGCGCGCTGACAACGAGTACGAGTACGTCTGGCAGAATTGCTACGGCATTTCCGAGAGGCTCATTGCTGCGCTCCTGTCGGTCCACGGGGACGACCATGGCCTTGTGCTGCCCAGCACTGCTGCCCCGGTCCAGGTGGCAATAGTCCCGATCGTCTACAAGGGGAGGGACGAGGAGGTCGTCGCCCGCTGCAGGGCATTGAGGGAGGAGCTGGTGTCCAAGGGGTTCCGCGTGGCGCTGGACGACCGCAAGGAGATCACGCCAGGGAGCAAGTATTTCACGTGGGAGCAGAGGGGGGCATGCGTCCGAGTCGAGCTCGGGCCCAGGGACTTGGAGGGTGGGACGATGGTGCTCGTGCGGAGGGACACGCTGGAGAAGAAGATCATCCAAGGGGGCGCTCTCATGTCAGAGGTTGAGGCCATGCTATCGAACCTGGACGGGAACCTTGCAGCCAGGGCAGAGGCCTGGATGGGCGGGAAGCAGTGCTTTGTAGCTGGGCTCGATGAGGCGAAAAAGAGGCTTGATGGCGTAGGGGGCATAGTGGAGGCCCCATGGTGCGGCGACAGGGAGTGCGGCGAGGGGCTTGAGCAGAAAATCGATGCCAGGGTATTGGGTACCCCACTGACCGGTGGATCCCCCGTCGCTGGGGCGAACTGCGTTGGCTGCGGCAAAGGGGCTACAAAGTCCATCAGGATTGCAAGGTCATATTAGGCGGCATTCCCCATCAACCCCTCTGCCAGTCAGGGACTGGCTGCCACAGGGAACTCGTGCAGCCATAACTGGAGCTGCTCCCGACCCGGGGAGGCGAACGGCCGGCTGGTGAGTTTGGGCTGTCCGGCTATGCGGATAGGTACGTAAGATAGTTTCGTGTTCTTTTATTTATATGGAGAGAGGGAGAGACTCCAGTGAAATGAAAGATGTCAAGCATAGAGAGAAGGTTGGGCAGGGAACTTGGAAGCTTCTATGCCCTTTTGGTCATTAACATTGCAGCTGGCGCAGTGGCGATGGGTCTCTCCATGAGCTACGGCGTTCAGTATATTCTTGCAGCAGTCAAAGCATTGCCAGCCATCGGATGGCTGGACGGCCTGCCCCTGGCGGTAATTGCCTTTGCGGTCTTTGGTATTGCGATAGGGTGGCTCATATCATCTGCCGAGGTCTTTAGCGAGGCCCAGGAGATCCGCGATGAATTCGAGAAGGGGGGCAATGTGGAAGACCAGAGCCCAACATCGATGATCGTGAAGACGATGGCGCTTTACCGGGAGAAGAAATCCACCATAGGCAGGATGGCGCTGGTGAGCAGGCTTGCTGGAATACTGCTCATCTTGGCTGGAGCGTACAGCCTTGCAGGGCCTGTAATCTATGGAATGTCGGGAGAACCATGGATGATCGTCGCAGCGATTGCCATGAACTTGGGGATAGGTGCGCTGGCGCTCTACATACCGCACATCTTCTCCAATTTTTCCAAAGCCTGGGATCTCAGGCTGGCGAAGGGGGAGGAGGCGGAGGTGGCGCTGAGGAGGGTTCTGGAGGGCAAGTCTTGAAGCTGAGGATCCAGTACGAGATCTTCTGGGAGATACTCAGCTACTGCAGGGGGGCTAAGAGCTTCACGCATGTGATAAACCGCTGCGACCTGAACTCCAAGATAGGTCAGGAGCATGTTGATTTCTTACTGGGGAGGGGATACCTTACAAAAATCCAGTCGGAGGGCAAGACCCTTCTGCAGACCACGGAGCGGGCCTCGGAATTCCTTGTTCCCTTTGAGCGGATGTACCTAGAACTCTTCGAGAACAGCCCCGAATTCAAGCTCTGATTAAGGCGGGGCTCATTCCTTTTTGGACCTGTCGGCGAAGTGCTTTGTCAGGGATTTCGGCTTCATCTTTGAGACGATATAGTCGAAGGCCAGGACGGGGTCGCTCTTGTCGCCGCAGGTGAAGACGTCCACCGTCGCGTACTGGAACTCATTCCAGGTGTGGATTGCTATATGGCTCTCGAGTATCAGGGCAAGGGCCGAGACGCCGCCCTTCTCGCCGCCAAACTTCCAGACCTTGGTGTCCCACACGGTCATATTGGCCACCTTGGCCGCCTCGATCACCAAGTTCTTGAGCGCGGTTTCGTTGTTTATGAAAGACTGCTGGCAGCCGTAGAGGTTGCCGTATATGTGCTTGCCAATTATCTCCCCAGGATTGCCTGGGGGAATCTCGCGCATCAACTTCTGAAAGTACCTCCCCCAAACTCAGAAACTTATGAAATCAGCTCAGAAGTGCTTCTCTATTTAAGCTTAATCCCAGTGGAGGAGATTTTGTAGAAAATGAGAGAGCTCAGCGCCTGCGTCTCCTCGGGAATTCTTCCTTCGGAGCGTAGACCATCCTCTTCAGAAAATTCTTGCGGTTCCGATGGAGCGGCGTTAGCCCGACCCTCTCCTTTGCAGGGACCTTTGGGGTCTGGGACCTCACCTTTCCAGCCTTTGTCAAAGAGCCGTGTGATGGCATAGATCATCCACTCGGGTTAACCATTGCGATGTGGGATAAAAAGCTTTGCGTTGGCCTCACCGGCTGGCTTTCCCACCCCGGATCCCCCCAACGGTCTTGGTCAGGTCCTGCAAAGGAGCGTCTGTCTTCACGGCCTTTGGGTGGAAGTGGGTCGGCGCTGCCCTGTAGCCGCATTCCTTGAGGGAGTCGATGACCATCGCGAGCTGCGGCACGTCCCGCCGGATCCTGCTGCAGATCTCGTCGATGAGGTAGTAGGTGGGGGGAAGCCCCAACTCCCCCAGCAGCAGGAGGAGGAATTTGGCAATCCTCTTTCGGGTACCCATCCCTGAGCTGTCGCAGGAGGCGAGGGCGGAAAGGAATGCCCCGTCGCCCAGCTCACCCAGCCATAGCGGTCCGCCCCTCCTCAGGGGACCGCTGCAGCTGGGGCATGAGCACAGCAGAGCGTCCCCCAGCCCGGCGGGGGATCTCCAGCCGCAGGACGGGCAGTGGAGGATGTAGCCCATTTTTGCCGCCGATTCGTCGCCCTTCTTTGCGCCCAGAGAGAGCTGGAGGTAGGCCCTGAAGTAGTGGTCAGCGCTGTAGGATAGGAGGACTTTGGTCCCGAAGTCGTGCTTGAGGGCTTCTGTAACGGCGTCGCCGATCATGAGCCTGAGGCCCGTTTCGTGGCAGAACTCACCCCTCAGCGGCAGCCCTCCGTATTTCCTGACGCAGGCCCGGGGGTAAATGCCGCAGAGGGGGGCTGTGTCTGTGGCTGTGAGGGCGATGATGCCGCCGTTCTTCGTTGCCCTTATGGCCGAGTCGACAAAGGTGGAAGGCGTGCCGAAAGGGTCAACATCAACGTAATCGAACCTCCTCCCAGGCTCGACATGCTCGCTGAGCAGGAGGTTGGCGTCCCTGCAGGCAACGGTGACCTTCCCCTCCACGCTGTTTATCTTCGCATTCTCCTTGATGAGGGGGATGGCATCCTCGTTCAGATCGGAGAATACAACCGATGAGATGCAAGGGACCTCTTTTACATAGCGAATACCACGGGCCCCTGATCCTGCCAGCGGATCGCATACCTCCAGCGGCTTTTCCCTCATGCCCGTGAAGACCCGGAGGAAGAGCACGGCCAGGTCTCTGCTGAACTCCATTCGGGGGTTGTAGAAGACTGGGGCTAGGGAGGGCTCGAACCTCCCTCGGGCCATATAGGCCGAAGGGTCTGGAGTCAGCAGATCGGTATCGCCTTCCCTGACCCGTCGGAGCTCCAATACACCCCCCTCCTGACCATCCACTGCCTTTTAAAAGCCTAGAGATGGCATATAAATGTTAGATGGTAGCTGGCTTTTCCAAAGAAGGCCGCCCCTTTTTACCAAAACTCGATGGCGCAGGTTTAAACAACTCAAAGAGAATGAGGCTACTAACAGTTATACAGCAGAACCATCACAGTATGTTATTTAGAAACAGCGCCTTTGGTGGGGTTGCATTGGGTGATTATACCAAGATTGGTGGGGCATTGCAGGAAGCAGGCGGATTGAATATAGCATTAGGTGGCCTAGCCCTTATATTTGGCATGTATTTAGCTAATTTTATTAGCAATTTTCTAGTTAATTTGGGGATGCTCATGGTTGGAGTGCCAATATTGATCACTGGTACAATAATAAAAAATATCTAGCCAAAATTCAGGGAAACTTATGCGGCTGATAGCAGGCATCGATGAGGCGGGGAGGGGGCCGGTCATAGGGCCCCTGGTAATCGCGGGAGTGCGGGTCCGGGAAGATCTACTCGGCGAACTCCTTGCCCTCGGCGTCAGGGATTCCAAGAGGCTCAGCCCAAAGAAGAGGGAGCGCCTTGCTGGGGAGATCCCAGGACTAGTCGACCTCCAGCATGTGGAGGTCATACAGGCCCATCAGATTGACCAAAGGCGGAGGGGGGAGAGCCTCAACAGGATCGAGGCCACTGCGATGGCTAAGATACTGAGCGCGTTGAGGCCGGACATGGCCCAGGTGGGCAGTGTGGATGTTGTCTGCGAGCGTTTCAGGTCCATGATACTGTCGGAGATGGATGACGCAGTGGAGATAGATTCGGTCCACCATGCGGAGGATCGGTTCCCCGCCGTGGCTGCCGCCTCCATCATTGCCAAGGTGGCGAGGGACCGCTTGGTGGAAACGCTGAGGAGGGAATACGGGAACTTCGGGTCGGGTTACCCCAGCGACCCCAGGACAAGGTCATTCATAAGGGAGTGGTACGGCAGGGAGGGCTCGCTCCCGCCCATTGTGAGGAAGAGCTGGAAGACGGTGCAGTCGTTGGTCGGAATTCAGATGGGGCTGCCCTTCTCAAGGCGGTCCTTGGAATAACCCCTGTCCTCGATCCCCAACATGCGCTCGAGATCCTTGACCGACTTTAGCTGCTTGATCTCCTCGGGCCGCAGAATATAGATGTCAGCTCCGTCGGGTTTCCGGTCGCTGGTAACCAGCACAGGAACCATGTCCAAGAGCTTCGCAAGCTCGAGGGCCTTCTCGACCCTCGAGTTCAGGTCCTTGGCCTGACCCTTCTCGTGGGTGAGGAAGCTGACGCCGACGGTTCTGGCATGCACGTCGATGGGAGCGTAGTCAAAGCCCATGGCCCTGCATCCGATCTCCTTCAGTTTCCAATGGAGCTGCCTGGCCTGTGGATCCGATGGGGCCTTGGCCTCCGGCTCCCCTGTGCACTGCCAGTCAAAAATGTCGATCCCTTCGGTGAGGCCGACGTTGAAGGCCTCCTCGATCCTGGCCACAGTCTCCAGAGTTGCGCCCATCCCGCCGCTCTCGTATTCGTAAACAGCCTTGCGGCTAACGCCGATCTTCTTCGCCAGGTCCCCGAGGGACATATTGTGTCCTTCCCTTAGTTTCTTCAGTACCTTCCCGTTGATCCGAAAGTAGAGCCCGCCCCTCTTGGACTGGACGAAGGGAAGCCTGCCCTTGAGGGTGGCGTTCTTGAAGGTCTCCGGGCTGACGACGTTGACGCCATACCTCTCGTAGAGGGCCCCCTCCTCCAGCCTCCCGGACTGGACCCTGGAGCCGATTATCAGCGGCGATGAGGATGTGGCAGCTGCCAAGGACTTCAGCTCCTCGGCCGCATCCCTCCTCTCGGTATCGATGTTCTCTAGGGTATTGATAATTAGCTTGACGTCACCCTTCTTTGCCACGAGCTGCAGGCAGCACTGCTCCGAGTCGACCTCGGAAATGGAGAAGCCTGCCCGGTGTAGTATTTGGAGTATCTCAATGAGGGTATCCTTGGAACTGCCCATCATCTGGATTCCAAGTTAAGGTTTGTGGGGTTTAGATATAAACCCTTTTGAAGAGTTCAGAGGATGTATCCGAAGGTGATCAGTGACGGGAAACGCGAGCACAGCTCCATCACCTCTGGCCGGAAGAGGAACTGGCCCTCCTTGGCTTTCCTCAGGGCTGCACCCACGGCCTTCGTCTCTTCGGCATTCCCCTCGATGCGGTAGGTGCCGCGCTTGAGGGAGGCCTCCTTCATGATGATGAGTGGGAGACGCACCTCGCCTTTCCTATTGGGCGGGACGAGCTTTGAGAACTCCTCGATCTCTTCCCGGTCCAGGCGGACCGATTCGCCGCTGGCGTTTTTGTAGGCGGGGGAGTCCTCCTTGAGGAGGTCGGAGAGCGGCCGGCGTGCCCGTGGAAGCCCCTCGTTGAGCCTCCTCAGCTCCACTTCCCAGAAGGTCTTCCCTATGCTCTCCCCGTCGCTCTCCATTGGGCTAGCCCAGCCTGGCCACTACCATGGCATGGTCCTTGTCGAAGGGCTCGAGGTTCTTCACGTCCACAACCTTGAATCCCCTGCCCTCGAGGATAGAGATCTCATGCCTGAAGACTTCCATCGGGTCCTTTGTAACGTCAACGGACCTTGCCTTGATGGCTATCATGACGTGGCCCTTTGGTTTGAGGTACATGTCGGCATTGTCAGCAAGGAGCTTTGCCTGCTCCGGCTGGGCGACGTCGCAGTAGATGACGTCTGCGGCCTCAACGAAGAAGCGGTAGGCCGAGGGGGTTCGCGCGTCCCCCATTATGGGTATCATGTTCCTTCTGGGGGCAGTCACTTCCACAAGCTCACGGATCACCCTTGGCGCGAACTCTATGCAGAAGACGCGCCCGCTTGTGCCAACGATGTCAGAGACATGGCTTGGTGTCGTGCCGCTGGCGGCACCCAGGTATAAGACCCTCTTTCCCAAGGCCACGGGCACCTCGGCGATGCCCTTCTCGATGGCGGCAGCCAGTTTGCTGCGGAAGCTATTCCATGCCCTGTATTCGGTCTTCTTGAATTTGTAGAGGTCCTCACCGTAGACCTTGACCCCGGGGACCAGGTTCTCGGTGGCCAACCTCGTGCCCTCGTTGTCCTCGATATAGAATACTCCCTCGAATTTTGGATGAGCCTTCAGCGTCGCCATTTGTTGTCCCTCCTCCAATTCTGGTTCCGGTTGCGATCGCGGTCCCACCTGTCCCTCTTGCCGAAGCGGTCCCTCCGGAAGTCCCGGCCTCCCGGCCTTCCCCTTCGGAAGTCCCGTGGCGGCACCCTTTCGCGTTCGGGTGGTTTTGCATACTTCTTCCGGATGTCTGCAACCCTCTTCTCAAAGCTTTCCTTGAGGGAGGTTGCGACGAACTCGCCACCGAAAGAGTCGACCCTGGCAGCGATGGAGATCTTGCCTGCCAGCGCCCGTGCTATCTTGCCCCTCTGCCATCTAGGGGCGGTGTGAATGTCCTGGTGCTGGAATATGATGCCGTGCTTGGGCGGGCGGGCGCCGGTTTTTAGCGACCTGAAGAGAGCCTTCTCTGCACCGATGACCTGTACGGTGCTGGCGGGCTTCTTCGCCAGGGACTCCAAGCTCCCGGTTAGGGCGATCAGCCTTCCACCCAGCCCTGCGCCTATGAGCTCCCGGAGGTTTGGCGCTACGTCCTTCATGGTATCGTCGATGTACTTCTCGAGCTCGTCCCTGTAGGTGTAGAGGGAGAGCTGGCTCTCGGCCAGGGACTTGACCTGGGTTAGGTCCACGCCGCCAATTTCGGCGCCCATGGATTTCTTGGCGGTCTCGACGATGGCCCTCGCCTTGCTCTCAGACTGGACAATCCTGTTGGCCCGCTTCTCGTCCATGTGGGACCTGTTGCCAAACTGGACCACCAGCTGCATGTACTGCCGGTGGTCTGGTACCAGGGCATCAAGCTCAGGAAAATGGAGGCCGTACCACTCCCTCACCCTGGAAACACTGATGTTGACATTCTTGTCTATCTCGTCCATGGCAGTCACGGCCTGCGCCACAAGCCTGTCCCTCTTTTCTGAGGCGGTCCTCACCTTCATCCTCAGTATGGATTCGGAGGTCTCCTTGAGCTGCGCCTCGGCCTTCCTTGCCGGTACGCCCATGGAAGTTGCCGAGGAAGCCAGGGATGACCTGAAGACCTTGCCCCCCGGGCTGGGGGCCGTCACCGAAGCCTCCACTCCAAACTTGACCTTAATCGATTTTGCCTCCAGCTCGTCTTCGCAGACGAAGCTGTCGTAGCCCATCTTTGTGAGGTCTCCGATGAAGGCCTCCAGGAGCGGGCAGGTACCGGATCTCTCCAGCTCAGCTATCTGGGTGGCCGCCTCTGCCGCGTCCTCGAAGGTCTTGGCGCTGATGAGCTTCAGGTCCTCGCCATAGGCATAGAAACCCATGAAGCTGTCAACAATATAACACTTCATAACCAACACCTACCATCTCCTATCGAGGAAGCCTGTTAATAAAGCCCGAGGTCATCCCAAGAATCCGCGGCAGACAACATATATCTCGGTGCTGCTTTCCCGCGATGCCTTTGGTTTGATGATCCGCACCTGGGTGAATCTCCGCCTGATCTCCCCCAGGAAGGCATCAAACTCTCCGCCCATCAGAACCTTGGCAACCATGGAGCCGCCCCTCCTGAGGATCGTTGGCGCTGCCCCCAGGGCGGTCCTGGCCAGGTCAATCTGCCGGCCATGGTCAAGGTCGTGTATGCCTGTAAATTTGGGGGCGAGATCCGAGACGAGGGTATCCACAGGCCCTCCTGTCAGGGCAAGGAGTGCCTCCAGGGCCTTCGGGTCGGTGATGTCGCCCTGGAGGACCTTCACGTTGTCATAGGGGAGGGGGCGTATTGGGGAGAGGTCGATGCCAACGATGAGGCCATTGGGGCCAACGAGCTCCCTCTCCACCTGCAGCCACCCACCAGGAGCTGCCCCAAGGTCGGCGACCCGCTCCCCGGGTTTCAGTATGCCCTGGCCCCTGGCTATCTCCTTGAGCTTGAGGGCCGAACGGGAGCGGTAGCCCTCCCTCTTCGCCTGCCTGTAGTAGAAATCGCCCAGGACCTCCCGCTTGCTAGGCAGGCCTTTTCCCCCCCAGGATCTCGAGCTTGCTGTTCTCGGCCTTGAGGGATGTGGTGAGCTTGTTGCAGGTCTCAGGCGAGATCGGCTGCCCCCTGCCACACTTCTCCAGGTCGGGGCAGGTGAAGCAGGCGCACCATGCAACATCGTTCAGGTCTATCTTGGGGGTCCTCTTGAGGAGCTTCACCTTGTAGGAGCTCCTCCCCCCGTCCTTGACCCGAAGCCTCTTGACCACCCCCCTCCGCTCGAGCTTTATGACGATCCGGGAGATGTCCCTGCTTGTCATCTGGAGCGTCTTTGCCAGCCCGCTCTGGGTCGTTGTGAGGTTTTCAGAACTCTGGAGGATGGACAGTATTCTGTCCTCAAGTGACTCTGGCAAAGACCGGGCACTCTCTATTAGGAAAATGGCGTATCGTCTATAAATATATCTCCAAGTCCAGCTTCTCAAGGAGCTCCTTGTAGCGGTTCCTGACCGTGACTTCCGTTACTCCTGCGGCATTGGCGATGTCCCTCTGCGTCCTCTTGCGCTCCAGCAGGACGCTCGCAATGTATACGGCAGCCGCCGCCACACCCGTCGGTCCACGGCCTGATGTGAGGCCCTCGCTACTGGCGAATTTGATCACCTCTATGGACTTGCGCTGGACGGTGCCGTCGAGGTCGAGCTTGGATATGAGGCGGGGCACATAGTTCACCGGGTCCGTGGGGGAGACCTTGATGGTCAGTTCGCTGGATATGAAGCGGTATGACCTTGCGATCTCCTTCTTGTTGGCCCGAGAGACCCCGGCCACCTCGTCCAGTGTCAGGGGGACATTGTACTTCCTGCAGGCGGCATAGAGGGCGGCTCCGGTCATGCTCTCGATGGACCTGCCCCGTATAAGCTGGCTCTCCACGGCCTTCCTGTAGAGGAGGGCCGAGGCTTCCCGGATGTTCCTGGAAAGGCCGAGCTGGGAGGCCATGCGCTCCAGCTCCGAAAGGGCAAAGGCCAGATTCCTCTCCGAGGCGTCGGATACCCTAATCCGCCTCTGCCATTTGCGGAGGCGGTAGATCTGTGCCCTCTTCTTGGAGGTGAGGGACTTGCCGTAGCTGTCCTTGTCCCTCCAGTCGATCATGGTGGAGAGGCCCTTGTCGTGGATTGTGAGGGTGACTGGAGCCCCTGCCCTCGACCTCTTGTCCCTCTGGTCGTTGTCGAAGGCCCTCCACTCAGGCCCGGGGTCGAGGAGCTTGTCGCGGATGACGAGGCCGCACCCCGTGCAGGTCACCTCTGCCCTCTCATAGTCCCTCACGAGGGATCTGCCGCCACACTCAGGGCAGATGTCGTCCAGCCGCTCATGCGACTCAGTAAGGTCTCTTTGCATGGTAGCCCCTTCCCCGCATTGGCCTCGCTTCCTCCCACCAGATTTCGGCATCGTGGAGCTGGTTCATGTCGATGCCGTGCCTCAGCTTGACCGAGGCATAGGGGGACGAAACCGGACCGAAAACATCGATTATCGTGCCCAAGTGCATCCTTCCGCGATAGAAGGCCTGCGAGCCTATCTTGGGCAGGTTGTCTGTTTTTACGGTGAGAAGACCACTTTTAGAAATATGCAGGGTCTTCCCCAGAAATTTCAAAGAACCATCTCCAAAATGGAAACCATTATACTGAGTGCAAGCGGTAATTATATTCTTTCCTTTTATAATAACTGGTTGATAAATTCGGTTAACGGGTTTCCTTTCGGGGGGCGGCAGATCTCTTCCTTTGGAGGGAGGCTGCAATCTCCTTGAGGGCCTTCTGCTTGGGCCCATCATTCTTTATGAGGACGCGCCCCGGCTTACCCCCTGAGGCGGCGGGCATCCTCTTCTTCTCCTCAAGTACCGGCGACTTCTTCAGCTCGCAGCAGACCTCGTAGATCTCCTCAGCCGTCGGGGACTCGACAGCAAGGCGCTTGGGGACTGCCCTCCCTCCGGCCCTGCTCCTGTCCATGTCGAAGTAGGCAGGCCATATGGCAATGAGTCCGTCCTTTCTCCCCAAGGTTGGATCGCCCTAGGTAACTATTATTAGGGTGCTTAAATTTCTTAACATGGCTGTTGGTAAGGATGCACGAGCTTTCCCTTGCAACCAGCGTTGTTGAATATATCCAGAAGGTGGCAGGGGAAAATGGCTTGGCCAAGGTGTGCGAGTACAAACTTGAGGTAGGTGACATGACCCACATCGAACCTTGGCAGCTGAGGTACTGCCTCACCATGGTCAGCAAGGGGACGGTCGTCGAGGGAGCCAGGATCCACATAAGGAGGAGGAGAGTGGCCCTGAAATGCAGGAACTGCGGCAGGGTCAGCGCCCTGAAGCTGGTCAAATCCCTTGCCAATTTCGAGCTGAGGTGCCCCCGCTGCAACAGTGAGGAAGTTGAAATAGACAAGGGCAGGGAGCTGACGCTGATCCGGATAAGGGGGACAAAATAGGGGGCTGGCCTTCCGCCGGAAGCGCTACTTGACCAGAATTGCGTTGAGCATGCCATTTTGGCCGGGTCTGGAAGTTACGCGGGCATCGCCGAGCTCAGTCTCAACCACCGCGCCCTTGGTGATGACACCTCTCCTCGCATAGTCCACGTTGGAGGGGTTGTTCTTAACCTTGAGCAGCTTCACCTTCTTGGACGAGTTGTCCTTCGGGTTCGTGACATTGACAAAGGCAGCCTCGTCGAGCCGGATCTTGCTGTTGCCGCCAGAAACCCTTGTGACCTTCTTGGCGTCCGCCTTGATCCCCAGTGCGGTCTCGGTGGGTGGAGAGCCAAGCTCGAAGCGTTTCTTCTCTCTGCGGGTATGGAGCCTACCACCCGTAGGCTTCTTCTTGTCGCGACCCTGGAAGTAGCTCATCGTCAGACCTCGCGTAGCACCCTACCTAAAATAAATACAGATATAAGGTTTTTGAGAGAATGGAAGCCGTAAGTTGATGTTGTAGCAGAATTTGTGGTGGTTCCCTATGACAGACAGCGTCCAGCTGAGCCACGGCGCCGGTGGCACGTTGATGAACGACCTGATAAGGTCGGTGATAATCGCCAATATTGACAGGAGGAAGGCTGGCAGTGGGGCCGGGCTCGATGAGTTCGACGACGGGGCAACTCTGCCACTGGGTCAGGGGGATCTGGTAGTCTCCTCCGATGCCCATACGGTGGATCCGCTCTTCTTCCCCGGGGGGGACATCGGCAAGCTCTCGGTCTGCGGAGCTGTCAATGACCTTGCGATGATGGGGGCCGAGCCGATTGCGCTGACGGATACCATGGTGGTCGAGGAGGGGTTCCCCACCGAGACGCTACGGAGGATAGTCAAGTCAATGAATGAGACGCTCAATTCAGTGGGCATGTCACTGGTCCACGGAGATTTCAAGGTGATGCCAAAGTCCAAGCTCGACGGGCTCATCATCTCCACAACCGGGTTGGGGACCACCAGGGGGAGAAAGCCCGTGCTGGATTCGGGGCTGCGCCCCGGGGACAGGATCATTGTGACCGGCCCCATAGGGGACCACGGCATAGTGATCTCCTCCCTCAGGGAGGGCATATCCTTCGCCACATCCCTGGTATCCGATGTGGCTCCCCTCTGGGGACTCATGAAGAGCGGGCTGGGGGCGGGCGAGATCACAGCGGCAAAGGACCCGACCAGGGGAGGGCTGGCCATGGCGCTCAACGAGATGGCGGGGCAGTCCAAGGTGAGCATCTGGCTTCGGGAGGAGGCGGTGCCCGTGAGGGAGGAGGTGAGGGGGGCCTGTGAGATGCTAGGCCTCGACCCGATGGAACTCACATGCGAAGGAAGGGCAGCGCTGGGGGTCAGGAGGGTGGATGCGGAGGCTGTGCTCCGGGCGATAAGGTCAACCCCCGAAGGCAGGGATGCGGCGGTGGTGGGGGAGGTGAGGGAGATCAATCCGGGCTATGTGATCATGGAGACGTCGGTGGGCGGAAAACGGGTTGTGAATCCGCCCCTAGGCGAGCCTACGCCGAGGATCTGTTGATTTTTTCCTAGGAATGGCTATAATTTCCATCAGGTTGAAGGATTTCTCAGGGTCAAAAGAGAGGAGCCTGTTCGGAAAGGTGGTCCTGGCCACGATAGCCGTATCGGCCCCCCGATGGAAACCGCCAACCCCGATGACGGCCCTGTAGGGTTTCACCGCGCCCACGGACGTGGCCATGAGGATTGACTCCACGGCCACCTTGAAGCCGTTTCCAAAGGCGGAGATGAGGAACTCTCTCAAAATGCGCTCAGGGACATGGGTCTCTGTGTCCTCACCACCCACATAGCTGTGGAAGACGTAGGGGGCTGTGTTAACGACCTCAGCCCTTAGCCGCTTCAGCTCCTTATCGTACCGGTCCTGGAGCGTGGGCCACCTCCCCTCCACTTCCGCATAGGATGGAGGTTCCGAGACACAGACTACCTTTGCGTTCGTGACGGCCCTGGCAAACTTTAACGCGGTAAGCCCAGATGTGCTTCCCACCACCACTGACTCGCAGGGAGGCCCGGGCTGGGCGAGCCGCTCAACCACCGCATCGATAACATTTTGGGTATTCTGCGGGCCCGGCTCGTCGAAGTAGGTGCATGAGCCCTTCTGCATAGTCCATAGCCTCAACCATTGAATTGGGTCAATTGGTATTTAAACGGGATGGAGCTTGTCATCCAAAGTAGAGGCCCTCGTTGACCCTTGGCAGCAGTGCCATCAGAACTGCCTGCTCCGAGAGGGCTGTCCTGTCCAGATGGCCCTTCGAGAAGTAGCCTATGGCGCCCTGCTTCTGGCCGAGCTCATGGATGCCGGTCAGCCGGTCCATCGCATCGCCCACTTCAACCCCCTCCCCCAGCACCTTGGCTACGATTGCCGACGGGTATTCAAAGGAGGGCCCTCCTCCCAGGGTCACCCTTCCCCTCCGGTCGACTATCGCGGCGAACTGCTGGTCCATGTAGCCGGAGATGGTGCCGGGCACCTGGATGAGCCCCGCCTCTATGCCGACCCCCAGCTCCGCGCCCTCTGAGGCCGCCAGAGCGCCCCTTGCCCTTGAGACCGCCCCCCGGATCGTCACCTCCAGACCGACTGGCTGTGGCGGGACACCGCTGGAGACTGGCACCGTAACCACGGAGACCTCATAGAACTTGGAGAAGACCCTCTCGACAGCCTTCGCCTTAACCGGATTGGATGAACCGACAGCTATCCTCATGGACAACACTCGCTATTTTATTATTACCCGCTGAAATAAGTGTATGCTGTGTTGGTGCAGAAATGATGGATTACGAGAGAAGGAAGAAGGCCCTCAGCGCGGTTATGGAGTCCGAGGGGATGGATGGCGCCATTGTCCTAAGCCCAGAGAACATTTTCTACCTGACTGGGTCGCCTTTTGTCCATGGCAGCATCGGGAAGATACTCTACCTCGGAAAGGACGGTAAGGATTTTCTCATCGTGAGCGACATCGACTATGAGGAGGCCATGGACAAGTCGGCTGGGGCCGAGGTTGTGAAGACCGATTTCCTCGAGAGGCCGTCCGATCGCCTCAGGAAATTCGCCGGCAAGGTCCTGGGCTATGAGGAGGGGTTCGTGTCCATCAGCCTCCAGGAGACACTTTCCAAGGGCTTCAGGCTGAAGCCGCTGGGCGGAGCCATAGAGAAGCTCAGGGAGGTAAAGGAGAAGGGGGAGGTGGCGAGGATTGTGGATTCCCAGAGGGCCACCGAGAGGGCGCTGGAGCGGGCGATGAAGGAGTTCAAGGAAGGCATGACCGAACTCGAGATAGCGGCAGAGATAGAGTATAACATGAGGAGGCAGGGAGCGGAGGTCTATGCCTTCGACAGCCTAGTCGCCTCGGGGAAGAGGGGGGTATACCCCCATGGCATACCGTCCCAAAGGAAGGTGGGCGGTGGGGACCCTGTGGTCATCGACATTGGTTCCAAGGTTAGCGGCTACTGCTCGGACATGACCAGGACAGTCTTCTTTGGAAAGCCTTCGGAGGTGGCCGTGGATGTCTATCAGGCCGTGAAGGAGGCGCAGGAGGCCGCCATCGGCTCCGCCAAGCCGGGCATCAAGGGCAAAGGGCTCGACGCTGTGGCAAGGGCGGTGCTGGAGAAGAGGGGGTACGGGCAATACTTCTCGCATGGCCTTGGCCATGGGGTTGGGATAGCAGTCCATGAGGGCCCAAACGCAGGGCCGCGCGGCGAAGACCCTCTTGCCCCGGGAAATGTTGTGACGGCTGAGCCGGGCGTCTATCTCCCCAAGAAATTTGGGATAAGGATAGAGGACATGGTGCTTATCAAAGGTAACGGGGCTGAAAACCTGACATCCTTTACAAAGGACATGCTGGTATTTTGACATGGAAGTTACCGTTATCTTCCTGAACAGTGTGAAAAGGCGTGGAGCGGGTGATGCCAGATGGTTCCCGGAATCATCACGGCGATAAAAACCGAGCTCAGCAAGCCCATCTACAGCTACTATGAGGGGCGGCTCGAGGATCAGGTGCGGAAGGGGAGAATGCCAGCCCATGTCGGGCTCATCCTGGACGGAAACCGGCGGTGGGCCAAGGATATGGGCTTCGATGTGAATATGGGCCACAGGTATGGCTTCGAGAAACTCAAGAGTGTCCTCAGGTGGTGCTGGCAGCTCGGCATACACGTTGTGACGGTATACGCCCTTTCGGTGGAGAATCTGCAGAGGAACCCCAAAGAGGTGGGTGAGCTGATGACCCTGCTCTCAAAGGGGTTCACGGAGGTGCTTGGTGACCAGGAAATTCACAGCCACCGGGTCCAGGTCAAGGCCATCGGCAGGCTTGAACTTCTCAGCGAGGACCTCAGGAAGACGATCGAGAAGGCAGAGGAAGCCACCAAGGGGTACGATGCCAACACCATATATGTGGCAGTCGCCTATGGCGGAAGGGCCGAGATCCTCGATGCCGCCAAGAAGGTTGTCAGGGAAGTCCTCGATGGCAAGCTCAGGCTCGAGGACATCAGTGAGGAGACTTTTTCAAAGCACCTCTACACGGCGGGTGAGCCCGACCCCGACCTCGTCATCAGAACATCTGGGGAAGAGAGGCTGAGCGGGTTCCTCCTCTGGCAGAGCGCCTACTCCGAGTTCTGCTTCATCGATGTCTATTGGCCCGAGATGCGAAGAATCGACCTCCTCAGGGCACTGAGAACATACCAGAGAAGGAAGAGGAACTATGGAAAATGATGGAGAACGCTAGAGGCGGTTCTCTAATGCCGGTTTCCCGCTGGCCCGGCCCGTCACCCTCTTCCGTACCCTTGGGGTGATGGTGAAGATCACAACGAGGATGGCGCAGACAATTACCCCTAGACCTGCCGTAAAGAGGAAGGGTAGTATATTGCCCTGGGGGTCTTCAATGATCGGCGCCACGTCTATCACCATTTGCCTTATGAAAATCAAGGCGACCACGCCCACGATTTCGTGCCAGAGCCGAGGGGAATCGTCGAGGTACTTAACCACAAGGCTGCCCATGATATACACTGCGATACCCAGCGAGAAGAGATCTATGGTGTTGACCAGCATAACGCTCAGGAACCTTGCGCTGCTCACTGCCGGAGGGGCCAGCTCCAGGGCTATGCCGATACCCCGGTAGAGGGAGACGGAGCAGATGAGGGCCGCGATAATGGCTGAGATGAGCTTGATGGGAGACGACTCCCAGGCGTCCCTCACGAAACGGTCCATGGAGAACCCTTTCACTATGAGGACGGCTCCGATGATGATCCCCAGTGCCAGGATTGCGTAGTTGAGGAGGTCGTAGTAGTAGAGGACAATAGTTGCAAAGATCATAAGCCCGGGGACGCCCAGGGCCAGCCGGGCGTACTGGGGCTCCCCAAGCTTCTTGAAGTACCGCGCCAGAAGGACGTAGGTCTCCTCCACGCTCTTCTCCTGTTGGACAAAAACCCTCCTGACTGAGATGATTGGCACCTTTGAGACGATGGTGGGAATCACTTGCTCGTCGGATGCCCCGTCGCTGACGAAAATGACTCCGTCCGCCCTGAACTGGGAAAGGATAGAATCGAGGTCCGATGTGATCTTCAGATCGGATTCGAAGCCGCCCTCCTCCTTACCGGCGATGAGCGCCACTTCGCAGCTAAAGCCCTGATCCTGGAGCGAGTCATAGGTATTCATGGCGGCAAAGACCGCATTGGCGTCCGAGTCCTCGGGACTCCTGGTGGCGAAGAGGTTTGCGGCCGATGCGACGCGGTCCCGGCCAATGATGGGGGTGGAGAGGCCGGTAGCCCTGCCTAGGTCGTTATCCTTGTCAACATTGAGGACCAGGATTTTCTTTGTGGGCTTGCTCATCGGCTGCACGGATAAAAGATATATTATATAGGTTTAAAATATTGCTGCCAAAAAAGGCAAGGTTTAAATAGCGTTGGAGCCGGGGACGCCGGAAGTCTCGACCATCGCCGCGAATTCCTCGAAGGTCACCCTTCCGCCGTTCTTGAGCTTGACGTTCGCCTTCTCAGCCAGCTCCGATTTCTTGCTCATGATCAGCTTTGCCTGCTCCGCCAGCTGTTCGGCCTTCTGCTGCTCCATTTGGTTCTTGGCCACCTTGAACTGGGCGTTGGCCACAAAGAGCTCGTCCTTGGCCTTGTCGATCTCCTCCCTCAGCCCCTGCATGACCTTCCTGCTAGCATCGAGCTCGGAGACCAGGGCCGACCTCTCCTCATAGCCCTTTATCAGGGATTCGTGGTAGCCCTTGGACTCGTCCGCCAGGGCAATGACCTCGTTGTGGGTGGCATTTGCCTGGTTCCTCAGATCGTCAAACCTAGCTCGCTTGCGGCCTATCTCCTGGTCGACATCCTTCACCTTCTTGAAGTAGACAAGCCGCCTCTCCAGCTCCGATATCTTCTGGACCGCCCTCCGGTCCTCATCCAGGGAAAGGGTAGTCGTCTGGTAGCGCCAGCTGATCTCCTTCAGCTGCACCATCAGCTCGTCCTCGTGGTAGTCCACGTTGGAGAGGATTGTTCTTCTCTTTTCCAGGAGCTCCTTTATCTTCTCGGAGATCTCGGCCCTCTCTGCATGGAGGCGGTCCCTAAGGGCCTTCTTCTCCGCAATGAGTTTGTTCTTCTCGTCCCTGGCGGCCCTGTTGGTCTCAATCGACTTGCGGATTTCTTCGAGCCGCGTCAGGATTTCAGATTTTCTCTTCCTCAGCCTGTCCAATTTTTGGTAGTTAATGTCAATCTGCTCTTGAAGGTTCCTCATACTACGCGTTGCATTGCCAAGGTTTGGATGCGTATCTTCCATCAATCTATCACCATTGAAAGTTACGGATCTTCACTGCTTGTGTGTATGCGCTGCAACTGGGCATGCAAGCTGTCCAGTCCCTCTCCAGTATTCGAGGACGTAAATATAAACTCTCCGAGGGCGCCCACATCCAGAAGGCTGTCCAACATGCGCTGTGACATTTCGTTGGCGGAGTCGGTTTTTTCGTCGAGGAAGGCTTCCCTGAGGGTCTCTGGGTCACTGGTCCACAAAATTGCCCGATCGTAGATCTCCTTTGGCAGCAGGTCGACCTTGGAGACGCAGTTCACCTGGGGGGCCCTGAACCGCATGGCTATGGAGTAGGAAAGGAGGAGTATGGATACGAAATCAGAGGCCTTGTTTAAAAAGAGCGAGTCGGCCAGGAAGACGAGGGACTTGTCACTGCCCGAAAGGGCGTTGGTGAGGTAGGTTCCCGAACTCCTGTAGGCGAAGAGCTCCATCTGCCCCGGCGTGTCAACGATGACCGCGTCGGGGCGCAGCTTTTCGAGTTCGTCCCTCATGGAGTCGACATGGTTCACGGCAGCATCGACGCTGGCCACCAGCGCGCCATTGGGGCCGAGCCTGAACTCCTGGACAAGCTTCGCATAGTCAACATAGTCCCTTATGTCCACGTCGGGGGCATAGGGGAGCCACTGCACGCCCGGGTCTAGGTTGAGCATTGCAACCTCGACCTCCGAAGCCCTCAACCTCTCGGCAAGGGAGAGCGCCAGGGTGGACTTGCCGGACCCTGCCGTTCCCATCAGATAGGTGAAGTACATGGTCATCCCCTTCCTATGCGCCCTCTGTGGCGCCTTACAAGGGCTGCGAAAGAGCTTCTGGCGGAGCTCAATTGCCTGGACATGGCAGCCCTGTCCTTGCCAGCAATGGAGAGGTGGACGAGGATCGTTGGCTTCCCCTCGCCTCCGGAAGGGTGCGATTTGAGGTAGACCCCCCTTCCCCTGGGGCCCCATTCATCGATCAGCGGAGCAAGAGAGGACTCAGGCATCCCCTCCACCAGCAGGGTCGTCTCGAGAAATGAGGCAGGCCCCGCCCTCTCCCTCAGCACCCTTGATACCCATGAGTCGAACATGCGGGTCATCTCTCCGGGGACGCCGGGCAGGCAGAAAATCATTGCCCCCGCTGACTCCATGAATATCCCCGGGGCGGTGCCCGTTTCGTTCGGGATCGGTGTGGAGCCGGGGGGCATCATGGCCATCTTGGCCCTTGCAGGGGTCATCTCCAGGCCGATGGACCGATATCTTGCCGCCACCTGCTCCAAGGCCACCCTGTTGGTTTCCTTAGGGAGGTGGAGGGCAGATGATAGGCCGTCGGCAGTGAGGTCGTCATAGGTCGGACCGAGGCCGCCGGTGGTCAGCAGGACATCGGGACGCCTCTGCAGGGAATCGGCGATTGCGCCCGAGATCTGGTTGATGGTATCCGTGACAACGGTTATCCTCTCCACGGAGATGCCCAGGGAGGTCAGCTGGCCGGCTATCCATGATGCGTTGGTGTTTATCGTCTTTCCTATGAGAAGTTCCCGACCTAAGGTAAGGATCTCTGCCCGAATGGTCAACACCAGGCCCTACTTCTTGTTGGACCACCATTTGAGGTAGTCCTTCTTCTGGCGCTCCTTTTCCTCAGTCGGGTCATTCTTCGAGATTTTCAGCCGGATGTCGTCGATCTCGTCCCTGGTAACTGCCAGTCCGCAGCTCAGGCAGACATACCTCTTATGGTTTGGATCAAACCTGAGATTTCCGCCGCATTCTGGACAGGCACTCATGGCCAAACCTCATTCCCTAATCAAGAACCTTCCATTAATAAACCTAACAGCGGGGCTGTTCCCAACGGGTTCAGGTTATGACATTCTCCAATCCTGCATCCAGGGCGATCTTCATGGCCGTCTGCCATTCGCGGTGGGTGAGCCTCCTGTTCAGCCCCGGTAACTCCCTTGCCCTCCAGTGCGGAGTGTACTGCCTCATGAGGTTGACCCGGGTATTCCTGCCCAGCCTTCTCGCAATGAATTCAACAATGCGTGGAAGGCAGCACTCCAGATGCCCTGGGAGGACCAGGATCCGGACGAGGAGTTCGGCGTCCTCCTTTGCCAAGAGGAGATTGCGGGTCAGGGTATCCCAATAGCGGGAGGCATCGGAGGTTGCCTCGGCGCAATGGTCGGACCCGTACTTGAAATCAATCTTGTAGACATCCACAACCCCCCTGAGGAGGGTCGCCGCCTCGAGGGAGTGGTAGCCATTGGTGTTGAAGAAAACAGGGGTGCTCTCCACCTCGTGCAGGAGAACCTTGAGCCAGAATGGGATATGGGGTATCGGGTCTCCCCCGACCCAGTTCTGGTTCCTGCAGCCCTCTCTCCTGGCGGCGTCGATCATCGCCGCCACCTCTTCTGGGGAGAGGGCCTCTCCCCTGTCGAGCTGCTGGCTGATGGTCCAGTTCTGGCAGTGGAGGCACCTGAGGTTGCAGCCCAGGCTAATTCGGCCGGCTCAGAGGCCGCATACCGTGAAGCTGGGCACTATCTCAGGCTCCTCCCCCAAGTGGACAAAGGATGAGGAGATGCGCATGCCATCACCCAGCCGGCAATATCCAAGCCGGCCACCGGCACGGTCAACCCCGCACCTCCTCTCGCAGAGGCAGCATTTCCTCATTATCCTGCTGCCCAAGAGTATCTTCAGGTGGAGCAGCGAGCGGCAGGGCTTTGGAGGGACGGCCAGGGTTTCCTTCTCATCCATGGCTTCCATCACCCGACGTTCTTTCTCAAGGGCGCGCTCATGCTCCCGGAAGAGGTCTTCATCGGAGAACCCATCTGAAAATGAGGCCTCTGCCAACCTTGCCAAGGTATACCTGGCGGGGAGCTGCCCCTTGACAACCTTCACATAGCGGGGCATTGCGCGCAGAACCGCTGGATTTTCCAGCGCCCCGGTTGCGTCAGGTCTAGCGATTCCCCAGATCTTTATCACCTCCCCTTCAGACCACAAGGTTGAGCCTTTTACCGCAGAATTCGCAGCGATTCCCATTGAGGTGCATGGATGATACGCCCATTCCAACCCTATCGATCACAACTTTCCCGCATTGGGGGCAGATTGTGTTGCTGTAGCGCCCGTCCAGGACGTTCCCCAGGTAGACATGCCTCATGCCCGCACCCCTTGCCTGCTTCCACAGCTCCACCAGGCGGCCCATGGAGAGGTCGTCGGGACCCGTGTACCTGTAGCTGCTGAAGAAGCGGAGGATGTGGAAGGGAACCTCGTCCCCAAGGTTCTCAATGACCCATCTTACCAGCTTTGAAAAGGCGTCGGCCGAGTCACCTGCGCCAGGGACGATGAGGTTAGTTATCTCAATGAAGATTCCCTGTTCCTTCATGGAAAGGAGGGCTTCGTAGATCGGTCCGACGTCAATGGTGCCGCAGAAGTGCCTATAGAACTCTGGGTTGCCGCTCCCCTTGAAATCCACGGTGGCTGCATCGAGGTAGCCGTTTATGGTTTTTACTGCCTCGGGCGTCATGTAGCCGTTCGTCACAAATGTGTTTAGGATTCCCTCCCGGTGGGCAAGCCTGGCGGTGTCATAGGCATACTCGAAGAAGATGGTGGGCTCGGTGTAGGTGTAGCTGATGGACCTGCAGCCCATGGATTTTGCCATGGAGACCAGGCGCTCGGGGGGCATCTCGTCCCCAGCAATATCGGCTTCCTGGCTGATGCTCCAGTTGTCGCAAAAGACGCAGCGGAAATTGCAGCCCACAGTGGCGACGGAGAAGGCTGTGGAGCCGGGGTGGAAATGGTAGAGGGGCTTCTTCTCGATGGGGTCGACGGCGTAGGACGCAGCTCTCCCATAGACCAGGGTGTGGAGAACCCCTCCCCTGTTTTCCCGCACCATGCACCTTCCCTTCCTGCCGGACTGGATCACGCACCTCCATCCGCAGAGGTTGCACTTCACGGCTGCCGAGGGCAGCCGCTCCCACAGCATGGCTTCCAGAGGCTGTCACCCATAAATTCTTAAGAAAACGACTGTGATAAGAGTTTTTGAGGTTTTATGGAATGATAGTTGTTCCAGGGCCTTCCTCGCCAAGGCTTGGCAGGGGTGTGGCAGATATACTGGGGGCCAAGGTCGTCCCTGTCGAATATAAGAACTTCCCAGATGGTGAATCGTACGTTAGGGTCACGGAAAGCGTGAAGGGCGAGGCGGTGACCCTCGTGCAGACAACCTACCCACAGCCGGACAAGCGGCTGGTTGAACTCCTCCTCCTGATTGACGCCCTGCGGGACCTGGAAGCGGCTGCCATAAAGGTGGTCGTGCCCTATATGGCCTATGCAAGGCAGGACACCAGGTTCAGGGAAGGGGAGGCCGTCAGCATCAGGGCCCTCTTCAGGACCATCGAAGGTGCCGGCTGCGATGAGTTCTACACCATAGACCTCCACAAGGAATCTTCCCTGGAGGCCTTCAGAGTTAAGGCGAAGAACATCTACGCCTCGGAGGCCATCGCCTCGCACCTCAGGGGGATGGGGCTGATGGAGCCCTACATCCTCTCCCCGGACAAGGGAGCCATCAACATCGCGAAGCGGGTTGCGGATCTGCTTGGCGCCGAGTATGGGCATTTCGAGAAGACGAGAGACAGGATAACCGGAGCCATAAGCGTTAGGGGAGAGCGTATAGAGGCCAAGGGCAGACCTGTTGTCATAACGGACGACCTGATCAGCACAGGAGGCACCATAGCCAATGCTGCCAAGCTCGTCAAGGAGGCAGGCGCCGAGAGGGTTGTAGCCGTCTGCACCCATCCGCTGCTTGTGGCAGGCGCCTACGACAGGATGAAGGCATCGGGGGTGGACGAGATTCTTGGGACCGATACCATTGAGGGGGATGTCAGCAGGATCTCCGTAGCCCCCCTCATAGCAAGGGAGTTCAGGTAGCTTGAGGAAAGGGGCCTTCGTGGGGAAGGTTGCGCTTCTCCTCTCGGGAGAACATCCTACGCTGCCCCGCTCCGAAGCATTGGCCATCCTGGGGGCGGAGGGGATACCCCATCGAGGGCTGGAAGAGCACGACCAGCTTCTTCTCCTTGAAGCGGGCAGGGGATATGGGCAAGCCCTGGAAGCCAGATCCGCCTTCACCATGGAGGGGGGCGGGCATGTGCTATCCTCAGCATTGGACTACAGGGCAATTTCGGCGTTGGTTGATGGCGCCGACTGGGGGTTCCTGAGAGGGAGGAGCTTTGGCGTCAAGGTGACAAGGGTCAAGGAGCACTGCCCTGGGCTGGATACCCAAAGGCTGCAGGGGGAGGTTGGCCATGCCATAAGGGAGAAGACAGACTCCACCGTCGACCTGCGGGACCCGGACGTCTGGATGCGCGGGATCATAACCGATGGCGGTTTCTTCCTCTTCGCCCGGGATTTCGCCACCGACAGGACCGCCTTTGCCAAACGCAGGCCCAAGTCCAGACCATTTTTCCATCCGGGCGTGCTGGAGCCCAAGCTGGGGAGGGCGTTCGTAAACCTGAGCCGGGTTAGGGGAGGGGATGTATTTTTTGACCCCTTCTGCGGCACCGGGGGGTTCCTGATCGAGGCGGGACTGATGGGAATCAGGGCCGTGGGGATGGACCTGGATGCAAGCATGGTGAGGGGGGCCAGGAGGAATCTCGCCCATTGCGGCATCGGGGCGGAGTTCATCCATGGGGATGCCCGGCAGATCCCCCTGCAGAGGGCGGACGGCATAGCCACGGACCCGCCCTACGGACGGGGAACTTCCACCATGGGGAGTGACGTGAGGCAGATCCTGGCGGATTTTCTTTCGGAGGCGTCCTGTCTGCTGGAAAGAGGGAAGATCATCTGCACCGCGGCGCCGATTGAGCTCAAGCCCTCCCTCCTTGCGGGAAGGTCAGGATTCGATGTAAAGGAGGAGCACCACATGAGGGTTCATAAGTCCCTGACGAGGTCTATAGTAGTGGCGGAGAGGTCGTAGGATGAAGATCACGTTCCTTGGCACGGCTGCAGGCCTGCCCACGGCCGAGAGGGGGCTGCCGGCCGTACTGGTTGAAGTGGAAGGGGAGTACATACTCTTCGACTGCGGGGAAGGGACTCAGAGGCAGATGGCGAAGGCCGGCTTCAGCCTAGGGAAGAGGATGAACGTCTTCATATCCCACCTTCATGGCGACCACGTGTTCGGCCTGCCTGGCATGATACAGACAATGAACCTCCTCAACAGGGTGCATCCCCTGCACATATTCGGCCCTCCGGGTCTCTGTAAATTCATCCAGTCCACCACGGTGTCAACCATGTCGGAGCCTACCTTCCAGCTCGCTGTGGAGGAGGCCTCTCAGGGGGAGGTGTTCAGCTGCAAGAACTATCGGGTGGAGGGGGCCTGGGCGGAGCATTCCAGAGCCAACATCGCATACCGCTTGACCGTCGGTGGGAGCCGTGGCACCTTCATGCCCAAGAAGGCCAGGAGGCTCGGCGTGCCGGAAGGGCCCCTGTGGAGCCGACTGAAGGGAGGGGAAAGTGTCAGGCTGGAGGACGGCAGGGTCGTGGAGGCGGCTGAGGTGCTGGGTGAGCCGATGCCCGGCAGGGTCGTCGTCTACAGCGGCGACACGCGCCCCTCAGAGGCTGTGGCCAGGCTTGCCAAGGGGGCAGACATTCTGATCCACGAGGCGACGCTCTCGGAGGCCCTGCTGGCTGCCGCGGAGAGGGACGGCCACTCCACGGCCAGTGGTGTGGCCAAGATGGCTGCCGATGCAGGGGTTGGGAGGCTCATACTGACCCACATCAGCGCTCGCTACAAGGACCCGGCTGTCCTCCTTGCGAAGGCGAGGCGGTTCTTCCCGAAGGCAGAGGTGGCAGAGGATCTGGCTTCCTACGAGCTGAAGATCTGACGGGCCCTTGAATAAGATTGAAGCGCGTCGCTCAGGCTGTTGGCCTCTATCACGCCCGTCAGGCTTCCCATGTCGAGGCTCCTTTTCAGGAAGCCCCAGTCAATGGTCCCCTTCCCAACGACGAGGTGCTCATCGTCATTGCCTCTGTTGTCGTGGAGGTGGACATGGGCTATCCTGTTGCCCATATCCCTGATATAGTTCTCCAGCTGGGAGGTGGTGTTTGCGTGGCCGACATCCAAAGTCATCTGGAGGGGGAGGCCCTCGCCTATGAGCTCCAGGAATTCTGATGACTTCTCAAGAAGGAAAGAGTGGTTGCCGGGCATGTTCTCGACCCCGACCTTGACCCCACTGGCCTCGGCATGGTTCAGGATCTCCCTCAGCGATTCGCGGTTGAAGCCCCAATGGATCCCGGGGTACAGGAAATCCAGCGGCGTCCTGACGCCTGGATGCACAACGACGAGCTCTGCCCCCATCAGTGCGGCATTGTCCACGGACCGGATAACCTGGCGGATGGACTCAGCCCTGAAGGCCCGGGTGGAGGAGGCGATGTTCATGTCAAGGATCGGAGAGTGGATGGTGAGCCTCACATCATACGAGTCGGTGAGCTCCTCGACCTTCCTCATGCGGGTAGGGTTGAGCCGGTCTTTATACTCCTCGAGGATCTCCAGGACGTCGATCCCCAGTTCCAGGAGCCGCCCCATCTCGCTGTAGGTTCTCCCGATGGTGCAGAGCGTCGAGATACCCAGAGGCATTTCAATCAACGGGAATCCCGTCTACTGTCCTTGTGGCAAGCCATTCTATTAATGAGTATGGGTCGTCATCGGTTATGCAGAAGGTGATAGGCCCCATCGGGGATTCCCCGGTCGGTCTACAGAAGGAGGCGTGCCCTGCGAAGGCCACCTGCTTGTTCATGCAGAAGGTCACCGTGCCGCCCTCCATGCCCCTGTGGATCATCTTCCTTGCGGCGTCCAGTATCCTCTCCCTCCGGAGCAGCGTCCTCAGGTTGGAGAGGAGCCCTCTGTCGCCCTCCTGGACGAGCAGCACCCGCCTCCCCTCCTTCGACCTTCGGAAAACGCTCGAGCTGGTGAGGTTCGTGACGGCGGCTCTGACCTTCGCCTCGTCTTCCGTGGGGTTAACCTCTGCCCTAACGAGCACTGTCGTCGGCATTTTTCATCACCCTCAACAGCTTCATGGCAGACCGCCTCAAGTTCCCCACAGGTCCCTCGTTGACGAGCATGGTATCGGCAAGGGCGATCACCGAGCCGATTCCGACGCGCAGTTCCCTGGAGTCGCGCTTCCTGAAGGTCTCATAGTCCTTGGGGTCGTCGGGCCTCCCCCTTCGGAGGAGGCGCTGGTACCTCGAGGCGGGGGAGGCGTGGACTGCAATCAGAAAGACGGGGGCATTCTTCTGGAAGAAGTGGAGCTCGTCGAGGCTCCTTACTCCTTCGATCAGGGAAGGCCCTCCCTTCTGCGCCCTGGAGAGGCACCTCTTGGCCACCACGTCCTTTCCCTCCTCGCGCCTGAGGCACAACATCAGGGCACCCAGGGACTTCGGAGATTCCTCAATGCCCCTGGATCTTGCCGCCTCCCGGACAACCTCCCCCATGGCGATGACACGGTATCCGGTTTTGGCAGCCTGCCCCGCCACTATGGATTTTCCGGACCCTGGCATGCCGGTGATGCAGATGATCAAGATTATACCCCGGCCCAATGCTGGATAGTATAAGTTAATGGTAGGGCATTAAAATATATTCGGATGGCAGGATCGCCCACCGATGCGCTATTTTATTAGTTGGGGGAATAGCGGTTTATCTGGGTGGCCTGGATGGAGACCCACCGTGCCTTTCTTGCCCTAGACCTTTCGCAGGAGGTGAGGGGCAGGATAATGAAGCTCGAGGAGGAAGTGGGCCGAGCCAGGGGAGATGTGAAGCTTGTGGCGGCCGAGAACCTCCACGTGACCATGAAATTCCTTGGCGCCATAGGAGATGGAGGCGTAGAGGCGGTCCAGGAGGTGATGAGGTCGGTTAGGTGGAAACCTTTCCCCATGGAGGCGAAGGGAACAGGCGTCTTCCCCAACCCCAGAATGGCAAGGGTTATCTGGGTAGGCGTGGGGGCGGGCAGCGAGGATGTTGTCGCGGTCTTCAGGCAGCTGGAGGCAGGGCTGGCGAGGGCGGGGTTCCCCAGGGAGAGGGA
>CAYZHK010000003.1:0-48162 GCA_964477685.1 uncultured Nitrososphaerota archaeon
ATGTGGTCATCAATCTGCCAGAGGCTTTGCCCGAGTTCGCGTCGGCCACGGAGGTAAAGGTCCATGAGATTTCGGGCGATGGCCCGGAGCTGATAATGCACCCATCCCGGGGCGGGGAGGCCATCTCCTATTCCATCAGGCTCTATGCCGGCGGTGACTCGTTCTTCATCCCACCTGGTCTAGCCTACGATCTAAAGCACACCAATAGGCTGACGCTGGTGGAAGTGGGTAAGAGGGCAACAAAGAAGGACCCGGGGAAGGCCATGATCTACCGCCTCTCCCCCATGGATATCTCGTCCATAGACAATGGCGGGAGCAGGATATACTCTCATCCAGCCTGATCGGCCCATCTGTTCGGAAGGGAGAAACGTGTCCGCTCGTCGACTCGGGGGGAGAGGTTGAGGCTAGAGCTTCATTATGATGCTATAGTCGAAGACATGCTTGAATTCTGGCTTCTTGGAGACCACCTCAAGCGAGGAGGACTCTAGGTAGCCTCTAAGGAAGAGAGACCATTTGCTCCCCAGGCTATGGCTGATCCTGATTGTGATGCCGCCATCATCCTCTTCGGTGTAGAACGACCCCCAGTTTGAAAAGCCTTCCAGGAAGATGGACAGGAACTGGAGGTAGGTCTGGGTCGTCAGGTCGCCGAAGAGTTGCAGCACGATCTCTTTGGCAGTTGTTTTTCCCATCATGTAGGACAGCTTTGTGATCGCCTTGTCGTCAACCGAATTTAAGAGATCCAGGAGATCTTTCTTGGGGAAACTGAGAATTTGGAACTGCTCAAGTTTCGTCCCGACGTTTACGTATTTCCTTAGGATACGGCAGGTCAGGCCGTTGATAGTGGCCTCCTGCTTCTTTGCCTCCACCTCCAGGCCCTTCATCACGTCTGCGTTGATCCTGAAGGTCCTCGGCAAACTTGATTCGGACATCCTTTACCACATCATTTTGTTATGGTTTTTGTCGGCCTGTTGGATCCCTTCTCCGCCAGCTTCAGTATGCCCTGCACGATGCCGTTGATGATCTGCTCGGGCTTTGGCGCGCATCCGGGGACATAGACATCAACGGGGATCAGTAGGTCGGCGGAGCCGAGTATTGCATAGTTATCTGGGTCCTCCTCATAGAAGAGGCTTCCCCCGCAGGCGCACCCGCCGACGGCGACCACAACCTTCGGGTCCGGAACCTGCTCATAGACCCTCTTGACCATGGGTATGAACTGCCTTGGGATGCAACCTGTCGTCACCAGAATATCGGCGTGCCTCGGGGAGGGCACGAGCAGGATGCCGAAGCGCTCGACATCAAACCTAGGGGCCAGGGCAGCCAGCGTCTCGATGTCGCAGCCGTTGCAGCCGCCGCAGTGGAGGTGGTAGAGCCATGGCGAGTAGACCCTTGCCCTATCGATCAAGCCCATTCAGGTGGCCTCCAACCAGACGTGCTTCTTGGTGTGGGTGTCCAGCATAACGCCACGGGCCCTCCTGCAGTCGGGGCAGTACCCCTCCACCTTTTTATAGTCCGCAATAACAGTCTCCTTGACCCTCGGATTAATCTTTTCGCTCAGCCTTTCCAATACCCTCTTCTGCATCTTCTCGGGGAGATAAGAGGTCCCGCAGGACTTGCAGATGAGCATCTTTAGATCTGTGTTGGCATAGACCTTTGGGTCATTCCGGTCCGAGACTGCCAGCTCGAATCTGTTGGTCATCTTGATGGCCTCCTCAGGGCAGCACTCCTGGCAGTGGGCACAGAACGTGCACCTGAAATGGAAGACCTGCACAGTCCTCTTCTCAGGGGTGTCAATGATCTTCGTGGCTCTCCCGGAGCAGACCATGTAGCATGCCCTGCAGCCGATGCATTTCTCTTCGTCCCTCTCAATGAAACCCCTGAGGCCCTCGGGTATCTGGCTGTACTTCTTATTGGGGTCAACGCCCGAAGGGTATTTCAGCGTCATCGGGGTGCTGTATTTCGCCAGGACCTGTCTCAGTATCCTTATGTGGGTGGACATATCATGACACCATCCTCAGTACTATCGCAACAACAAAGCTCAGGATAGCCAGGGGGATGACGATTTTTATGTACCACCTGAGTGCCTTGTCGATCCTATACCTGGGGTTCAGCACCTGCACAACGGTCAGCAGGAATATGATAACTATCGCCGCTAAAAGATAGACCGGTACCATCAGCCATGAGGAGGAGATGGGGGGGAGGAAGACCGCGATGAAGAGGCTCACCACGCTGTAGAGCATGAAGACCTTCGCCAAGAAGTACACGCCCAGAAGCCTCCCGGAATATTCGGTGTACGGGCCGGCCACGATCTCGCACTCTGCCTCGGGCATGTCAAAGGGCTTTATGTGTAGCTTTCCCAGCATCGCTGCGAACATTGTCGTGCCACCAACAAGGGCAAGCAGGATGGTGGGCAGACCCGGCATGGTGCTTGCCAGAGTGAAGAGGACCAGTGAGTTCTCTGCGAACGCGACTGCGAATAGGCTTATCACAAAACCGAGCTCGGCCACGAGAAAAAGCTCAGCCTCCCTCCTGGAGCCTATGGCCGCCCAAGGCGAACCGCTGGCAACCGGGCCAAGGATTGTGAAGACTATCGACGCGATCAGGAGGTATGACGCAATGATGAGGCTGAAGGGCACCTCGGAGAGAAGAGGCATTCCGGGGAATGGGATGAAGAAGACGGAAACCACAGCGAAGAAGAGGGACAGATAGGGGGAGTAGACGAAGAGGCTCTTGCGGGAATTGGCGGGAACCACAACATCTTTCCCGAAAAGTTTCAGTATGTCGTAGAGGGGCTGCCAGATCCTCGTGCCACCGATGACCGGCGCAAGGTCACGGTACATTGTGACAACCGGACCCACTCTCCACTGGAACTTCGCACTGAGCTTCCTTATGAGGAAGGAATAGATTACTCCTAAGAAGAGGCTGATGGGCACGATTAGCACAACCGATATCAGGGTAAAGAGCAGATCTGCCATTATCCGATCACCTTCTTTCTCCTGCCAAGAGCCACCAGCTCGTCCCACATCATGGTGCGGACCGAACCCTTTCTCTCATCAATAATCTCATACCTGTCGGTGCAGGCGAGGCACTGGTCAATGCTGCCCATCACCACCGGGACGTCTGCAAGGTTCGCCCCCATGAGCATCCGCGGCACCACGGCGTTGTTCCTGTAGCTAGGGGTCCTTATGCGGTAGGCATGGGGCAGGTTCTGGTTGTACTCGCTAGCCCTCACGTAATGGAGGAGTTCGCCCCTGGGGGCCTCGTTGATGCCTGCTCCTTCGGCATTGACCGGGATGGTTTTTGGCTCTATGCGGATCTCGCCCGTCGTCTTTGCGAGGTGCTCCAAACACTGTTCGATGATGTCGGACGAGACAAGCAGCTCCTTCACCCGGACCAGCGTGCGGCCATAGGTGTCACAGTGGTCGTCGGTTATCACCTCCCAGCTTATCGCCTTGGGATCATAGATCGCGTGGGGAGGGTTGTCTGCTCTCACGTCTATCTTCCAGTTGCTCGCGCGGGCCACTGGGCCCACGACGCCGCCATCAAAGGACTCGGCGTAGGAGAGGGGACCGACCCCCAGAAGCCTGTGCTTGACGACAGAGTGGGCAGCCACCTGGAGAAGGAGCTCGGCCATGCCTTCCTTGAGGCCCTTTATCATGGGGATTGATTTCTCTGCCAGCTCCTTTGAGACGTCCCTGCTGACACCGCCCAGCCTCCATATGCCATAGTTGACCCTGTTCCCTGTAATGGACTCAATCAAGTCCATCACGCGCTCTCTGAGCCCCCAAGTGAGGTGGAAGCATGTTTTCCATCCGATTACGTCGGCCACTACCCCGACCCAGAGGAGGTGGCTGTGGACCCTGTTGAGCTCATTGAGGAGAGTTCTGATGTAGAGGGCCCTGTCGGGCACCTCGGCATCGTACAGATTCTCGCATGCCGTGACGTATGCCACGCCGTGGGCGGCGCTGCAGATGCCGCAGACCCTCTCGGCCGCGAAGACCCCCTTGTTGTAGCCCCTTCTCTCGATGAGCTTCATTATCCCCCTGTGGTGGAAGCCGGTCTTGATGTCGGCCGAGGTGACGGTTTCGCCCTCCACCTTGACGTAGACGGTCTGGCCCTCGATGACTCCAGGGTGGTAGGGGCCAATGGGGATGAGGGTGGCATATGATTCCTGGGGGGTTATGCCGAGCGGGATCCACATCTCCTTGGCACCTGGCTCGGTCTTCTCGGGCCGTGGGGGCGCTGTCCCGCTCTCTGCGGCGTTGGGCCACTCATAGGGAAGGAACTGCATCCTCGGGTCTGGCGTATGGACCGCATTTATGCCAAGGAGGTCGTGCATCTCCCTTTCGGCCCAGCTTGCGGACCAGGTTATGTTGGCTATGGAGGGGATGCTGGGGTCGTCCTTGGAGACCCGGGCCTCCAGCATCACCACAAGTCGTTCCTTGAGGCGGGTGAAGTCGTACAGATAAATGATGTCGAAACCCTCTCCCTCCAGGTCGACCGCGGTCTCATGGATCAGCCGCGCCTTGAATTCGTTTATGAACCTGTCGGCCAGCTTCTCGGCATCCAGCAAATTTATCCTGACGGCAATCCTGTTCTCTTGGAGCCCCTTGTACTCAATTCCTTCGGGGACAAGCTCCTTCCTGACATAATCTACCAGGCCGGCGTCACCAGTGTATTTCATTTCACTTCCCCTCCCTCAGCCTCATGATTTTTTCAATGAACGCGTCCACTGGTATTGGCCTGCAGGTCCTCATGCCGAAGTCCTCTGGCTTGTAGCCAAACGCCAGCGCCAAGAGCTCCGAGAAGTGAATCACCGGCGTTGGGAACGCAATGCCCTTCTCGTCCCTGTAGATCTTTATGGCCCTCTCGAACTGATCGTAGCAGCCCGAGCAGATCAGGGCATATCCATCAACATTCAAATCCTTGGCGATCTCCATCTTCTTCCCGATCCGCTCGAATATGGAGGAATTGGCGTCCGCGAAGTAGAGGAGGAGCCCGCAGCAGGTCTTGTCGTAGGGGGTGTCGACAAGCTCCACGCCTGTGGCCTTCAGTATCTCCTCAAAGTAGTTCAGGAGGGTGTCGTCCCCCCGCCGCCTGATGTGGCAGCCCACATGCCTCATGATCCTAATGCCCTTTAGGGGGTAAATGACGTTGGCCTTGATCTTCTTTATTCCCACATCCTCGTAGAGGACCTCCACATAGTGCTTCAGCTGGGCGGTCCCTCTGAGGGGATCCATTCCAACCTTCTTGAGGTGGGCATTGACCATATCCACTTTCTGGGGGTCTTCATGCAGCTCATTTAGGGCCTCCCAGTGCGAGACATAGCAGCCGTTGCAGGTGTCGACCATGACGATCCCCTGCTTCTCGGCGTTTGCCAAGTTCTGGCTGGTGATGCTGAGCCACCAATCCGTTTTCATTGCCTTCCACGGCCCAGGCCTCACGCAGCAGAGGGTCTCCTTCATGTAGCCAAAGTCAAGACCCAGATGCTTCGAGACGAGCATTGTGGCCTTCTCTGCCCATGGCATCTTAACGGGCATCACACACCCCAAGAAATAACCGTACCTTGTGCGCGAATCTGGCTTGTTTTTACCTTCAATAGTGGTCATCGATCATTCCCTCCATCAGTATTGGAATGTCCCTTTCTTCTTGTCGAAGGACATCTTCTCGAAGACCCCCGCGTCCTCCAGGATCTCCCGCTTCTTCTCGACTGCACCCTTGTAGGATCGCCCGGTGGGAGGCAGCCGTTCCAGCCCGCAGAGGGCGCGGTCGTTCTCCGCTTCGTCGCCCACATAATAGACGAGACCCTGCTCGAAATCCCGCTTGAGAGACGCCTTGGCTATGTCTGGAGCAACGGGCTTGAATGTGCGGCGCAGCGGGTAAAATTTATTCTCCTCAGCCTGGGTGTGGGTCGTTACTTTCTTTCCGGCCTCAAGGAGCCTTGACCATGCCTTGGGGGGTTCGTCCTTGGACATCATTTCACGCCTCTCAATTTCTTTACAAGCTCAAATGCTTCCTTCCTTGGCAGAAGCTGCAGTGCCCCGCTGGAGCACATTTCGTAGCACATCGGATGATCTCCGTCGCAAAAGTCGCACTTCACGTAGATTTTCCTTTCAGCGTCCAGCCGCGGAACCCCTATGGGACAGGCCTGGTTGCATGTCCCGCAGCCGACGCAGAGAAGCGGGGATATACGCACAATCCCCAGCTCATCCTTGTAAATGGCGTCCTTGGGACATGAGGCGAGGCACATGGGATAAACACAATGCTGGCAGTTCGCGTTGATGTAGAGGCCCTTCTGGTCTGGCGCTTCGTTGACGTACAGGAGACCGAACTGCTTGTCGAAGGTCTTGTAGTGCTTGTAGGCGCAGCCGATCATGCACTGGCCGCAGCCGGTGCACTTGCTGGGGTCATGGACGATGACCATTTCGGTCACCTTTTCTTCGGTGCCTGGCACTGGCAAGGGCTTTACCAGGCGTTTTTGGAGCCTCTCCACTGTTGTCATCATAGACCACCTGTAAGGTACGGATACACGATCGTTACTGCAGCCCTCTGGAACCAGTCCTCTATCTGAAGGTACAGATCATGGAAGATGATGTTGTTTGCGCCCAGGGTGATTACCAAGCCGAGGGTGATTATGCAGATGGCGATGACGATGCCCGGCATCCGGAGGAGGGGCAGGCTCCGGTGGTGCACGTCAATGTCCGTGACACTGACCTTGGGCCTATTCGAAACAAAGCACCAGAGTGAGAAGAGGGTGGTGAAGCCTATGAAGGCGGCTGCGCAGAAGACGAAGGCCGTGATCCACAGAGGCATGTTGGACGACGTGAACTCCTGGAGGGTCGTGTAACCCAGGGTCCCCGGTATGAGCGAGAGGGACAGGCCCCCTATCAGGTAGGTTAGGCCGTTGGGCCCGATTCTGCTTCCTAGCCCCCTCAGAAACGACAGGTTTGCGACGTGGCTCGACTCGATGACAAAGCCAGAGTCGAAGAAGAGGAGGGCTTTGGCCAGCCCGTGGTTCAGGAAGTGAAGGAGTATGCCCATGAAAAAGATGTACCAGAGGGTCGGCTCCAGTATGGCGAGGCCGATAAGTATGTAGAAGACACCAACCTCGGATGAGGTTGAGAATGCCCAGATCCTCTTGATGCCCCTGATGTTGATCTGGCCCACATGGAACCTCGACCATCTACTGCCGGCTGTCGCTTCGACTGCCGCCAGCGCGGCTCCCACGACGACGGAGGCCACGCCCATGCCGAGCACGACCCAGGCAAGGGTGTCGCTGATGGGGGCGATGGCGCCGATCACCCTTGCAACGGCAAAGGCAGCGATCTGCACCATCACCCCGCTCAGTATCGCGCTGAGAGGAGTAGGAGCTTCGCTGTGGGCCGCCGGCAGCCAGAGAAGGCCAAACGGGAAGATGCCCACCTTTATGCTGAAGCCGATGGCATAGACCGCGGCGAGGAGGACCATGTCGGACGAAGCGACTGTGTAGTAGGAGTAGTGGAGTATGTAGGATCCGGTCAGCCAGTTCTGGTAAAGTATGCCCGCGAGGATGATCACCGCGCCAATGACAGACATTATGAAGAACCTTACGGCAGCCTTCGTGGCGCTCTGCCGCCGGGTGAAGAGGATCAGTATGCCGCCCGCGATGGTGCTAGCCTCGAAACCGATGTAGATGATCAGCATGTTGAAGGACGTGGCCATGACAATCAGGGACGAGAGGAAAAGGGCGTAGAGCGCATAGAAGGCACCGAGGTGAGATTTGTCCTCGAAATACTGGTAGCTGTAGATTGCCCCAAGGAAGCCCAGGACTAGGGTCAGCTCGACAACAAAGGCGGACGACGAGTTGATCAGAATGCCAGACGTGTTGGGGTAGTAGAGGGCACCCTCCCCTACATTGGCCAGGATCCAAGTGTTTACCGCAATGGCAATGGCGAAGAAGGCCGAAAGAGTGGCAAGCATGCCCTTTCCTCTGTTTGAGACGACGGGAGCTAGGATGCCACCCAGAACCATCGCGATGGGTGTCATTATGGCAAGTACAGAATTGTCGAGCATCATTCTTCCACCTTCACAGCCTTTTTGTCGTAATAGTGATCCCAGCTGTAGTCGTAGGCCACGTCCAGGAGCGGAACATTGGGTCGGTAGACCTGGTCATCGGACATGTAGGGCTCTTTGGCCAGCCCGGAGTAAAAAACCGACTCGGCCTTGACCTTGTCGGGGAAGAATGCCGGGATTAAGCTCAGGATGAGTATGAAGAACATCGATACGGACGTCACTTCCACAAATGCGAAAATGAGAATAAAGTTGAAGTAGATGCTGGCCACCATCACTCCAACCAAGCCAACGATCATGGACGTGAAGGCGATGAGGAGGGCCAACCTCTCGGATGTTATTTTTTGTCTGGGGGCATTTTGGCTGCTCAATGAAAACAACCTGCAACATGCGCGATCTTGATAACACTCGGCGCATAGTGTATTTAAACCATTTGATTGTAATATTTAGATACCTTTAGTATACAAAATATTACAATGTAATATAAAAACCGGTAATTCGCCAATTATTTTTCTGACTCTCAATAATAATACTACCAATATATTAAGCTATCAGAAAGACAGTTAGTAGGTGTGAAGAAGGAGGTCGTCTGATGGCCGTCTGCCCTATTGATTCAGGAAGGTATGGAAGCAAGGAGATGAAGTCACTCTTCAGCGAGGAGAGCAGGCTTCAGAGGATGCTGGATGTGGAGGTTGCCCTGGCTGAGACACTGGCAGAGCTGGGAGAAATACCGAGGGCTGCCCCGCAGAAGATCAAGAGGAAAGCGCTGGTTTCCATCGTCACTCCCGAGAGGGTCAAGGAGAGGGAGCTGAAGACGAGGCATGACTTGATGGCCATGGTTGAGGTGCTGGCGGAGGAGTCGGGGGACTATGGCAAGTATGTTCACTGGGGGGCGACAAGCTACGACATCGTTGACACAGCCTGGACGCTGATGATGAGGGACGGGCTGGCAATTCTTGAGAGCAGGCTTGAGGAGCTGACGGAGTCCCTCTGCCTTGCGGCGGAGAAGCACAAGGGGACAATCATGGCCGGGAGGACGCATGGCCAACACGCAACGCCGATCACGTGGGGATTCAAGACCGCTGTATTTGCGGCGGAAACCGCAAGGAACCTGGAGAGGCTCAGGGCGCTGAGGGGTCGGCTCCTGGTGGGCAAGATGAGCGGCGCCACCGGGACAATGGCAAGCCAGGGGCCGAAGGCCCTGGAGATAGAGCGCCTTGTGATGCAAAGGCTGAAGCTGTCCCCGGCAGAGATATCGACCCAGGTCATCTGTAGGGACCGCATCGCCGAATTTGTCGCTTGGGCAGCCATCACCGCCTCCGGGCTGGACAGGATCGCAACGGAGATAAGGAACCTCCAGCGGACCGAAATCCACGAGGTAGCCGAGGGCTTCGAGACTGGGTCGCAGGTCGGGAGCAGCACCATGCCCCACAAGCAGAATCCAATCGACTGCGAGAAGGTCTCAGGGCTGGCCAAGGTCCTCCGTGGAATGGTGATCACTGCGCTTGAGAACATACCGCTCTGGCATGAGAGGGATCTGACAGATTCCAGCAGCGAAAGGTTCCTGGTACCGATGACCTTCATAATCCTGGACGAGATGCTGGTCACGACTGCGCGTGTAATGAAGAACCTCAGGGTTTTCCCAGAACAGATGAGGAGAAACCTCGGTATAACAGGCGGAGCCATCCTCACCGAAGCAGTGATGATGGCGCTTGCGCGGAAGGGAATGGGAAGGCAGAAGGCCCATGAGCTGATGAGGGGCATGGCCGCCAAGGCTGCCAAGGAAGGGAAGCCTGTAAGGGAGATACTGCTGGAATCCCGCGAGATCAGCGGCTATCTCTCCAAAGGCGAGATAGACTCGCTGATGAAGCCGGAGAACTACCTAGGGAAGAGCCCGGAGATCATTGCAAGGGCTGTGAAGCACGCCCGGGAGTCCATAGCCTGACCTCCCTCGGGGCGCCAGGGAGAGAAGGATCCTTCAACCTTCCTGCATGGAGAGTGGTGGGCTGTGGCTGAAAAGAAGGCGCTAGGTGGCATATCCGCCAACATCCTGATCCTCGGAGTGGTCAGCTTCTTCACAGACATCAGCAGCGAGCTTATCCTGGCCATCCTCCCATCTTTCCTTGTGATCACACTGGGCGCAACTCCCCTTATTGTGGGGACCATAGAGGGGGCTGCCGAGTCCATCACATCCTTCCTGAGGCTCTTTTCTGGCGCCATCGCCGACAAGACAGGCCACAGAAAGGGGCTTACGGTGCTCGGCTACGGGATCTCGAATTCCGTCAAGCCTCTTCTCGGCTTCGCCTTCAACTGGGAGAGTGTACTTGTATTGAGGATGTCTGACCGCGCGGGCAAGGGGATAAGGACTCCACCGAGGGACGCCATTATCGCCGACTCAAGCCATGAGGTCAATATGGGGAGGTCCTTTGGCATCCACAGAACCCTGGACCAGCTGGGGGCAATAGTCGGGCCTGTTCTTGCCTTCCTGCTCCTTGCCCCCCTAGGCTACAACAGCCTATTCCTCCTTACAATTATACCAGGCGCGGTCGCTGTAATAATCCTGGTTGGGTTTGTTAAGGATCCGCCGCGGAAGGGAGAAACGACAAAGTACTCCTTTAGTAATGCCAAGAAACTTCTTGACAGGAGGTTCAGCCTCTACCTCTCCTCCGCGACGCTCTACTCGATATCCGCCTTCACCTATGCGCTCATACTGCTTAGGGCCCTCCAGCTTGGGCTGCCGGCGGTCTCCACCCCCCTTGTCTATGCGGCCATGCAGGTATGCCATACGGCGATGGGCTATCCGGCTGGCTTCATCTCTGACAGGTACGGAAGGGCCCGGGGCGTCCAGATCGGCTATTTTGTCCTCTTCGTCTCATTCGTCTTCATGGCACTGTCGCTGGACATTTGGACGCTTCTGATCGGCGCACTCCTCTTCGGCGCACACCAAGGCATAGTCGAGACGAACCAGAGGGCTATGATACCCAGCCTTGTCCCCGAGAACATGAAGGGGACGGCCTACGGCATATACAATACTGTCATTGGCATCACCAATTTTCCCACCAACCTCGTGGCCGCCTATCTCTTCACCATCAGCTATTCATTCGCGTTTAGCTATGGTGCCATCTTCGCGCTCATGGCATCCATCCTCATGGTATTCACCCAGAGGTCGATGGCTGGAAATAGGTCTGTGCCCTGAGTGTTCAGGCCTTTCCTCTCTTCAAGAGGTAGTATGCAAAGAAGGAGGAGAAGAAGGCGTTCAGGGGCGGAATTCCCAGTGGAACTAGCCCGACACAGGCCCCCATCCCCCAAGAGACCACTCCAGTCCAGGTCGTTCCTTTTTTGGCCTCAAGGCGCCGCTTCGAGATGAAGTAGTATTCGGCTAGGCTCATGCCCATCAGCGGAGGGAGGAGTATGCCGATTACCCTGAGGAAATAGCTGAGCTGGTCCACGATCCCGATGGATGCAAGCGCAAGACCCGCCACAGCTGCGGGAACTGTGGCGTATCGCCGCTCCACCCTGAGCAGGTTCGCCAAGGCCAGGGATGGGGGATAGAGCGAGGATGCGGCCGCATAGCTCCCCAGCAGCAGGAGGAGATTGGCCAAGAGGGGGAGTCCTATTGCTACCAGGCTCAGCACCGGGTTGGGCAGGGAGGTGAAGGATCCGATGATATTCCCTGAGAATAATGTAAACAGCATGAGGGGGAGGACAATGCCAAATGCGGTGACCTTAACATCCCTCAGGCTCTTGGCCTGCATCATGAAGTCGGGAGAGACCGTGGATATTGATGTTGCCCCGCCAATGGCAAGCCCTGCCGCCATCAGGACGTACTCAGGGCTCGAGGGCGTGGGCATGAACGACGGGCATTCCATGGTGATGGAGTAGAGGGCCCAAATAGCGAAGACAGCGGTGAGGATAGCCGTAAGCTTGGTGAAATCTGACAGGCGGCTAAAGCCAGAGTAGGTGACTGTGGCTATCAGGGCCCCAAACATGATGATTGCGATCAGGCTGTTTATGCCGGTGAGTTCAGCGGCGGCCTGACCCCCAAGGCTTATCAGCACGGCAAACCACCCAACCTGAGTCATTGTTATTAGCGGGGAGGCCAGGAAACGGGATCCCTGCTCGCCGAGGGTGGCCTCCATGATTTTTGTAAAGGGCTTGTGCTCCAATGCCCCAATGCCACCGTGGAAATAGATGAAAAGGGAGATACAGATCCCTGCCGCCACCGACGTGAGGAGGGCATAGGGCAATGGGAGCATCGTCCCCAGTGTGCATCCCACCGCCAGTATGGCTGGGCTCACAAAGATGATGCAGAGCGTTGGCGCTACCCTGCTCCATGGGAAGAGGCGAGGCTGTGTCTCCATTCCGCCACCATGCTGCCGAATCATTCTAGGATCTTATCGGCTATAGCCTTGAACTCCTTGTTTTCATAGCTCTCGATCTGCCCTGTGTCGGCGACCTCCGAAAGGCGCGGATCCAGGGGCAGAGATCCGAGGTATTTGGCATTGATCTTCTCTGCGAAGATCCTGGCCTTCGATTCGCCGAATGGGTGAATGATATTGCCGCACTTGTCGCATTTGACATAGCTCATGTTCTCAATGACCCCCATCACAGGAACAGTCATCATCTGGGTCATGTTGACTGCCTTGGAAACGATCATGTTGGCCAATTCCTGCGGGGACGTGACTACGACGGCGCCATCCACCGGAAGAAGCTGCATCACGGTCAGCTGGGCATCGCTGGTCCCAGGAGGTAGGTCAATAATCAGGTAATCAAGGGTGCCCCAGTCCACATCTGCATAAAACTGCCGTATGGCGCTGCTGACAAGGGGACCTCGCCAGATGATTGGAGCCTCCTCCTTTCCCACGAGCAGGTTCATGGATATGACCTTGACCCCTCCCTTGGAAATGCCGGGTATAATCTTGCCCTCCATGACGAAGGGGGAGACAATCTCACCGAACATCTTAGGGATGCTTGGGCCAGTGATGTCGGCATCCATGACTCCGACCTTCTTGCCGCGGCGCGATGCCTCAACGGCTAGGAGGGAGGCGACGGAGGACTTGCCCACCCCGCCCTTGCCCGAGAGTACCACTATTATCTTGGCTATGCCTTTCCGAGGGAGCTTGCCTGGCAGCTGGCTTGGGCCACCCCTCGCCTTCAGCTTTTCGACGAGGCGCTCCCTCTCCTCATCATTCATAACTCCCAGGATCACCTCGGCGTCCCCAACGCCTGTAATTTCCTTGATTGCCTTTTCGGCGTCCGACTTTATACCCTTGGACATCGGGCAGGAGTCGGTGGTCAGGGCAATCGCAACCTTTACATGGCCTCCGCTGATCTCTACATTCCTGACCATATCCATCTCAACGATGTTCATGTCGAACTCTGGGTCCATAACCCCGCTGAGCGCTTTTATGATCTCTTCCTTTGTGACCATTGTTTTGCACTTCTCTTCAGCACCTTTAACTTCATCAATGGCTAATAAACTTCTCCGAACGTGACCAAAGGATATAAAGGCTGGATGGATATACTATCCATATGATGCCTGATGACGAGCGGACTGAACAGGACCCGAAAGATTACATATGCTGCCATATTGATCGCCCTGGCTGCCTCACTCAGGCTGACTAAGCATCTCCTCTTCGGACCCCTCCAATTCATCAACTTCCCCGGTATATTCGCGATCGTGGGGGGCATAGTCTTCGGGCCAGTCACTGGCATGACAGTGGGCTTTACCACATACCTCCTCTCGGATTTCCTTCTTGGGGCCGGACCGTGGACCGTTGTCAATGCCCTGCTTATGGGATTCTTTGGGGCCCTTAGCGGCATACTCTGGAGGCGGACGAACGGCAGCTTTTCGAAGATCGCCATGGGCATTGGCGTCTATGTGATAATGTTTGCCTTCGATATCCTCAGCTCTTGGATCCTGAATATGGTTTTTGGGTGGTCGCCAACTGTTGCCCTGATCTACGGGCTCATGGGCCTATTCATGCCAAATCCAGCAGGCGGATTCATGATTGGAGTGGGACCCATAACCGAGGCCACAACAGCGATAGTGGTTGTCTCCATCGTGGGTCTAATGGTTAGGGGGAAGATAGCCGTAAAAAGGCAGTAAAAAAAAGTGAGAGGGAACTAGAAATTCCAGTGTTCATACTCCCAAGTTATGGTCTCCCCATTGGTGAGGATGTATTGGGAAACCCCAACTGTCGGTGAGGTTTTTCCCCCATTTGCCCAAGAGTAGTAGAACCATGATTGTTGAGCAGACACGTTTTCCATGATGCCGTTTATCCCAGTGACATAGATGCCCCAGGTGACCGAGTAATTGAGTGCCACAACCTTGGCAGTGGCATTGAAGGCGCTAGCCCCGATCGGAACATAAGTACCATTGAACCAGGTCATCGTGCCGTTGGGGTATTTTATGCCGATGTTGACCTGCATGGTGGTAGTTTCTACAATAGATTCCAGTGAGTCGATTACCTTTTGCTGGTTCTGGTCCGTCTGGTAATAGTAGACCATCCCAGCTGTTGCGCCTACGGCCCATACCAGGAAAATCAGAGCGATAGCTGCCCACATATTGCTTTTCAATGTCAGCACCTATTCTGGATAGTTAATCCATCCATATATAAAAATATGTGTCCACTGGGTTCGGAATAAATAGGAGACCGGGCAAAGCATTAAGGACCGCAGATGATAGTCCCAGAGCTTGAGATGGAGCTTGTCGACAGAATACCCGGCTTCCAGTGCAGGCTCTGTGGCCGCTGCTGCAGGCGGAAGCTGATAGCGGTCTATGGGAGGGACTTGGAGAGGCTTAGGGGTAAGGGCGACTTCTGCGACGATACAACGGAAGAAGAGAGGTCGCTTACAGGCGCATCCCACAAGATGAGGATGGAGAAAGGGAAATGCGTCCTGCTCAAGGACGGCCGCTGCGCCCACTACGCGGAGAGACCAGATACCTGCAGGAGGCACCCCTTCCTTGTTACAGGCAGGAATATCCTTGTGGCAATGACCTGCCCAGGGGTCGACCGATCCTCCGTGGGGAACCCACGCGAATATCGCTTACTTTCGGAGGGAATCGGGCCTGGCCTCGACAGGTACCTTGCCCTGCGCAGCCGAGGCAGAAGAGGAATCTGAGGACTCACTTCTCCACTGATTCGGTGATGATGCCGGATCCGGACAGGTTTGCCCTGAAGGGCTCGCCGCCTACGACTTTGATGGCGATGGAGACCTGGTCCTCCTTGCCGGGGCAGAGGGCAATCATGCAGCCCCCGCCGCCAGCGCCGGTCATCTTGGAGCCGAGGGCCCCTGCGCTCCTGGACGAATAGACCATGTCGTTGAGCCTTTTGGAGGAGACGCCCAAGGCCTCCAGGAGGCCATGGTTGATGTTCATGAGCCGCCCCATGCGCTCCAGATCAAAACTGCTGAGGGCGGCCTTTCCATCCTCCACAACTCCGCCTATGGCTTCCACCACCGAATCGACGGCCCTCGGCGCAAGATCCCTCAGGGCCCTCACTCGCCCCAGCAGATCTGATGTCTTCGCCTCCCTCTCGGTGTACCCCACAACTGACGGCAGCTGGGCCTTTAGGTTGAGCTTCTCGATCAGGGGAGCGCCGGCGGTGGGCTTGATGAAGATGGTTCCTCCAAGGGTTGAGATGGCTGTGTCCATGGGGCTTGCTGCCCCCTGAACCTCGCGCTCGGTCATGTGCCCCAGCCGGGCAATCTCGTCGCTTCCAAGTTCGTGGCCCAGCAGGAGGGCGTAGGCTGCGATCGTTCCCACTGCTATGGCAGCAGAGGTCCCCAGGCCAGCCCCAACCGGCATCTCGGACCTTATGGTAACGTTTGCCCCGCTCTTGGAGCCGATGTGCCGCGAAGTGATCTCCATGGCCTTCCGGACATAGCCCATTGCATCGACGATTCTGTCATAGTCAGTTTCGATCAGATACTCGCTGGAGCCTTCCCTAAAGGTCAGGATCAGGCCTGGGATGTGGAGGTCCAGGGCTGAGACCTTGATGGCAGAGTCGGTTCTTGCCTCCATGGTAACATAGAGCCGCTTGTCGATGGCAGTGACTAGGGCAGGCTTTCCATAGACAACGGCATGCTCCCCCAGGAGGGTAATCTTGCCAGGGGCGGATACGGTCACCTTCATGTGCAAACCCCGCATGGGCTGAATCCCTCTTGAACTCCAATTTATTAAACATTTATTGCTGCCTGTATTCGAAGGCGATGGTTCAGCAAAGGAAAAATATGGGTTTGAACCCGCATATCCCTATGGCAGGGGGAACCACTGGGCCAAAGGAAGATCTGTTCCGGCTTGGCGAGGGCATAATTGATTCATTGTTGAAGCTGGGGGCGGATGGGGCCTTTGTAATCCCGACCCACTGGGACACGCTCATGGTGAGGTTCAGCAACAACAAGGTCACCGTGACCCAAGACTGGAGCGTCAGAGGGGTTAACACTCTGGCCCTGTTCGGGAGGAAGCGCATCGTCTCGCACCTCGAGGACTTGAGCAGCAGAGCCGTTGAGGCGTGGGTAGAGAGGATAGCAAAGCAGGCGCAGGCGATTCCGGAGATGCCAGACTCTGCTGAGATGCCCCCTGGGAGTTCGTTCCCAGACCACCCCACCGGCGAGAAAATAGACGCCGACCAGATGGGGGAAGGCGTTAGGAGTGCCATCGAATCTGCACTAAGGGCAGGCGCCCAGAGGGTTTCTGGCATATTCATCGCCACCATCTCCCATGACGCACTGCTTGGAAGCAACGGCGCCAGGGGGTATGATGAGCGACCACTCTTTGAGTTCAATGTGAGGGCCTTCAACGGGGAGGCCTCTGGGCAGGGGGTGAGCTGCAGCACAAGGATGGACGGGATTGCCCCCGAGAAGGCAGGGGGAGAGGCAGGGGAAGTGGCACGTCTCTCCAGCAGCAGGGTTCAATGGCAGGAAGGGAGGCACGATGTGCTCCTGGGGCCAATCATCGGCGCCAACCTCATGGAGAGGGTTGGAGACGCATGCTCTGCCTTCAGCGTGGAGGCGGGCACGTCCAGCCTTGGCGGCAGGCTTGGGGAAAAGGTCTTCGCCGACGCATTGACCGTTACCGATGATGGTGCTTCGGATGATGCGCCAGACTCGCGCTCCTTCGACGACGAAGGGATGGCCACAGGGGCGAACATACTGATCGAGAAGGGGGTTCTCAGGTCCTACCTCCACAACTCCTCCACCGCGAAGAGGTTCAAGACCTCCAGCACGGGGAATGCCGGGTGGATCAGCCCTTCCCCCTGGAGCCTAGTTGTTGGCAAGGGATCTCGCTGCTTTTCCGAATTGCTTGAGGAATTGGACAATGGGGTCTACATGGTCAGCAATTGGTACACCCGCTTCCAGAATTACTCCACGGGGGATTTTTCCACCATATCCAGGGACGGGGCTTTCCTTGTCAAAAATGGCGAGGTGGCCGGAGCCATAAGGGGGGTCAGGATAAGCGATAACCTGCTAAGGCTGTTTTCGGGGGTGGACGGCGTTGGCGCGGAGAGGCAATGGATAAAATGGTGGGAGGTAAGGACGCCTGTGCTGATGCCTGCCCTCATCTCCCGAGGAATTAATTTGACCAAGGCCCAGGGGAGCTGAGGCCTAGAGCCTCTTTTTCAGCTTCTCCTGTTCTTCCTTGGCTTTGCCCCTGAGGCCTCTAAATTCTTCCTTGACCTTTTCTCTGTCGTCCTTCGTCTTTTCCTTGAGCTTACCAGCCTCTTCCTTCGTCTTCTCGTGCAGATCCCTTGTTTCTTCCTTTGCCGACTTTGCCAATGTCTTTGCCTCTTCCTTAGTCTTGCTGGCAAGCTTTTCGGACTCTTCGGCAGTCTTCTCAGCGGTTTCGTTGAGTTTCTTCTTCAGGTCTTTGAATACCATGCCAAATACCCCACCATATAATCCGATAGGATCCATATAAAAACTGGCTATAAAAAAAGGGAAAGGGAGTTACTTCTCCACTTCTGCGTCCGCGACCTTGAGCGCCTCATCGATGGCATCCAGCCCAAAGTCTATCTGTTCCCTGTTGATGATCAGCGGTGGCGCTATGGTGAGGTGGCTCACCCAGCTCTGGCAGATGACCCCCCTCCTGGAGAGGTCCGCAGTCACCTTGTCCACCATCAGAGGCATTCCGGCGGCCTTCTCGGCGCGGGTGTTGAAAGGCTTCTTTGTCTTCCTGTTCTTGACCAGCTCGATCGCCCAGAACAGGCCTATGCCCCTCACATCGCCGATGGAGACGTGGCGGTCCTTCAATTCGTTGAGCCTCTTGCCCATATGCACCCCGAGTTTGGTCGAGTTCTCGAGGAGATTAAGCCGCTTGTACTCGCCGATGGCAGCGGGAACGGGGGACAGTGCTAGGGGATGGGCTTCGTAGGTATGGCCATGGGCGAAGTAGTTGTTCTCGAAGTAGTCGGCTATCGCCCTCGTGGTCGCTGTGATGCCCAGAGGCGTGTAGGCGCCGGTGCTGCCCTTGGCTGTCACCAGTATGTCGGGCTTTACGCCCCAGTTGTCGACAGCGAACCACTTGCCTGTCCTCCCCCACCCGGCCATCACCTCGTCGGCTATAAAGAGGACGTTGTTCTCCTCGGCTATCTGCTTGATCCTTGGGAGGTACTCCTTTACAGGTACGAGAATCCCGTTGGTGCCAACGACCGGCTCGATTATCATGGCAGCGACATTGGCCTCGTTCTTTATCTGGTAATCCACATACTCCGCGCAGGTCACCCCGCATTCAGGGTATTCCTGCCTGAACGGGCACCTGTAGCAGTAGCAGTCCGGTGCGAAAACCGTGCCCTCCAACCTGCTGTGGGGTTCCGTAAACCATCTCCTCACGTCGCCCGTGCAGGCTATTGAGGCTGCTGTGGAGCCATGGTAGGAGTTGTACCTCGAGATCACCTTGAATGCGCCTCTTGGCTTCTGGTACATCCTGGCTATCTTCAGGGCGGCTTCGTTCGCCTCGGTCCCTGAGGTGGAGAAGAAGATCTTTTCAAGGCCTGCCGGGAGTATCTTCACAAGCTCCTCGCTCGCCTTGGCACGGATGTCGATGGAGTAGGCAGGGCTTATGTAGGGCATCTTGGTGGCCTGTTCCACAATGGCTTTAATCAAGGCCTGGTTCTTGTGGCCGAGGTTGGAGCACATGAGCTGGGCAGAGATGTCGAGGAATTTTTTGCCGTTCACGTCGATCATGTATACGCCTTCCGCGTCGACTATATGCGGGGGGTTCTTCCAGCCCCGCTGGAATCGCCAAGTACCGTAGGTGTACTTGGCTACCGTATTGGCTATCTCATCGGGTTGTCCTGACAAATCCATCATCCTCTGAATTGTTAGAAAATTGTCCTAAAACTGTAATAAACCTTCTCTCGGTCCTTGGCCTTCCCGGTCGGTGGCATTCTGCGAGCCTCTGTCGCCATTGCCGTCAATGCTTAATTGCCCGCTTGGCTAAGCTTTTCCCGTGTCCATCAGGATTGCCGCCCCCATGGTGCTGATCCTGGCCCTCATGGCAGTTCTCTGTGTTCCGGGTACCCAGGCCCAAAACTACTATAGGGTGAATGACCTCACCTGCGCCGTCACGGTGCTGGATGACAGGTCTGCCAGGGTGGTCATGGATTACAATTTCACCTGGCTGGAGGCGGGCACGCTTGTGAACTCATGGAGCCTGGTGCTGGACAGCCAGGATGCCCACGGCATACGGGTTGAGAGCCAGGGGAGGCCACTTACCTTTGAAGTCGACAAAGCCGGAGGTGCCACCATCCTGGCCATAAACCTCGGCAGGAGCGTTGGCTCAGGGCAGTGGATGTGCATCCGGGTGGATTATGTGACCTCCTCCAACATCGAGTCGGTTGGCCCAGAGAGGCGGCTCTCCACGGATATCATGGAGAATGCGCCCATGGACAGGGTCAACCTGACGGTTGTGGTCCCCGACGGTTTCGACTTCGTCGCCCAGAGGCCCTTTTTCCTTGAGGAGCCAGACTGGGGGAGCGGCCGCATACTGACGGGCACAGAGGTTGGTGTCGCGGCTGGGACCGGTCAATACCTCTTTGTGAGCTATGCAGAGGCGGAGGCCGAGTACAACATGACCTACGAATACACCTTCACGAATATGGGGACCTCGACGGAACGCGGGGCTGAATTCGAAGTCCCGGTCTTTGTGGAGGCCCCACACCAGGTCGTCACTCAGCTGACCATCTCGCCAGACCCAATCCGGACCTGGTACGATGACTCTGGCAACCTGAGGGCCAGGTTCAGTTTCGACACCATCCTTTCCGGAGAGTCGGCAAAGATAGTCATCAGCTACAACATAATGGCGGCCATGCCCGCAGTGCCGGATGGGACGTTTGGAGGAGGGCTGGGGGACCTGCCGCCGGCATTTCTGGCCTATACAGAGGGGGACAGCTATTGGGAAGTTGACGACCCATCCATTGCTGGGCTGGCATCGAATCTGACGGCGGGGAAGGCAAGTGCCCTGGAAATGGCCAGGTCAATCTATGACTTCGTTGTGCAGAACATCTCCTATGATCTGGCGAAGTACAATGCAGTGATGAGCGGCCTCACCGTTGAGCGCTATGGCGCGGTGAAGACGCTGGAGCGGAGGATGGGGGTCTGCGAGGACATCACAGACCTCTACATAGCCCTCTGCAGGTCTGCAGGAATCCCCGCCGTTGGGGTGGTCGGATTCACCTACAGCCAGGACGGCGAGCTGAGCCAGGGGAACCGCCATGCCTGGGCGGAGGTCTACATCCCCGACTATGGCTGGATGGATGTGGATCCGACCTGGGAGCTCTTCGGCAGGCTGGAGGGGAGGCATGTCGGCGACAGGATGTTCATGAACTCCTCCGAACCCAGCTACCTGGTCTGGAACACCAGGCAGGACTTCCAGTACAGCGTGGAGACCTATGCCTCCATGAGGGGGGAGGGGGTCCATTACCAGCCTGACCTTTCCCTGAGCGCCACACACGGGAGCGAGGCCTACACAGGCTATGGCTTCCCGGTAAAGCTCACCATCAGCAACGGCGGCAATGGCACAGCCTTCAGCTTGGAGGCCAACATCACATCCTCCGAGAATGTGAAGGTGGGGAACGGCAGCTTTTTCATCGACAGGATCTGGGGCTACGACTATAGGGATATTGAACTTTATGTTGAGCCGAAGGAGGCTGGCAACGCCACGCTGTGGATCCACCTCCAGTACACTGGTGAGGGAGGAGGGGTTACGCAGGAAGACTATCCCATCACCTTCGCAGTGGCAAAGAAGCCGGTCTACTCCATAGAAGGGCTTGCAGCGTCGCTGAGCCCCTATGTCTGGTATGCCATGGGCGGAGGCGTTTTCCTCGCTGTTCTGGCATCACTGGCGGTCTGGACGGCCAGACGGAAGGCGCACGGCTGATCCCATGGCAAGAGATATCTGAGTTCAGGACCATTAGAGTAGAGTGCTCGGGGGTATCCGTGGTGAAGATGGAGGGCTTCAGGAAGCTTACTCCGGTTGGGGAGGCGTTGGAGATCATCTATGGGAGCGGGCTTCCGGAGGTTGGGAGCGAAGCTGTCCCCACCAGGGGAGTGCTGGGAAGGGTTCTGGCCGGGGACGTGATCGCCGCCGCAGACATGCCCCCCTTCGACCGCACCGCCGTGGATGGATTTGCCATCAGATCCAAGGAGAGCTTCAGCGCCTCGATGAACAACCCCGCGGTCTTCAGGGTCAAGGGCCGCATAGAGGCCGGTGAAACCCCACGGGAAGGAGGCTGGTCCATCGGCCGCGGAGAGGCCTATGAGGTCTTCACGGGGGCATCAATGCCGAGGGGCGCAGATGCTGTGGTTATGGCAGAGGATACCGCAAGAAACGGGGACGATGTGGAGGTCTACCGCTCGGTCTCAAGGCTTTCCAACGTCTCACCGCGCGGCGAGGACATCAAGGCTGGAGAGACCCTGCTGGCGGGCGGCACTGTCATCAAGCCCTGGCACATAGGGGCACTGGCCTCGGTGGGAGTCAGAGAGGTTTGTGTGAGGAAGAGAGTCAGGGTCGGCGTATTCTCAACCGGTTCTGAGCTGGTGGATCTGGAAGGGGGGCCGATGGCTCCCAACGGGATAGTCGACTCAACGCGGCCCCTGGTGGCGGCTGCCCTTGAGGCACTGGGATGTAGGGTCCTGGACGGGGGGATTGCCATGGACAGCGTCCAGTCCATTTCGAAGCGGATAGAGGGGCTCCTTGGGGAGGCGGACGCGCTGATATCCATCGGCGGAACCTCAGTGGGCAGGAAGGACCTGGTTCCGGACGCAATTGAGGAATCCTCGGGCAGGATACTGTTTCACGGCCTGGCTGTCAAGCCGGGCAAACCGGCGGGGTATGCCCTGGTGGGCGGGAAGCCCCTTTTCATGCTCCCCGGCTACCCTGTTTCGGCACTGGTGGGCTTTGAGGCGGTCGTTGAGCCTTCCCTCTGCAGGATGATGGGGAGGGGAGTGCCCAGGAGATTGACTGCGAGGGCCCGGATCTCCAGAAGGGTGCCAACGGCGCCAGGGGTAAGGCATTACCTGAGGGTTGTGCTGAAGACCACTCGCCTCGGTCTTGTCGCTGAGCCTATAGCCATCACGGGGTCGGGTCTGCTGTCGTCAGTCACCAAGGCGGACGGGATGGTTGTGATCCGCGAAGATCTGGAGGGCCTTGAGAAGGGGGATGAGGTGGAGGTGGAATTGCTGGGTGGCGATATCATTGGCTAAAGCGAGCGATGGAAGGAAGATATTCCACAGGCTGGTCACTATGGAGGAGGCGCTGCGGTCAATCAGGGCCTCCATATCGACGGAGATGGGCAGTGAAGAGGTCCGCCTCGAGGACGCTTCGGGGAGGGTCATGGCCAAGTCTGTCTTTTCAAAGGTAGACCTTCCCCCTTTCGACAGGGCGGAGATGGATGGCTATGCGGTCAATTCTGTTGGAGTCGAAGGGGCTACCGAGAGGGACCCCGCTGGGCTGAAGGTTGTAGGCAAAATAGGGGCAGGAGAGGCAGCTTCAGGCGGAATTTCCGAAGGGGAATGCATAGAGATAGCCACTGGCGCCCCCCTGCCCAAGGGGGCAGACTCCGTTGTGATGGTCGAGTTCACTGAGGTCAAGGGAGATGTGGCAAGGGTATTCAGGGGGACGACTCCGGGGGAGAATGTGGCTTCGGCTGGGTCGGATGTCCAGATAGGAGAGATGCTCCTCAGGGAGGGGACGGAGTTTGGGCCGAGGGAAGCAGGCCTTCTCGCAGCGGTCGGCATCGGGCGCGTCCAGGTGTTCAGGAAGCCCAAGGTGGGCATCGTGTCCACCGGGAACGAGCTCGCTGAGCCGGGATCAGTGCTTGGAGCCGGGAAGATCTTTGATTCGAATACGTACGCCCTTGCAGCGGCGGTCAAGGAGGCGGGAGGGATGCCGGAGATCATAGGCAGGGCAGGAGATTCGGCCGATGAGATCAGCCGCTTGGTCATGGAAGGCATCGGGAAAAGCGACATGCTACTCATCTCTGGGGGGACGTCCGCAGGGACCGGAGATCTGGTCTACAGGGTCCTCGGGGAGGAGTGCGACGGCGGTGTGCTTGTCCATGGCCTCAACGTGAAGCCGGGTAAGCCGACCCTTGTGGCGGCCCATGGGGGGAAGGTGGTGTTCGGCCTCCCTGGCTATCCGGTCAGCGCGCTCATGATATTCGACCAGCTTGTCAGGCCAATCATAGGCGAGATGGCCCGGTGCGCCCCCCAGCGCTCCGAGAGGCGGGGGATCGGTGCAGAGCTCTCCGTGAGGGTTAACGGGGCCAAGGGAAGGAGGTGGTTCCTCCCGGTCCATCTAATATCCGCGGGGGGAAGGACCAAGGCATATCCCGTAATTGCCAGCTCGGGCGCCATCGGCACCCTTGCGAAGGCCGATGGGTACATCGTAATCGGTGAGGAGGAGGAGTACGTGGCGGCGGGCGAAAGGGTCGAGGCTTTCCCCTTCCCCGGCACGAGGGGGGTGGACCTTGTGATCATGGGGAGCCACTGCCCAGGGGTCGACCTGATCCTCCAGATCCTCTTCGAGAAGAAGGGAATCACAGCCAAGGCGCTGAATGTGGGCTCGCTTGCAGGGCTGAGGGCAGTGAAGAGCGGGGAGTGCGACATGGCAGGCATGCATGTTCTCGACGAGAGGGACATGACCTACAACACCAGGGCTGTGGCCGAAGCAGGTCTCCCCCCTTCGTCCCTCGTGGGGGGTTACAAACGGCAGCAGGGGATAATGGTGGCTCCAAAGAACCCCAAGGGAATCACTGGCATGGGCGATGCCCTCAGGGATGATGTGTCCTTCGTTAACAGGAACCGGGGATCGGGGACCAGGATATTGACAGACAGCATCCTTGCGGGGATTGCGAAGGAGCGTGGCATCCCATTCGATGAGGCAACGGCCAAGATAAGGGGTTACCGCTGGGAGGCAAAGACCCACTCGGCCGTCGCCGCTGCCGTCAGCCAAGGCAGGGCAGACATGGGGGTGGGCATTGAGAGCCTGGCATCCTCCTATGGCCTGGAGTTCATACCGCTTCAGGAAGAAAGCTATGACTTCCTGGTCAACCCTGCCAGCATGAAGAAGCCTGCCGTGGTGGCCTTCATCGGGGCCCTCCATTCGCAGGAGTTCAAGGCGATGATCCAGAGGTTCTCCGGCTACAGAATTTAGTAAGGCCACAATTGGGTTCGGATGGCAGCAATCCGAAATCTGCTTTGGAGGCAAGGAGTGCGCTGTCGGCCTCAACAGGCATGGCCGCGGGGGTCATGGTCAGAGCTGCCCGCATTGCCCTCTACCATGAAAAAGATGGCTGACCATTGCCATTGGGACCGGCCTAAGAACCACTGAGCACGGAATCGAAAATAGGGCCTTCGGCCTCAGCAGCCTCTTCTACAGTCCCCTTTCTCTCATGATCTTTGCTGTCTTTTTATTTTTTTTAAATTTCTTCTTCTCTACTCTTTCGGCATCTGGCACTCCTGCCACTCCTGCCACCTCGCCATATCTATTCTTAGTGCATAGCCTAATTGTTATTTCGATTTTGGCATCTTGAAGGGACAGCGTGTGGCGCTTGCCCACCAAAAAAAAATCAGTTAAGGTTAATTTTATCCGCGGGTAGAGTGGTAGGCAGTGGCGGGCTATGGCAGGTAAAACTCTGCTCTACAATTACCACATCAGTCATGGGACCATGGGTGAATTTGGTGGGTTCGAGATGCCCCTCTGGTATGAAGGCATAATACCGGAGGTGGAGGCTGTCAGGCACGGGGCGGGCATCTTCGATGTCAGCCACATGGGGAGAATCCTCTTTTCCGGGAAGGACGCCGGTCGCTTCCTCGATCATATCATGACGAACGATATGTCAGGCATGGCGGTGATGCAGACCCGTTATACCCTCATATGCAATGAAAGGGGCGGTGTTGTAGATGACACGATTGTTTTCAGGACCGGCGACGAGGACTATGTAGCGTTCTGGAACGCCTCCAACCGGCAGAAGGACAACTCCTGGGCAAGGGAGAGGATGGGCGGCTATGGCGTGAAGATGGAGGACCACTCCGAGTCCACCTTCATGATAGCCCTCCAAGGGCCCCGGGCGGAGAATATCCTCCAACCCCTCTGCGGGATCCACCTCGGCGGCCTGAAGAGGCACAGGGGGGCATGGGCAAGGGTGGGCGATAGCGAGTGCCATGTTACCAGGACAGGCTACACCGGAGAGGACGGATTCGAGCTCTTCTCACTGACTGGCAACGGCGCCATGCCGCTCTGGGAGAGGCTTATAGCGGGGGGGGCGAAGCCGGCGGGGCTAGGGGCGAGGGACGTCCTCAGACTGGAAGCGGGCCTCCCGCTCTACGGCCACGAGCTTGGCGATGCCATAAGCCCGATTCAGGCAAGGCTGGACTTCGCCGTGAAGGTGGATAAGGGCGAATTCATTGGCAGAGACGTGCTGGCTGCGATGATCCACGACCCTCCCTCCAGGAAGCTGGCCGGGCTGAGGATGGTGGGCAGGGGAATACCGAGACAGGGGTATCCGGTGCTGGCCAGCGGCAGGGAGGTCGGCGTTGTGACCAGCGGGACCTTCTCACCCACTGTCGGGGCGCCCATAGCCATGGCCTTCATAGAGACTGCACTGCCCCAGGGATCGGAGGTTCAGGTCAGGATCAGGGGGGCAGACCACGCTGCAAGGATTACGCCAATCCCTTTCTACGACCAAAAAGCCTATGGCTTCAGAAGGGAAGCAGCCCAACCCTAAACATTATAGGGGGGAAACCGGTTCTGTTAAGGGGGTAAAGGCCATGAATGTCGGAGTCGGTCACACAGATTTCCGGAGAGAAGTACATGGACCTGGAGAAAGGGATGGTCAACATACAGGTGACCACCAACATAAGCATCCAGAAGATGGTGCAGTCCGAGGGGATGTTGGACTTCAGCTTCGTCTTCACGGTGAACTACAATCCGGCAATAGCGACGCTTCACATTAAGGGATCTGTGAAGGTGACTGGCGACGAGAAGGAGCTGGGGGAGATCAAACGAGCCTTCGAGGAGAAGAAGAACCCCCCGCCCGTGATACTCCAGACCATATCCAATGTGGGTTTCCTGGAGGGCATAGTGATGTCCAGGTCCCTGAACATACCGCCCCCAATACCGCTGCCTAGCGTGATGCCGCAGCAGCAGGGGAAAGAGGGCAAGGTCAGCCCAAGCTACATCGCCTGATGGTCCATCACGTTGTCGGCAACCGCCTGCAGGTCCTAGACCTGAAGGGTATGACCTGATGGTGGCCAAGGGAAAACGTTTTTCTTTTCAGGGCTGCCATCATCTTCTTGCGGAGATTGGGAGCCGTTGGGAGCCCTATGACTAAGACCAGCGACCACATTGTAATGCTCTTTGACCTCGACTACTTCTATGCCCAGGTGGAAGAGGTACGGAATCCAGCCATCAGGGGAAAGCCTGTCCTTGTCTGCGTCTACTCGGGCCGCACCCAGGACAGCGGTGTCATCAGCACGGCGAACTACATCGCCCGCCGCTACGGTGTCCGGTCCGGCATGCCAATTGTCCTGGCCAAGCGGAAGCTGAAGGATGTTGATTCGATCTTCCTCCCCGTTGACCATGACCTATACAAATCAGTCTCCGATAGGGTAATGGCGATATTGAAGGGTAATGCTGACATCCTCGAGCAGGTCAGCATAGACGAAGCATATATGGATGTAACGGCGAAGGTTGGCGACTCGTTCCCCAAGGCCATGGAGCTGGCTATGGCCATCAAGAAGGAAGTACTGGAAAAGGAGAAACTCACGGCGTCCATAGGCATAGGGCCCAACAAGCTGGTGGCGAAGATAGCGGCCGATTCGATGAAACCTGATGGGGTCACTCTGGTTATGCCAGAGGAGGTTAGGGCCTTCCTCTCACCACTCCCTGCGGAGAGGCTCATTGGAGTTGGCAGAAAGACCAGCGAGAGGCTCGAGGGGATGGGGCTGAAGACCATAGGAGATCTGGCTACGGTGGATCTCGGGGAGCTTAGGAGGGAGTTCGGGGACAGCCTGGGCACGTTCCTCCACAATGCCTCCAGAGGCATGGACGAAGAGGCGGTCCATGAGAGGGGAGAGACCGACTCGATAAGTAGGATAGTGACCCTCAAAGAGGACACCAAGGACCCCTCAGCCGTGATCGCGGTCACGGACCGCCTCTGCGCCGAAGTCCATGAAAGGCTCCGCCAGAGGCGCCTCAGCTTCAGGACTGTGGGCGTTGTTGCCATAATGAGGGACCTGAGCATCCAGACAAGGGCAAAGACTCTTGCTGAGCCCACAGACGATCTGGCTGTGCTCCGGCGGACGGCGGCTGAATTGATGGAAAGGCTCCTAAGGGAATCCAACAGGTATGTCCGGAGGGCAGGAGTGAAGGTCTCTGGTCTGGCAACCGAGAAGCGGGCTCAAAGGAGCCTGACCAGCTTCTTCCAGTAGTTGGTCAGGAGTGGTCGCCCGAGTTCGGATCGGGTTGGCGGAAGGTGAGGGTTTGCCAGGCCGTGGTGGAGGCAGGCCGGGGAGGGCGAACAGGATGGATCCCCACATTCCCGACGGACCAGCCCCAGTGATCCCTCAGGTTTTTGTATCCCCTTGACGAATCAGGGTTTAGGAAGGCTTCATCCATGGTGATTGCATGTCAAGGGCCCTGATGCCTCTTGGGGATGTTGCGGTTGATGGGAATTCCGCGGCCTCAGGGTTGCCTGCAGATCTGCCGGAATACTGCCGCACAATGCTGAAGCTTCTGGGAAGGAGAGTCGGAAGGGTTGGGCCGGGGGTGAAATGATGGAGGTCAGGCTGAAGATAGACGGTAAGGAGGTTCCCCTCAATGAATTCGTGGAGAAGATGCTTGGAGGTATGTTGGAGGGTGCCGTGGAGTCCCTGAAGGGAATCGACAGCAATTGGAAGAAGATGGTCATCGAGGTCGAGAGGTAGGCCGCATCGATCGCATTAGGCCTATCTGAGGGAATCGGAAGACGCCGATCCCCTCCTCCACAACTATAGGGGTAAAGCTCTCCAGATCGGTTTCCCTGAGGATGGGCGAAAGGAGGCCTTTGGGGGGCGTCTCATTTATGCCAACGCCGCTCGAGAGGGGGGAGAGGGCGGGCATGACCACCAGCCTGGTCCCCCTGTACTTGCCGATGAGGAAGCACTTGAACTTGTACCTTGCCCCCGAGAGGTCCAGCGATGAGACGGCAGGGTGCTCGTGCCCGATTATCAGGGCCCTTGTCCCCCGGGGAACGTCAACTTTCGCGTGGCCGTGGGCGAATAGATAATCGCCCAGCACCAGTGTTGGCTCGTGGAGCGCGACATTGAACCTCCTCAGGATAGACAGGACATAGTTGTCGTGATTGCCGCGGACGACGTGTACTTTCAGGCCCTTCCCAAGGAGAGTAGAGAGGAGGTCCTGCACCTCGATCCACTCCTGTGGGGAGGGCTTCCCGAACTCGTGCTTGAGGTCCCCCAGCAGAACAACGGTTTTGGGGCGAGTCGCTTCGATAAGTTCTTCGATGACCCCCTTCATGTGGCCATAGGAGGCCTGTGGCAGGAAGACCCCTTTTTCCTTCAGGGCGCTCTCGTAGCCTATGTGGAGGTCTGAGAGGACAAGACACTGTTGGTCCTGGAAAAAGAGGGCAGGGTGCGAATCCGGCACCCTGACCCCGCGCATTATGTTCATCTGGAATCACAGGCTGGAGCACTGGGCGGACAATCGGCCTTCTTGCTGACCCTAGGCCCTCATCAGGTCCTCTTGCTTGAATTTGTAGAGGCCCAGGCCCTCAAGTATCTCAAGGAACTCGTCGTCGGAGAGGGCGCCCCTCTTCTGGAGGGATTTTTCGTAGATCGCGCCGAGCACCTCAGGGAACCTCTCCTGAGGCACATTCAGTCCAAGCTCAGTCAGCTTCAGTCTCAGGTTGAAGGGGCCGCTCTTCTTGCTCAGCAGGACCTTTGGAGGCGGGTGGTCGATAACCTCCCTAGAGAAGGGGTAGGCCAAGGCGTAGCCGCTCTCCCTTGTCATGGCCAGCCACTGGGCGGACTGGGCAGATTCGATGTTGAAGACATTCTCTCCCACGATTGGTTTGTTGGGGCACTGGGGGTACCCGGAGATTTCGGAGACTGTCTTGGAGAGCCTGTAGAGTTCCTCCAGCTTGAGCCTAACTTCCATGCCCAAGAGCATTTTGGCACCCATGGCCACCTCTCCCAGCGCCGTATTGCCAGCCCTCTCGCCTATGCCATTGACGGTGACGTGGGCAACCGAGGCCCCCGCCATGATGGCGGCAAGTGTATTCGAGGTAGCCATGCCAAAGTCGTTGTGGCAGTGAATCTCGATGGGTTTCGATGTCATTTTCTTGATATTCTTCACCATGTAGAATATGGCATTCGGCATTGCTACGCCGAATGTGTCGGAGATGGCAAAGCTCTCGACATATCTCTCAGTGCCCCTGATCACCTTGGCTATTGATGCAAGGTCTGTCCGTGTTGCATCAACAAGGAGGAGGACTGGCCGTAACCCCTCGGAAGAGGCGTAGTTCAGGTTCTCGGTAGCGTCGTGGAGCATCTTTTTCGCAGTGCTCCGGTAAACCTTCTCTATCAGGAGTGGGCTTGTGGGGAACTCGATAGTGACACCATAGCTGCCGCAATCCTTGGCCGCTGCTATATCCAGCTTGTTGTTCCGTGCCCAGGAGAATATCTTTACCTCCAGAGTGGCGGCGTTCAGGGCACGGACAGCTTCCTTATCCTCTGACGATGTCCCAGGAGTGCCTACCTCCAACCTTTCCACGCCAGCGCGGTTGATGGCCCTGCCGATAAGCACCTTATCGTACTTGGTGAAAACAACGCCAGCCTGCTGCTCACCGTCCCTGAGCGTTACATCGTGGAAGGACAGGCTTTTGGGGAGATCGATTTGAGCCCTAGCCTTTGGATCGAAGTTGAAGGGGCTCACAAACCATTTGTCTGTCTGCCAAGGGGTATTCATCTTGGTAACCTCAGGTTACTATGTGGAGGCGCTTCCAAATATCATTTCGCCATGTGGTGAAAGCAATATATTCATCTGAATATAACGGCAAGTTTAGCCAGAATATAACAGAGTTTTTACAAAGGGAATAAATAATCCTTGGCAATAATTCTCTCTCGTTCAAGTGAATAACTATGAGCGTAATTTCAGTACAGGAGAAAAAACCTCTCATCAAGTTTGATATGCACAAGTGCGCCTTCTGCAAGCTCTGCGAACTGAGCTGCTCCAAATACCATTGCAATAACTATTCGGACGCACTCGCGAGAATCACCGTCATCCGGAAGGGGTACACAATGTTCAGGTATTTCATCTGCACGAGGTGCGACAAGCTCTTCTGCATCACTGCCTGCCCTAAGAATGCCCTCTCCTACAGGGGGGGCAACATAGTGGTCGATGAGAAGCTCTGTGACTCCTGTGGGAAGTGCGTGAAGGCCTGCCCATTCCATGGCATCAGGCTCCACCCAGTCACCAAGTTCCCGCTGATCTGCGACCTTTGTGACGGGGATCCGAGCTGCGTCAAGGCCTGCCCCAAAGGTGCACTCAGCCTAGTGTGGCTGACGGAGACAAGGAAGTGATTATGATGAAGTATGGCGGATACAAGGGAAAAATCCTGAAGATCAATCTGACGACCGGAGCGATCTCTACGCTAGCCTTTGGAGACGAGTTCGCAAGGAAGTACCTTGGCGGGAATGGCTTTGCGGCCCGTTACCTTATTGACATGGTCGATCCTTCGATTGACGCCTACGACCCGTCCAACGTCGTTGCCATGATGACAGGCCCGTTCCAGGGCTTGGACATTCCGACGGCGGGAAAGTATTACATGGCCACAAAATCGCCCCTCACCAATGGCTACTTCGATAGCGTCAGCGGTGGCTACATTGGTGGGCAGATCAAGTTTGCTGGCTATGATGGCCTACTCTTCGCAGGAAAGGCTGAAAAGCCCGTCTACATCTTCGTAGACGACTCCAATGTGGAGATAAGGCCAGCTGAAAAAATCTGGGGTAGGCTAACCGGCGAGACCCAAGAGATGATTAAGGAGGAGGTGGGCGACCCCAACCTCTGCGTCTCTGCCATAGGCCCTGCCGGGGAGAACCGCGTCAAATACGGCTGTGTCATCACAGAGTACAGGGCAGCCGGAAGGGGCGGCGTGGGGGCTGTAATGGGGTCAAAGAACCTCAAGGCCGTGGCGGTCAGGGGCTCGGGAACAAACCAGCCGTTTGACATGAAAAAGTATGAGGAATGGTTGGCATGGTACAAGGTTGAGGTGAAGAAGGTTGTTGCCTTAACTACTGGTATGCCAACCTATGGGACTACAGGCCTTGTGGCATCGGTCAATAACCAGTTTGGTGGGATGGGAACGAGGAATCACCAAGGCGAGTACTTCGAGGGATGGGAAACCCTCTCGCATGAAACGCTTAAGAAGAAATATTGGGTGCAGGACACGGCCTGCCCGGCCTGCCCCATTGCCTGCAGCAAGGTCTTTACCGTCAGGGAAGGGAAGTGGAAGGGAGCGACTTCAGAAGGGCCAGAGTACGAGACGCTTTACTCCTTCGGCTCCATGTGCGGGATAAGCGATGCCGGGGCAGTCATCAAGTGCGACAACCTCTGCGACGAGTTGGGAATGGACACCATTAGCTATGGCGTGACCATATCTTTCATCATGGAATGCTACACCAAGGGCTTTCTGACCAAGGAGCAGTGCGATGGCGTTGACTTCTCCTTCGGGAACGATGATGCATTAATGGACTATGCTGAGAAAACTGCGAAGCGGATCGGCTTGGGAAACCTTATAGCCGAAGGTTCTAGACTGGCTGCCAGGAAGGTTGGGCATGATTCAGAGAGGTTTTCTATCCAGGTCAAAGGGTTGGAGCTTCCCGGCCATTCGGCAAGGGCCCTGAGGGGAATGGCTCTGGGCTATTCCACAGCAACGAGAGGGGGAAGCCACCACGACGCGAGGCCGACAGGAGAGTATGCAGGGGTTTCGGACAGGAAGGCCATAGAGGGGAAGGCGCCATGGGTCATCGGGACGCAGCAAATGACATGCATAGGAGACAGCCTAGTCCAGTGCCACTTCCTGGAGAGGCTGCTTGGCTTTACCCTAACACCAAAGTATGCGGACATGATTAACCCAGTTACCGGCTTCGGCTATTCCTTTGAAGAGCTCCGTGACGTGGCCGAGAGGATCCTTGACCTGGAAAGGGTATTCAACATCTTGGCAGGACATAGAAGAAAAGACGACAACCTCCCCAGGAGGTTCCTTGAGGAGCCGATACCGGAAGGTGTCTCCAAGGGGATGCACACGGACGAACCAACACTGAACAAGATGCTGGACGAATTCTACCCACTCAAGGGGTGGGACAAGGTCACTGGCATCCCTACAAGGGAGAAGCTTGTGCGTGTAGGGCTTGAGGATGTGGCTGAAAAGCTGAAGGGGCTCTAGCCCCCTTAGTCTCTCTTTTTTTCCCTTTTTTTACTTTCATGGGGCAGATTGGCCCTTTGCCTTGTTCAGCTGGGTTCTGATCTCCTTCACGAGGTTCGACATATCCTCCGGCTTCATTGGTTTGCTCAGGAATTCGTCCGCCCCGCTCTCCATGCTGAGCCTAAAGTCGACCTCTCGCCCCAGCACGGTGAAGATGATGACCGGTATCTTCCTTGTCTTTTCCTCGGCCTTCAGCGCCTTGCAGACCTCGAAGCCACTCTTGCCAGGCATCACAACATCAAGGAGTACGAGGTCAGGCGCCTCGGTAGCCATCATGGCCAGGGCCTGTTCCCCGTTGGAGGCCTGGGCCACCTCATAGCCCGCCCCCTCCAGCATCATCTTGGTCAGGTTCCGCACATCGGCTTCGTCGTCTACCACAAGTATTTTTTCAGGCATTCATGTTTTCCCCATTGTATGGTATTTTTTTCGGTAGGAGAAAGATAAACCTCGCCCCTGTCCCTTCGCCATCCGATTCGACCCAGATCTTGCCGCCGTGGGCCTCAATCAGATCCTTGGTGACGCTGAGCCCCAACCCTGTTCCCCTCACGTAGGTGGTCTTTTTTATCGCTGTGAAAGGATCGAAGACACGCTCGAGGTCTTCCTTCCTGATACCCATTCCATTGTCGGAAATTTCGACGCGGTGGTTGTTCCCCTCTGAGCCCACCCAGACGGTTATGCTGCCCCCTTCCCGTGTGAATTTGGAGGCATTGCTCAGGAGGTTCGTCATCACCTGGTGGAGCCTCAGCTGGTCTCCCTCCACAAAGAGGGGCTGACCGAGCCCCTCGAGGTTCAGTCTCTGCTGCTTCTCCACTATGAAGGGCTTCAGCTCCTCGACGCAGTCATTGATCAGGGCCTCCAGGTCCAGCCGCTCCAGCTCCAGCGGTATCTTTCCGGATTCCATGCGCCGGACGTCCAGGATGTCGTTGGTCAGCCTTATCAGGCGGTTGGTGTTCCGCTTCACTACCTCAAGATTCTCCTGGATCTTTGGCGGTATTGGGCCAAGCTTGCCGGTGAGTATGTAGTCCAGATAGCCCATCATGGAGACGAGGGGTGTCCTCAGCTCATGGGAAATATTCGAGAGGAACTGTTCCCTGATCCCCATGATGTTCCTCAGCTCCGCCTCGGCGAGCTTCCTCTGGGTAATGTCCTTGCCGATAAGCACTGCTGACTCATTGCCCATGGCCTTATCCTGGATAAGGCCGACGGACAGGGCGAGGGGCACTTCCTTATCCTTGGCAACGATGGTGAGCTCCAGGTCTTTCATGTTCCCGCTTGCGTAGAGATCCTTCATCCTCTCCATTATCCTGCCCCTGTCGCCCTCCTTTACGAATTCCAGGTAGTTCCTTCCGATGAGCTCCTCCCTCCCCCCCATGGACAGGAGGCTCAGGCTCGCCTGGTTGCATTCCGAGATCCGCCCGTCTGCCTCTATCACCACCATCGGATCCGGGGACGACTCGATAATCTTGCTGAACTTCGCCTGGCTAAGGGCCAGCTCCCTAGCCCTCTCCTCCACCATCTCGGCCAAATGCCCGGTGTATTTCCTAAGCTCGTCCTCCATCCTCTTCCGCTCTGTGATATCCGAGAGGGCTCCTTCATAGTAGAGGGTATTGCCCCTGTTGTCCTTGACGACATGGGTATTTTCAAGGACGGTGATCATGTGGCCGTCTTTCCTCTTGAGGACAAGCTCGTTGTTCTTGATCTCGCCCCTCTCTTCCAGGAGGCGGGTATTGATCGTGCGGTCCTCCAGGTTGGCATAGAGATCCTTTGCGATGTCCACTGAGAGGAGTTCCTCCTTGGAGGAGTAGCCCAAGGTCTTTACAAGCGCATCATTCACCTTCAGCAGCTTCCCATCCACACTGCTCTGGTAGAGGCCGTCGGGCAGGTTCTCGAAGAGGCCGCGGTACATGACTTCCGAAACCTGGAGGGCCTCCTCCGCCTCCTTCCTCTCGGTTATGGGTATCACTATCTCCAGAGCCAGGATCACGCTCCCCTTGCTGTTTTTGATGGGCGTGGTGATTATCTGGGACCAGACGGGCCTGCCGTTGGAGTCGGTGCTCATCTGCTCGTGCTTGTGGATGGGCTCGCCAGCAAAGACCCTCTCCAGACCGCAGCCCTCGCAGACGCCATCGAGGTTGTGGATGGCCGAATAGCAGCACTGCGTCTCCACGTCGCCGAAGAGGTTCCGCATCACGCTGTTGGCCCAGATGGTGCGGTAGTCCCTCGATATGATGGAGACGCCTATGCTGAGGTTGCTGGTGATGAGCTCCAGCTTCTCATTCTTCGTCCTCAGCCTCTCCTCCATTAGCTTCCTCTCGGTAATGTCGGTCACCAGGGAGAGGAGGCCTGAGAACCCTCCATCCTCGTCAAAGAGGGGGGTTGTGTGGAGGAGGGCATGCATCCTGGACCCGTCCTGCCTTACGAAGACGAAGTCGCGCTGCGCCTTGATGCCCTTCTTGTGGAGCTCCAGGTTCTCCCTTGCGTCCTTCCGCCCATCCTCCTCGATAAAGTCGAAGATCGGCCGCTCTAGGATCTTTTCGGTGGGCATCCCCAGCATCTCGCACATCCTCTGGTTCACGAAGGTGGTCCGGTCCTTGGCGTCCAGAACCCAGATCCCTTCGTAGGCGAGCTCCACGAGCTGCTGGTACTTCTCTTTGCTGGTCCTCAGCTCATTCTCCATCCTCTTCCTATCGGTGATATCCCTGAAGATGACCTGGATGGCTGCCTTCCCCTTGAAGATGAAGGGGAGCGCTGTGACCTCCATGTCTATGACCCTCCCGTCCAGCCTCGTGAACTTCCTTTCCAGCAGCGGCTGGATGACCCTCGATGCCCTTCCGACCTTCTCCTCCAGTATCGACTGGTAGTCGGGATGGACAAAGTCCAGAGACCTGCACCCTATGATCGACTCAGGGTACTTGGCGCCGATCATCTTGGCCCCGGCCTGGTTGATGTAGGCGATCTTTCCATCCTGGATGATCACAACGCCGTCGGTGGAGAACTCCACAAGCCTCCGGTACTTGTCCTCGGATTCCTGGAGCTCCTCCTCCATCCTCCTCCGCCTGATGGCCAGGGCATAGTACTCGCCCATCCTGCTGATGGCCTCCAGGTCCCTGTCGTTGTAGTCCCTGTGGGAGTTGGCCAGGGCTATCTGCCCAACCAGCTCGTTGCCCAGCAGGACCGGCACGGAGAGGAACCTCTTCAGGGGGATGTGCCCCATGGGCGCGCCGCGGGCCGATGGGTGCCTGTCCGGGGTGTTGGTGTAGAACCCGATATGGGTATTGAGCGCATGGCCCCAGAGGGACTCGTAGATGCCGCCCTGCATCCTGGGGAAGGAGAGCTGGGCCCCTTTATGGTTGACCCTGCACTCGCCCCTCTTGGCTTCGGCCAGCGTGTGGCCAATGTTCTCGCCGGTGTCAGGGTCTATCTGCGAGACGTACCCGTGCTCACTGCCTGTAACGTATTTTGCCTGTTCAAGGATCCGGGCGGCAATCTCGGCTATGGAGAGGGAGCCGGATATTATGGGCTTGTAGAGGTTGCCAAGGGCGGTATTGACCGCAAGCTCCCAGATAAGCGCTGATTGGGCCTTCTTCCTCTCGGTGATGTCCTCTATGACAAGGATGATGCGATCATACCTGCCGTTCTTGCTCTTCAGGGCAGAAGTGTTGACATTGACATCGATCAGGGATCCGTCCTTGCCGATCATCCGGGCCTCATAGTGCATTATGAAGCCCGCCTTCTTGACCTCCCTCAGGGACGAGAGGACACGCTCGGTGTCTTCGGGATGGAAGAATTCGGCTACGGGCTTCCCTATGACTTCGGCGGGGAGGTAGTCCAGGAAGTACTGGACCTTGCCGTTGCAGTCCACTATCACCCCGTCTTCGCTGAGGGTGGCGATAAAGTTCGCTGCCGCCTCGAAGATCACCTGGTTCTTCTCCTCCGAACCCATCAGCGCATCGAGCATCAGCCTCCTCTCGCTGATGTCCGAGATGGAGGCGAAGACCCGGGCCAGACTCTCCTCGTAACCGGGCGCGGCATTCCATCTCACCAGTGCGTGGACCAGCTCGCCATTCATCCTGCTCCCCACCATCTCGGCCTCATAGGCGGATTTGTTGGAGTAGATGGCTATGAGCTGGTTCTTGAGCGGTAGGAGACTCTCCTTGGTAAAGAATTTTGAAAAGTTACTCTTCAGGATCTCCCTGGACGGGACACCGAGGAGCTTGAGGGTCTGGTGGTTTGCGTCTATCACCCTGACCAGCTCAAGGCACTTCTGGATCTCCTGGGGGTACCGTTCGAAGTGCCAGCGGGGGTCCTTCACCCCGCTTTCCCTGAGGTGGTCGAGGTATTTCCTGACCTCGTAGAGGTCTATTTCCATCAGCGGCAAGGGTGAATTCTCAAAGAGGGTCCGGAACCGCGACTCACTCTCCCTGAGGGCCTCCCTCAGGTGGTCGTACTCGTCAGTAGGGCCCATCGCCACGGCGGTCTTCCGTGGCTGATGCTTCCTCGGCTGAGCACGCTGCTGGACAGTACGGCGCAGACGTCTTCACCTGATAATCAAAGCACCCTAAATCGCTTAAAAACGAAATGAACAAGGCGACCGTATGGCGACTGCAGATAGGTGGGAGGCGACAGGCGACAGATATGAAACCACAGGAAACTATTAAAATGGCTAGGGTATGATTTTTTTCCAACGGGGTAATCCATTTTGAACCATGAACAGATGCTTCAGGACCTTTCGAGGGCTGTGATTGAGGGGGATTCGGCCAAGGCTGAGGGCGCCGCCAAGAGGGCCCTTGAGGGTGGCATGGACCCTCTCATGGCGATAACCAACGGGCTGAACAGGGGCATGGCCCAGGTGGGAGATGACTTCGGCAAGCTTAAGGTGTACCTCCCCGAGGTCATGATGGCGGCTGATGCCATGAAGTCGGCCCTCGCCATCCTCGAGCCGGCAGCGCTGAAGAAGGACAGTGGCAGCCTCAAGAAGAGGAAGGTCGTCATCGCCACAATCCTCGGGGACATTCACGACATCGGGAAGAACATCGTCTCTCTCCTGATGCGGGCGAATGGCTTCGAGGTCTATGACATGGGGAGGGATGTCCCCATCGACGCCATGATCAACAAGGCAGTGGAGACGGGGTCGGATATCATAGCCGCCTCGACGCTCCTCTCCACATCGATGCCCTACATGGAGGACCTGCTGAAGCTGCTGAAGGAGCGGAACCTCCGGGAGAGGTTTATCGTGATGGTCGGCGGGGGCCCTGTTACGAGGGAATGGGCCGAGGAGATCGGGGCTGACGGCTACGGAGATGACGGCGATGAGGCGGTCAAGGTGGCCAAGGAGCTCCTCAAGGGGAGACCGATTTGAACACCATCTGGGAAGCCATCGACAAGGCCGAATCCGGGCAGTACATGGAAGAGAAGGACTTCGACCTCAGGGTCGTGGCCAAGCGCTGCAGGGAACTGGTCGAGGAATATGATATCCGCTTCAACCCCGCCGAGATCATTACCGCAGACGACTCCCTGGCGGACGATGTCTACGAGGCGGGGCTCAGGCTGGCGCTGGAGGCGGGGATATTCTGCGTCGACACCAAGAGGGTGCTTAGGTACAGCGAGGCGGAGATCAGGGAGGCGAGGCTCTCCGCGCCGTGCCAGCTCACAATCGGCCAAGGAAAGGACTCGCGGCTGCTCTACGCCAGGGGTGTCGAGGACCCCCGGATGCCCATCATCTGCGGCGGCCAAGCCGGGGCGGCCATCCCTGAGGAGTGGTACCTCCAGATGGCGCTCTCCTACATGAAGGAGCCTCTAATCGACATGGTCAATAACGGAGGCCTTGCAGTTGTGGAGGGGAGGAAGGTGAGGACCAGGACGCCGCTGGAGATCCAGGCGACCCGGCGAGAGCTGACCCTGCTCAGGGAGGCGGCCAGCAGGGCTGGTAGGGGCGGGATTCACCTCCTTGCCGGCGAGAGCAGCGTCTCGGCGCTGGGGGACCTGGGAATCGCATCCGAAAGGTACATGCGCACCAGCGACGCCCACCTGGTGGCCCTGCTCAACGAGCTCAAGACGGACTATGACAGGATATCCAAGGTCGTCAACTTCACCGAGTATGGGGCCCACAACGTAACCCTCGTTGACCCCATAATCGGCGGGTACGCCGGTGGTCCGGAGGGCGTGGCGGTCTGCTTCGTCGCCTCTTTCCTCCTGGGGAGGGCCATGTACAGGTCTGAGTACCACATAATCCACCCCATCCATTTCAGGTACATGAGCACCAGCGCCGTTGAGTGCATGTGGAACCTGAATGTCGTGGGCCAGGCCATGGCAAGGAATGCCCCCTTCATACTTATGGGCGATGTCTGGACCTCTGCAGGGGCAGGGACCGAGATGGTCTTCCATGAGATAGCCGCGAACACCATTACAAACGTTGTAACCGGCTCCCATCCGCTGGGATGCTCGGCGACCAACGGGAAGTACCCCCACGCCACCGGTCTCGAGACGCGCTTCATGGCGGAGGTGGCGCTGGCTGCCGCCAGGGCCCGGCTCAAGAGGGGCGATGCCAACAGCATCGTGGTCAAGCTTGCCAGCCTCTACAAGGAGAAACAGGCGAAACCCGATGTGGGCAGGCCCTTCACCGAGCTCTACGACGTTGGAAGGGTCGTACCCAAGCCGGAGTGGGTTATCGTCTACGACAGGATGAAGAGGGAGATCAGGGAGATCACCGGACTGGACATATGAGGTGGTCAAGGTGCGCAGTTACAGGATGGGCGACATGACGGAGAGGGCCTTCGAGGGCCCCTACATAGAGGAGGGGGAGTTCGACCTCAGGCTGATAAGGCGGCTGAGGGAGATCGTCAGGGAGCACGGCATACGCTACGATCCCAAGGAGCTTGTCCCGATGGACGACGCCATGCTGGACAGCATTTTCAGGGCAGGGATGGAGCTCCTCCTGGAGCTGGGCTTCTACTGCCAGACCACCAAACGGTGCATCAGGCTGGAGGAATGGGAGATCAACACGGTCCTCGACTCGCTTCCCACCAGCTGGACGCTAGGGGAGGGGAAGGACGCCGTTACCATGAATATGAGGAGGGTGGAGGATCCAACGCCGCCCATAATCCATTCGGGCCCCACAGGCACCCTCACGACCGAGGGCGATGTTTACGTGAAGACCCTCAGGAGCTATGCCCAAGAAATGTGCATAGACTCGGTGGGAGCAGGTACGCTGGCCACAATCGATGGTATCAAGATCAGGAAGGGGACGCCGCAGGAGTTCAGGGCAGCGAGGATGCTGGGGCTCTGGGCCCGGGAGGCGATCACTGCAGCCGGCAGGCCGGGAATGCACATCAATGATGTGGCTGTGGTGAGCCCCGAGGCCAAGATCTGCGCCCTCAACCCCCAGTATGGCATACGGCCGACCGACGGGATGCTGGTCTCCCAGATGATAGAGCTGAAGACCAGCCTCGCCCATATGGCGCTGATAGAGCATATGCTGAGCTACGGCTGCTTCGTGGGGAACCTCATGACGCCGATCCTCGGGGGCTACTCGGGTGGTCCTGAGGGGACCGCCGTCTGCACGGTCGCTGAACACATTGCTGGGGCGGTGGTCTACAACGCCAACTACCACTATCTCAGCCTCACCAACGTCCGCAACCTCAACGGCACCGACAGGCTGGGCCTATGGGCCATAAGCGCCGTGGGAGAGGCACTTGCCAGGAACACGAACATTATGACAATCTTCGACTGCTACTGCGCGGCTGGCCCAGGCGAGGAGACGCTCCTCAGGGAAGCGGCCGCAGGGGGCGTTGCCGCCTCGGTCAGTGGCATGAACCTCATGGGGTGCGGCTCCTGCGGCGGCAAGCTCGTGGACCACGAGACAGGGCTTGAGGCCAGAATGCTCAAGGAGGTGGGCGTGGCGGCCGCAGGGATGAAGAGGGAGGAAGCGAACGAGTTCCTCCGCTCGTGGCTTCCCACCTACGAGGACAGGCTGGACATCACAAAATCTCCCAAGGGGAGCACCTTCCAGCAGCTGTACAACATGGGGACAGCCAAGCCGAAGAAGGAGTGGGAGGACAAGTACGGAAAGATCGTAAGGGAGCTTGTGGAGCGGGGAATCCCCCCATAGAGATGGGATATCCATCCTGCCCAACTGGGCTGTGCCTCCCCAGAACCCTACTGCCTTATTTTTTTCATTTTCTCCGCTGCGCAGTTGGGGGTGAAGGAAGAGGTCATTGATCCCTTGCGTAGGGAGCACCAAGGTTAGCCGGCCCCTTGCTCATTCTTCCGCCAACCACCAGAGCCACAATTGTGACCAAATAGGGCAGCAGTGTTAGGAGTTGAGCCAACGAAGCGGCATCGGGACCAGTCAGGAATGTTGTGCTCCAATTGGACAATGCCTCGGTAAATCCAAAGAGGAGGGATCCCAATAGGGCACCAAACGGGTTCCACCTCCCCAGAATCACTATGGAGACCGCTATGAAGCCCAATCCCCCCGTCAGCCGTGTATCGAAGGTGTTGAACTGGGACAGGGTCACAAATGCCCCGGCCAGCCCCACCAGAGCCCCCTCCAAGACCAGGGATGTGTACCTCACATTGGATGTGTTGATCCCGATATAGGCCGCGATCCGAGGGTCCTCCCCCACTGACCTGAGCCGCAGTCCATAGGTGGTCCTGTATATCAGGTAGAAGATGGCCGGCACAAGGATCAGCGCGAGGTAGAAGAAGATGGTCTGGTTGAACAAGATGGGCCCCAATATCGGGATCTCGCTTAGAAGGGGTATTGGGATGGGGTTGAACAGGTATGAAAGGTGAGGGTAGCCTCCACCGGGGAATACGACCCTGAGCAGGTAGAGGGCAAGTCCGCTGGCCAGGAGGTTGATTGCCAAGCCACTGACCACCTGGTCTAGGTTGAACCGGACGACCAAGAAGCCAAAAAGGAGAACCATCACGGTCCCGCCAATTATTGCCGTCAGGATCCCCACAACGAGCTGGCCCGTCAGGAATGCTCCCAGGAAGCCACAGAAGGCGCCGATGAGCATTGCCCCCTCGATCCCCAAGTTCAGGATCCCTCCCTTCTCGACGATGGTCTCCCCCAGAGATGCCAAAAGAAGGGGGCAGGCGAAGCTGATGGAGGACGCCATCAAAGCAACGACGATTGGCAGATCGATCATCGCTTGAAGACCCCCTTTCTCTCAAGGAATCGCATGATGTATTCGGACCCAAGAACGAATATGACCAGGACACCTTCAACGAAATATACTATCCCTGTGGGCAAGCCGAGCTGTATTGAAAGGCTCACCGAGCCGTTGTAGATGGCGGCCAGTAAAAAGGACGCCAGAGTAATGCCGATGGGGTTTGTCTGGCCGAGCAGGGCCACCACGATCCCGGTATAGCCATAGCCAGGGGAGAGCGAACTCATGACGCTGAACTGGATTCCAAGCACCTCGAAGAGCCCGGCCAGGCCCGCCAGCCCACCGCTGAGCATGAGTGCCAGCAGTATGGTCCTCTTCACATTTATGCCGCCATAGCGGGCGGCTTCCGGGTTCTCCCCCACAACCCTGAGCTTGTAGCCAAGTGTGGTCTTCTGGACCAGGAAGTAGACCAAGGGGAAGACGATGACCAGGGCAATTATTATTCCCAAATGCAGCCTTGTCCCCGGCACCAGCACAGGGAGAATGGCTGCGGCCGGGACGTTGGCAGACTGGGGAAAAGCGGCAGTTGGACTCTGGAATGGGTAGGAGATGAGCCATGTCACAAGGTCAATCGCGACAAAGTTCATCAGGAATGTTGTTATAACCTCGTTGATGCCAAGGCGAGTTTTCATCAGCGCCGGGATCGCAGCCCAGGCCATACCCCCCAATATCCCCATTACAACTGCCGCAGGCAGGGCCAATGGTGTGTTGCCAAGGGATATAGCAGTCTCTGCCCCCAAGAAAGCGCCTATGTAGAGCTGCCCTTCGGCCCCGATGTTCCATACCTTACACTTGAAGGCTATACCGAGGCCCAGAGAGACCAACAGGATGGGGCTCGTCCGCACAAGCGTTTCAATCAGGAAATTGGTGTTGCCAAGGGACCCATAGAACATGTAGAAATAGGCTACGAATGGATTTACGCCCGAGATGATGAAGAGCCCAGAGGTAACGACCAAGGCAAGGAGGATCGAGATGATTGCCTTGTAGATGGAACGGAGGGTCCCTCTCGGCAACATGCTGCGAAGGTTTCTCTCCATGACCCTTACCATCCATCCCGCTCAGTCTGAGCCCAACATCATCTTGGCAAGCCTCTGCATGTCAAGGTCGCCCCGCATGAACTCCCCCATGATCTTTCCGTCAAACATGACCACGATCCTGTCGCTGAGCTTGACGATTTCATCCAGGTCAGCCGAGAGAAGCATCACAGCGACACCCCGGGATTTCAGATCGAGCAGGCGCTTGTGTATGGCCTCCGAGGCCTTGACGTCTAGGCCGGCTGTTGGCTGCTCGGCGATGACCATGTTGGCCCCGTTCGAGAGCTCCCGCGCCACTACCAGTTTTTGTATGTTTCCTCCCGAGAGGCTACTCACACAGGCGCGCGAGTCGGATGTTTTAATTCCGAATTGTGAAATGAGATTCTGAACCCGGTCCTCCACCTTCCTCTGGTCGATGACCATCCTTCTGCTGAATGGCGCGTCCTCTATGGACTTGAGGGCGAGGTTGTCCGATATACTCAGATTCAGGATGACGCCCCTCTTCATCTTATCCTCGGGTATGTAGGAGACGCCGCTCCTTATGATGAACTGTGGGGGCCTGTTCGTGAGGTCACAGGATTTCATAAGGATGGTGCCGGATTCAGATCTCCGCAGACCTGTGATGGCCTCCACAAGCTCCTTCTGGCCATTGCCCGCGACCCCAGCAACGCCAAGGATCTCACCGGACTTGAGGATCAAGTCCAGCCCCTTGACGGCAATTCTTCCAGAATCGCCCTTGACAGAAAGCCCCTTAACTATCAATAAAGCCTCCCCCGGCGCCGTCCTTGCTCCATTTCTCGATGGCACAAATCCCTCCACGACGCAGCTTGCCAGATCCCTTTCGTTGGTCTTACTGGCGCTCAGCGTCCTGACAACCTTCCCCTGCCTCATTATTGTTATCCTGTCGCTTATGGCCAGGGCCTCCTTCACCTTATGGGTGATCAGGATTACCGACTTCCCCTTCTCCTTTAGGCCCTTGATTATCCGGAAAAGCTCCTCCACCTCAAGGGGGGTGAGGACGGAGGTAGGCTCATCGAGAATAAGGATGTTCACGTCCTGGCAGAGGAGGCGAATTATTTCCACCCTCTGCTGCAGCCCCACGGGCAGCTGTTCTATCCTGGCATCGGGGTCTATTTTCAGACCCAGATTTTTTGAGACCTCCAATATTTTGTTCTTAACATCCTCTAGCCTCAGCCTCCCCGGCAGGAACATACTAAGGGCAACGTTCTCAGTAACCGTAAAGGTCGGTATGAGTGAGAAGTGCTGATGGACCATGCCTATTCCGAGCTTTATCGCCTTCATGGGGTCGGTAATATTCACTTTCTCGCCATTCACGCATATTGTGCCACAATCGGGAGCTAGGCAGCCCGACAGTATCTTCATCAGAGTGGTCTTGCCGGCCCCATTTTCCCCCAGAACCGCATGGACCTCGCCCTTGAGCACACCGAATGTGACATTGTTGTTGGCGACCAAGCCATTGGCATAGGTCTTTGTGATGCCTTCGACGTAGAGGGCGTAGTCAGCATTCGCCAATTGATCTCCTCACCTGGGGTCTAGGTTGGTGGAATCATCGGGTCGCTCCCATAAAAAAAATTGGGGAGGGGCATTTAGCCACCTCATGGACTTGGTACAATAAAATTGGGCACAGACATCTTCACAGTAGAGCCATTGACTACAGTACCGTTGAGCAGCTGGACCTGCATGTTCCAATATACATTGCCAGCTACGATGTTCTGCACAAGTGTCTGGGCTGTCGAATACACTGCCGGGTAGCGGGCCTGGAATACGGGGTTCCACAGGAAGTAGGTATCATTGTTCTTCATTGTTGCATAGTATACCCCGGAGGGGAAATTGCCACTCTGAGCGCCCTGGATCATTACCTTCAGCATGGGATAGTTGTTCCATACGACGCTGCCCACGCAAACGTTGGGGGCCTGGTCATTCTGGTTGACATAATTCCCGAAGGCCAAGGCCAACTGTTGGCCCTGCGGGCCGACGCAGGCCTCGAATGCGCCTTCGCGCTCGCTGTAGATGACATCGATGCCCGAGGCGATCATTGCCTGTGCCTGGCTCTTGACAGAGGCTGGGTCATACCAGCTGTTTATGTAGGCTACAGTGATGTTCACGTTGGGATTGACTGACCTAGCACCGGCTATAAAGCCGTTGATGAGGTCGGCCACATCCCCTGCAGACTCGAAGGCCGCCACGACGCCGAGTTTGCTGGTGTTGGAAATTGAGGCACCCACGAAGCCTGCAACATAGGCAGACTCCTGGAGATAGGAATCGAAGAGCAGCAGGTTGCTTGTGAAGTTGGTAGAAAGGCCGGAGCCCTCACCGAAGTAGACCTTGGGATATTGCTTCGAAAGCTGGTCCGTCGATTGCCAGAAGCCCCAGCTGTCTGGGATGATGAGGGTGTAGCCCAGGTTGATATAATTTAGGGTGACGCCTCCGACATCGGATGTGGCCACATTCTCAATATAGGTGAAGTTCGTCCCGAGCTCATTTTTAGCCTGCAGAAGCGCTTGGTACATGATGTTGTTCCAAGGTTCCTCAAGAGGTGTGGTAAATATGGCAGCTACTTTGAATTGTGATTGGCTTTGGCTATTCATATATAGGTAGGCACCATAGGCGCCTATCGCTACCACGGCGATGACGAATACTACTAATGCCATTGAGGATGTTTTCATAATACCCCACAGTCAGAAGAGTGGGCGAATTGATTATTTAAAATTATGCATCAATGATCTGAAAAATTGCCATCACTGATGATAATAATCTGCCATTTTGAAAAAGGTTGCCGCATTTCTGGCAGTCATTTCTTTGACCAGCTCGATCTCAACGTGCTTCAACTCAGCGATTTTCCTAGCAGAATAGATCAGATTGGCTGGCTCATTCCTTTCACCCCTCACAGGAGAAAGAACTGGCGAGTCGGTCTCGAGCATCAGGTGCTCCAGAGGCAGTCGCCGGACCAGCTTCTGCTTCTGCTCTGAATAGATCACCGATGTGGGTATGGAGAAGTAGTAGCCATTTTTCACTGCGGCGAGGGCGTCTCCCACTTTTCCGTCGAAGGCATGCATGAGCACGGCCTCGGCCCCCTCCTCCCCGAGGACCTCCAGTGCCCTTCGCCCCGCGCTCCTCGAATGGATTACCAGAGGGAGCGCCAGAGACTTTGCGAGGCGTATACTTGACCTGAAAAGTGACTCCTGGATTGCCCGCTCGCCGTGGTCGGTCACGCGATAGTGATCCAGACCGACCTCACCGATGGCCACGATGTCCGACCTCCTCGCCTTCACAATGTCCTGGAATGTTCGGTATTCCCCTTCGTCCAGAATGGAGGGGTCGAAGCCCACGGAAAGGGAGATAAAGGCTGGGAATGAGCCTGAAAGCTCCAACGCCCTATTGATCTCAGAGGGGCGGGTTGTGGAGACCACAACCCTCTCCACGCCGCCCCTTTTGGCCCTCGCAACGACGCCTGCCATGTCGCTGAAGGATGGGTCGGTGAGATGGGCATGGACGTCAATCAACTGCGGCACCATTCCCTCCCTTTACTCCCTCAATGATAAGTACTTTACATCGCTAAAAGTTAATATATAAACCTGTTATATTCTATCATGGCAGGGTTTATACAGTGGAGAGAGAAGTTGACCTGACCGGCCTTTACTGTCCGCTTCCAGTGATCAGGGCAAGGGAGGAGATCAATAGGATTGCTGTTGGCGATGTGCTCAGGATAGTGGCAGACGATCCCGCCGCCGAGGAGGACCTGAAAAGATGGGCCGTGAGGTCAGGACACGAGGTAGTTGGTGCCTCCAAAAGTGGAGAGGTAATTACAGTGATTGTAAGGAGGAAAAAATGATGGCTGAACAAGGCAAGAAGAAGAAAATACTATATGTCCAGACTTCGGGCGTGGATACGCCGGAGAGGCTCTATGCCCCTTTTATACTTGCCACCACCGCCAGGGCGATGGACCTTGACGCTTCTATTTATTTCCTGATAAAGGGGGTGACGGTGGTGAAGAGGGGGGCGGCCGAAAAGATCAGGCTCGGAAACTTCCCCTCGGTTAGAGAAGTCATGGACCAGGCGCTCAAGGCGGGAGTGAGTCTCTATGCCTGCACGCAGAGCTGCGATCTGATAGGCATGTCCAAAGGGGACCTTGTGGAAGGTGTGAAGGTGGCAGGGGCAGCCACTGTGAATGATCTGGTATTAGAGGCGGATGGTGTATTGTATTTCTAGGTGAAATCCTATGGCCAGTGAGATAGCCTATCTTGATAATGCCTCGGCGGCGAGGATGGACCCGAGGGTCCTCGAGGCCATGCTACCCCATCTGGGTGGGCAGTATGGAAATCCAGCCTCCCAGCACTCGGTGGGTCAGGCGCAGAAGGCGGCCCTGGAGGGGGCCAGGGGCAAGGTTGCAGGCCTTATCAGGGCCGAGAGGGCGAGCGAAGTGGTCTTTACGTCAGGTGCCACCGAAAGCACCAACATGCTACTTATTGGAGCTGCCCTCAGAAACAGGGACAGGGGGGACAGAATCCTTGCCTCGAAGGTAGAGCACATATCCGTGCTCAACACCCTGAAGCACCTCTCCAAGCAGGGGTTCGAGGTGGTCTACATCCCTGTGGACGGCCATGGAATGGTCAATCTTGAGGCTCTCAAGGAATCCCTTACGGACAGCACCATAGTGGTAACCGTAGGCTATGCCAACAACGAGGTGGGGACCATCCAGCCTATCAGGGAGATAGCGGAGATTGCCCATTCCAAGAAGGCCATCTTCCACACGGATGCCACGCCGGCGGCGGGCAAGATCCCCATCGATGTCAACAGGGATGGCATTGACCTCATGACCATATCCTCATGGGACATGTATGGCCCCTTTGGCATCGGCGGTGCCTATGTCCGGAGGGGGACGAGGATGCAGCCCCTCATAAT
>CAYZHK010000004.1:0-39417 GCA_964477685.1 uncultured Nitrososphaerota archaeon
CCTCAACCCCCTCCTTCCCGAATTTGTCATCTCCCACGCAGCCGAGCATCGCCACCTTCAGACCCAGCCTGCTTGCCGCGAAGGCGAGGTTGGCAGCGGATCCGCCCTGCGACAGCATGAAATCATCAGAAAGCACCTCGCTGTCTTCCCTAGGTACGCTCCCCAGACGAAAGGAAAGGTCGATGTTGATGTTCCCGATTGAGACGATGTCGAAGACCATTGCCCTCCCTCAGCCAAGAATTACCCTAGCATCGACAACCCTGCAGCCCTTCTCATAGGACAATGTCGGATTGAGGTCAAGCTCCTTTATCTTCTCCTCCTTCATCATCATGTCGGAGACCTTCATCAGTGAAGATATCAGGGCATCAATATCCGACGGCTTTCTACCCCTTATCCCCTTCAGCAATGGAAGCGCCTTGAGCTCAGAGATCATCTCTCCGGCATCCTCCCTCGTGATTGGTGCCACCCTGAATGAGACATCCTTGAATACCTCAACAAATATCCCCCCTAGGCCAAAGAGAATCACCGGGCCGAACTGGGGATCCCTCTTTGCGCCAATTATGGTCTCGGTGCCGGCCGGAGCCATCGGCTCGATGAGCACCCCATCGAAGCGGCAACTTCCCGCCCCACAGACCGACTTGATCTTCCCGAATGCCCCCTCCACCTCCGTCCCGTCCTTGAGGTTTAGGATTACCCCTCCCACATCCGACTTGTGGACGACATCAGGGGAGACAATCTTGGCTGCAACCGGGAACCCCAGCCAAGCAGCGGCTTCCCTTGCCTGGGAGGCGGTGCTCGCCACCCTCCACTCCCCTACGGGGAGACCGTATGCGCGGCAGAGCTCCTTGGCCTCGGGCTCGAGGAGCCATCCCCTTGCCAACCCTCGCTGGATGATTGCCAATGCCATATGTCATCTCTTCATTTCAGTCTATGGCGACCGAAATATTAACGCTTTATCGACCTCCTGTGCGCCATCTCCCTGCGGATGGGTATCCCAACAAATATTAATATCGCGCAAATTCCTATTACGGTGTCATTCAGGGGATCTCCCATGACGCATATCATAGCCCAAGCGAAGGAGGGGGAGCGCGTCCTCCTCCTGGGCAACGAGGCAGTGGCGCGCGGTGCAGTGGAGGCCAATGCCGAGGTCGTCGCCTCCTACCCTGGCACCCCTGCCTCGGAGATCGTCGACACCCTTGCGCTGGTAGCTGATGAGGTAGGCATGCACGTCCAGTGGTCCACCAACGAGAAGGTGGCCTTCGAGGTGGCAATCGGCGGGGCCGCCTGCGGCAAGCGGAGCATCGCCTCCATGAAGCACATAGGGGCCAACTGGGTCGTTGACCCGCTCATGCATTCCGTCTACCACGGCTTCGACGCCGGCCTCGTCCTGATATCGGCGGACGATCCCTCCGGTCACAGCTCGGCCAACGAGCAGGACAACAGGTACCTGGCCCAGATGGCAGAGATACCTGCCCTAGAGCCTTCGGACGCCCAGGAGGCCAAGGACTATGTCCGCATCGCCATGGAGCTCTCCGAGGAGCTCCGGCTGCCGGTCATGCTGCGGCTGGTAACCCGCATCTGCCACTCCCGCGGGGACGTGGTGCTGGGGGAGGTCAGGCGCTCGCCACGATCCCCGCAGTTCAGGGACGATTTCTACACCAACTACGTCGTGGCCGGCAACATGGTCGGCCCGAAGGTAATTCCCGAGATGCACGCGGTTCTTCACAAGAAATTGGAGCGGGCTGAACCGGCCGCCAAGGCCAGAGGGCTCTTCCAGGTGGAGACCGGCACCGCCGGGGCTGGGAAGCCGAGGCTCGGCATTGTGACGGCCTCCGCCCCCTACAACTATGTCCTGGACTACCTGAACAGGAGGGGGCTCAGAGGCAGCATCAGCATACTCAAGCTGGGCCTCACGAACCCCTTCCCGGCAGCGGTGGTCGAAGAATTCGTCCAAGGCCTCGGGAGGTTGATTGTGGTAGAGGAGGGCGATCCATTCATAGAGCGGCAGGTGCTGGCAATCGCCGGCAGGGTCAAGCCCGGCATTCAGGTCTCTGGAAAACTCACCGGCGACCTCCCCGGCACGGGGGAGCTCAGCTACGGCGCCGTGGACACTGCCCTCTCCCGGATGCTTGGCGTGGCCCCCGAGGAGGTTCCCCCCTTGAAGGCCGCTGTTTCCGAGGCCGCAGCAAAGCTCCTGACCCCCAGGATACTGACCATGTGCGCCGGGTGCCCGCACAGGGCGGCCTACTGGGCCGCCAAGAAGGCGGTCCGCACGGCAGCCAACGCCAAGTACCTTGGGGTGGGGGACATCGGCTGCTACACCCTTGGCATGTACCCGCCGCTGAAGTTCATGCAGCTGGTCTTCGGGATGGGAGGGAGCATAGGCGTCGCAAACGGTGTTGTGAAGGCGGGCATTACCGATCCTGTCATCGCCACCATAGGCGACTCCACCTTCTACCACGCCGGGGTCCCTGCCCTGATTAACGCCACCTTCAACCAGGCCAATGTAAAGGTGATGGTCCTGGACAACGAGGTCACGGCCATGACAGGCTACCAGCCTCATCCGGGCTGTGGGGAGACCGCCACCGGGAAGCCCACAAAGAAGGTCTCCATAGAGGAACTATCCAAGGCCTGCGGCATTGAGTTCGTGAGGATCGTTGACCCGTACGACGTTGCAGCGAGCACAAAGACGATGGAGGAAGCCCTGAAGTTCAATGGCCCAGCGGTGGTCATATTCAGGAGGATCTGCGCCCAGGAGTTCCTAAGGGCGGCCAGGAGGAAGGGCACCAGGATAGTCCCCTGCGTCGTCTCCGAGGAGAAGTGCACCGGCTGCAGGACCTGCGTCGCCGCATTCGGCTGCCCCGCCATAGGTTTCGATAGCATGAAGAAAAAATCCTTCATAGACCCGCTGGCATGCACCGGCTGCGGCGCATGCATCATGGTCTGTCCCTCTGGGGCGATAGCTGCCAAGGAGGGCGAATGATGGTGCCGAAGGAAATGAATCTGATCCTTGCTGGCGTGGGGGGGCAGGGGAACGTTCGGGCGGCCCAGATCCTCGGCTCTGCGGCCATCAAGGCAGGGCTGAGTGTTAGGGTCTCCGACGTCTTCGGCATAGCCCAGAGGGGGGGCCCTGTGCTGAGCCACGTCCGCATGGGCGAGGACATCCACGGGGGGATGGTGGCAGAGCACTCCGCAGAGGCTGTCATTGGCCTCGAGCCGATGGAGACGCTGAGGGCCGTGGCCCAGTTCCTAAAGCCCGGAGGCGTTGTCATCATGAGTACACGGCCGATCTTTCCGGTCGAGGTGAATACAGGCAAGTTCACCTACCCGGCCCTCGAGGAGATCTCAGCGCTGCTGGACAAGGTCGCAGCGAGGGTAGTGAAACTCGACGCCACCAGGATAGCGGAGGATGCAGGTATCCCCATTGCTGCCAATATAGTGGTGCTGGGGGTCTTGGCAGGGCTCGGGATACTACCTTTCTCCCCAAGCCTGCTCAGGGGATCGGTGAAGGAGAACATCCCGCGGGCTGTGGATCTAAACCTCAGGGCATTCGATGCCGGAATTGCCATAGGCAAGGGAAGGGAGCCCTAGCGCCCCTCCCTCAGCCTCCTGAGCCTCTCCCTCACAGCAACGTTGACCATCTGGGGATCAGCCTTCCCCTTGGTCTTCCTCATGACTTGGCCTATCAGGTAGTTGGCTGCATTCTCGTCCCTGATGGCGTCCTCCACGGCAGCTGCATTCTCCGCGAGGACCTGGACGATGACAGAGTCCAGTAGGCCCTTATCGGCTATCCTGCCCATGTCCCTGTCCTTGACTATCTCCTCCGCAGACCTGCCGGATATGACGAGCTCGGGCAGGATGATCTTTCCGATCTTCCCGCTTATCCTCCCGTCCTTGATCATCCTGAGCATGCCAGCGAAGGTCTTGGGGGTGAGCTTCGCCTCCTTGATCTCCAGGTCCCTTTCGTGGAGCACCCCGAGGAGGTCCCCCATCATCCAGTTGCTCACGGTCTTGGCATCGCCGAATAGTTTCCAACTGGCCTCGAAGAAATCTGCCAATGGTTTCTCGCCGGTGAGCACAGAGGCGTCGTAGGGGGGTATCGCGTATTCCCTGACAAACCTCTCGGCCCTTGCATCTGGCAGCTCGGGCATCCTCTTGGCAACCTTGTCCACAAGGTCCGCGCCGATTTGCAGCGGAACTATGTCGGGCTCGGGGAAATAGCGGTAATCGTGCTCCTCCTCCTTCTCACGGAGGGAGATGGTCACCTTTCTTATCTCGTCCCAGTGGCGGGTCTCCCTGACCACTCGCCCTCCCTTCTGCCGGACATTCTGCTGGCGGGAGATCTCAAAGTTGAGGGCCTTCTCCACCTCCTTGAAGGAGGAGATGTTCTTGATCTCAACCCTGTTTCCTCCGCTCAGGGAGATGTTGGCGTCGCACCTCATTGCCCCTTCCAGCCCCCCGTCAAAGGCGCCTATGTGCTCCAATATCGACCTGAGCTTCTGGAGGAATAGGCGGGCCTCCCTGGGGGATGACATGTCCGGCTCGGTGACAATCTCCAGAAGGGCCATGCCGGCGCGGTTGTAGTCCACCAGCGTGTAGGGGGAGAGGTCTATGGGGCCAATGTGCACCAGCCTGGCTGGGTCCTCCTCGAGCTGGAGCCTGGTGATCCTTATCCGCTTCCTCCGGGGGCCCACATTGATCTCCAGTTGTCCCCCCTCGCAGATGGTCTCGGAGTTGCTGGTCTCGTACATCGAGATCTGGAAGTTCTTGCTCATGTCTACGTAGAAGTAGTTCTTCCGGTAGAAGGATGTCCTCTCCACGATGCGGCTCTTAAGCGCCAGACCCGTCATTATGGCACACTCGACAGCCCTCCTGTTGGGCTTGGGCAGCGAGCCGGGGTGCCCGAGGCAGACAACGCAGACGTTGCTGTTCGGCTCCTTCCCCCTGTAGGAGGAGCTGCAGCCGCAGAAGAGTTTAGTCCTGAGGCTGGTCAGCTGGCAATGGACCTCCAGCCCTATGACCACGGCGCCTTCAGCCATGCCCATCACCTCACCATTGGGGGGGCGAGGTCCAGCCTCAGCCCCTCCTCCACCTTTCTGGCGACAGTGAAGATCCGCCCTTCGCAGAGGGGCGGAGCCATGATCTGGAGCCCAACCGGCATCCCGCCGACGAAACCGCAGGGAATTGAAATGGCGGGTATGTTGGCCAGGTTTATGGTGACCGTATCGATATCGGTCATGTACATCGCCAGCGGGTCGCTCGCCTTGTCCCCAAGCCCAAATGCCACCGTTGGCGTCGTGGGGCCGACCAGGACGTCAAAGTCCTTGAAGAGGCGCTCGAAATCCCTCCTTATCAAGGTCCTGACCTTCAATGCCTTCAGGTAATATCCCTCATAGTAGCCAGCCGAGAGCGCGAAGGTGCCAAGCATTATCCTCCTCTTCACCTCCGGACCGAAGCCCGCCCCCCTGGTCCTCGAATAGGAGGTCGTCCAGTCCACACCGCTGTCCTCCGCCCTCGTGCCGTACCTTATCCCGTCGTACCGGGCAAGGTTCGAACTGGCCTCCGACATCGCTGTGAGGTAATAGGTCGGAAGCGCATACCTGAGAGTCGGGAGGCTTGCCTCACTCCAGGATGCCCCAAGCCCCTCAAGCATCTCCACCGAGTGCCAAACGGCCCTCTTCACCCCATCCTCAGTACCCTCCCCGAGGAACTCGGAGGGGATTCCCACCCTGAGCCCCCTTATTTCCCTGCCCAGGTAGGACATGTAGTCCTCCTTGGGGTGGTCAAGGGAGGTGCCGTCCATTTCATCCCTACCGGCGACGATGTTCATCAACAGGGCGCAGTCCCTCACGTCCCTCGTAAGCGGTCCGATCTGCTCCAGGCTGTTGGCAAAGGCCACAAGGCCGAACCTGCTCAGCAGGCCATAGGTGGGCTTGAGACCCACAGTCCCGCAGAATGAAGCAGGGCAGCGGACCGACCCGCCGGTGTCCGACCCCATGGCTGCCACGGCCATCCTGGCCGCCACAGCGACCGCGCTTCCGCCCGAAGACCCGCCGGGGACCCTCTCCGGGTTCCAAGGGTTCCGGGACGGGAAGAAGGCGCTGTTCTCCGTTGAGGAGCCCATCGCAAACTCGTCCATATTGGACTTGCCCAGTATGACCCCTCCGGCCTCCCTGAGCCTCTTCACCACTGTCGAGTCGTAGGGTGGCACATAACCCTCCAGTATCCTTGAGGCGCAGGTTGTCCTGAGCCCCTTGGTACACATATTGTCCTTGATGGCAAGGGGAGCACCCTTGATCTCACCCTCGGCGGCCTTGGCAGGTTTCTTGTCAAGGGTTATGAACGCCTGGAGGATACCGTCGTGCTTGGCGATCTGAGACTGGTAGGCCCCAAGTGCCTCGGCGCATTCCACATCCCCGTTCCTGATGGCTACAACAAGCTCATAAAGGGTCAGCTGGAGAATCCGCCTCAATGGAAGCCCTCCTAGACTATCTTCGGGGCAACGAAGAAACCCTTCTCAGACTTCTTGGTGGAGGCCAGCGCGTCCTTCTGGCTCAGGCAGGTCTTTTCTTCGTCCTCCCTCAGTATGTTCGTCACGTCGATGGCATGATAGGTCGGCTCTACACCCTCGAGGTCCACACTGTCCAGGACCTTGAAGGACTCCAGTATCCTGTTCAGCTGCGTGGCAAGCTCTGCCTTCTCCTGCTCGGTAAGCTCCACGCGGGCAAGGTATGCGAGCCTCGCAATCCTGTCCTTGGAGACTGTCTTGAGGCTCTCCATGGTGGGTCTCCAAAGTATATCTTGGGGCGAAGTAATAAAACTGTTGGGCATCCCCTGGCACTTGAAATTGGATGGGCGATGCGGGACTAAAAGCCAATGAATATATCGCAGTAAAATATATATGTGTCAGCTATAATGTATTAGGTGCGTGATTCATGATGGCCAACTCGATAGAACTTAAGGTTGCGGAGGCGAGGCAGAGGGACGTGGGCAGGAGCCTCGCTAGGATCCCCAAAGCAACCCTAGACCAGCTCAGGCTGAGTGCAGGCGACTTCGTAAGGCTGGAGGGCGAGAAGGGTACGGTCGCTGTGGCATGGCCAGCCTACGAGGAGGACGAGGGGCTGGAGATAGTGAGAATAGACGGCATAATCCGCCACAACGCCGGCATCTCCATTGGAGATGGCATCCGCATCTCAGAGGCCGAGATGCACCCGGCAGCCAAGATCGCCTTCGCTCCCACCGAGAACATCAGGTTCAGCCCGGACTTTAACGACTATGTCCAACAGATGCTGGAGGACAAGCCCCTGACCAAGGGCGACACCGTAATGATGCCCGTCCTTGGGGAAGCCCTCAGGCTAGTGGTGGCCTCCATCCAGCCCTCGCCATCTTCCTACATGACCTCTGAGACCGAGGTCTCGGTCAAGGAGGAGCCGCTGAAGGAATCCGAGGCGCCGCTCTCCAGGGTGACCTACGAGGACATCGGAGGTCTGGACGATGCAAAGGGTAAGATCAGGGAGATGATCGAGCTGCCCATGAGGCACCCTGAGTTATTCAAGCACCTCGGCATAGAGCCCCCCAAGGGCGTCCTCCTCTACGGCCCACCCGGCTGCGGCAAGACGCTCCTGGCAAAGGCCGTTGCAAACGAGTCTGGTGCCCACTTTGTCTCACTGAACGGGCCGGAGATAATGAGCAAGTTCTACGGTGAATCGGAAGGGAAACTGCGGGAGCTCTTTGAGGAGGCAGAGAAGGAAGCCCCCAGCATCATATTCATAGACGAGCTCGACGCCATCGCCCCCAAGAGGGAAGAGGTAACGGGTGAGGTGGAGAGGCGTGTTGTCGCCCAGCTCCTTACGCTCATGGACGGCCTCAAATCCAGGGGACAGGTGATTGTAATAGCTGCAACCAACCGCCCTGATGCCGTTGACCCGGCTCTCAGGCGCCCCGGCAGGTTCGACCGGGAGATCTCCATTTCCATGCCGGACAAGAAGGGGCGGAGGGAGATACTCCAGGTCCATGTGAGGGGCATGCCTCTGGGTCAGGACGTCAGCATTGAGCAGATCTCCAACATCACTCATGGCTTCAGCGGGGCTGACCTCTCAGCCCTCAGCAGGGAGGCTGCCATGGGGGCGTTGCGCCGCTTCCTCCCGAAGATCGACCTGGAGAAGCAGGTCATCCCCACGAGCGTTCTCAAGTCTCTCAAGGTGGAGAAGAACGACTTCTACGAGGCAATGAAGGAGATTACCCCCTCGGCCCTGAGGGAGGTATATGTAGAGGTGCCAGAGGTCCACTGGGAGGACGTAGGAGGGCTGGATGAGGTGAAGAAGCAGCTGAGGGAGATGGTCGAGCTCCCGCTGAAGAACCCCGAGCTCTTCGAGCAGATGGGCATCGCCCCTCCCAAGGGGATACTGATGTACGGGCCACCCGGCACCGGAAAGACTCTCCTGGCTAAGGCCGTGGCCACCGAGAGCTCTGCCAACTTCATCAGCGTGAGGGGGCCCGAGGTGATGAGCAAGTGGGTCGGCGAATCCGAGAAGGCGGTCAGGGAGATCTTCAAGAAGGCGCGCCAGGCATCGCCATGCATCGTCTTCTTTGACGAAATCGACTCCATAGCCCCTGCAAGGGGCGGAAGGAATGACTCGGGCGTGACCGAGAGGCTAGTGAACCAGCTCCTTGCGGAATTGGATGGCCTCGTCTCCCTCAAGAATGTCGTTGTCATTGCAGCCAGCAACAGACCAGACATCATTGACACCGCCCTCCTCCGCCCCGGCAGGTTCGACCGGAGCGTCTACATCCCGCTACCTGACCCGAAGGCAAGGGAGGCCATATTCAGGGTCCACACAAGGAAGATGCCCCTGGAGGAAGGGATCAGCTTCCAGGCGCTCGCGCAGAAGACCGAGGGCTACACAGGCGCCGACATAGAGGCCGTCTGCAGAGAGGCTGCTATCAACGCCATAAGGGAGGACCTAAGGCCAAAAAAGGTTGGGATGCCGCACTTTGAGGCTGCCATAAAGGCAGTCCCAATCAGCATGTCGACGCAGGAAATGCTGCGCTACGAGGACATAAAGAAGACAATAGGCCACATGGTCATGTGAGCCGGGAGGGGGTTGCCCTCCCCCCCACCTGCCACACACTAGCTGCGGTTGGCATAGAGCCTGTTCAGCCCCTCCATCAGTGCATTCACCGAAGCCATGACTATGTCGGCGCCGACAGCCATGCCCCTGGCCATCTTGCCGTTCCTGTCTTCAAGGGTGACCTCTACGGTGCAGAGGCTGTCAGTCCCTCCCGATATCGCCTCGAGCTTGTAGTTCTGCAGCGTTATCCTCTTCCCAAGGGCGGACTGAATCGCCCGGGAGACAGCGTCCACGGGGCCTGTGCCCACCCCCGCCGCCACCCTATTGGAGCCGCCCAGGCTGAGCTGGACCGATGCGGTGGGCGTGATTTTGTTGCCGGTTATTATCAGCACCTCGTTCAGCGTGGCCAGAGCCTCAGCCTCCCTGACGCTGCCAAGCACACCTTCCACTATGGCGATGACATCGTCCTCGGTGATCTTCTTCTTGTGGACGGTCACATCCCTGACCTTCTCCACGACCGCCGCGATCTGCTCGTCGCTCAGGTTGTACCTCTGCTTCACGAAGGAGGCCACCGCGTGCTTCCCCGTGTGCTTGCCCATCACAATCCTCCTCTTCTGCCCCACCATCTCCGGGGTCAGGGGTTCGTAGCTCTCAGCCTTGGCCAGCACGCCGTGGACATGTATCCCTGCCTCGTGGGCGAAGGCATTGTCCCCGACTATGGGATAGTTGGGCATCAGCTTCACCATGCTGAACCTCTCCACCAGCTTAGAGGTCTCCTTCAGCCTATCCAGCCTTATGCCGGTCTTCACGCCATACATTGCCTTGAGCGCGGTGGCAGTCTGCTCGACGCTGGCGTTTCCGCCCCTCTCGCCCAGCCCGTTTATGGTCGTGTGGACCTGGGACGCCCCTGCCTTCACCCCTGCCAGCGTGTTGGCCACCGCGAGGCCGAAGTCATTATGGCAATGCATGGATATTGGCTTCTTCAGCTTTCCCTTGAGGCTCCTGATCAGCTCGTACATGGCCTCGGGCTCCATCACCCCAACGGTATCGGGAACATTGTGCACATCCGCACCTACGCCCTCCACCGAGGTGTAGAACCGCAGAAGCCTTTCCAAGGGAGTCCTGGTTGCATCCTCGCAGGAAAACTCGCACTCGAGGCCGTGGGACTTCACATACTCGGCTGTGGCCACCGCCTGCTCCAGTGCCTTCTCCTCGGCCATTCTGAGCTTGTACTTGAGGTGGATGTCGGAGGTGGCTATGAAGATATGGGCCCGCCCCACGTCAGCCTTGAGGCAGGCATCCACGTCGGCCGTGACGCATCTGGCCAGGCCGCAGATCTTCGCATTGAGGCCGAGACCCTTGATTTTCCGGATTGTCTCAGTCTCCTCCTCAGAATTAACAGGGAACCCTCCCTCTATGAAGTCTACGCCGAGCTCATCCAGCTTCTTCGCTATCTCCAGCTTCTCCTCAAGCGTGAAGCACACCCCCGGCGTCTGCTCTCCATCCCGCAGGGTTGTGTCAAAGACACTGACCCTGGCAGCGAATTTCGATCTCTCCCTGATGGGCGAGATGAAGTCGCTCACGAAGACCCCTTCCATGGCAAAACACCCTGCACAGGACTAAATAGTAAAGACCTTCCAACGTATAAACTCTGGGTTAAGATTATAATCGACCATGAGAAATAGTAGTCAGGTGAAATCCTTGAAGAAAGAACTATCAAAGAAGTTTGACAAGAAGATGGGCTTCACTCCCGCAATCATGAACATCGCCACAGAGCTGGATCCGAAGCTCGAGGCTTTCTATGAGTTCTGCGACAGCACCATACAGGACGACGGCGCCATGCCCTCGAAGTACAAAATGCTGATAATCATGGCCATGGGCGCCCAGAGGCACTGCCAGGAGTGCGTCGTCTCTGCCATGCGCAGCGCCCACAAGAAGGGGGCAACAGAGGCTGAGATACTGGACGCGGTGCGGTGCATAGCGGTGGCCGGCGGGGCGCCAGCCATCACAGCCTGCAAGGATGCCCTCGCGATGCTGAAGGAGAAAAAGTTTGGTGGAACATGCTAGGCAGGCTTCACTCGTATAGGACCCCCAGGTCCTTCAGCTTCTGGTATATTTTTTCCACGGCTATCTTTACCTCGTCCTCGTGCTTTGCCCCCGTGCAGACCATCTTCCCGGAGGAGAAGATGAGGAGCACAACCTTGGGCACATCCATCCTATAGATGAGCCCGGGGAATTGCTCCGGCTCATACATCACATTCTCCAGGAGGAAAGCAGCCTTCTCCAGGTTGACCTCCGCGTTCAGGTTGGCCGAAGCGACGATGTTCTGTATCAGGATCTCTGGGGTTCCGATTATCACAATATTCCGGTCCTTGAGGTTCTTGATTATCTTCTTGACTGCATTGTGGACCTCCTTCTCGGACTTTGCCCCCGTGCAGACCATCTTCCCGGAGGAGAAGATGAGGGTCGCGGTCCTGGGCTTCGAGATGCGGTAGACGAGGCCAGGGAACTGCTCAGGGTTGTACTCCACACCAGGAACATTCCCCGATATCGCGTCCAGATCTATGCTCTGGTTCATAGTCACCGAAGCTACAACATTCTCGATTCTGACTGAAGGCTTCAAGAAAATACCCCATTCTGGAAAATTGATATTAACTTAAAACCCCGCGGGGGGTTTATAAAGGTTGTTTATCTTCTGACAGTTTTTCATCTTGGGGACTGGTCTTTTTCTTTTTTCCCGAGGGGATCAGTATGATAACCAGCAGTATCGCTATTATCAGGGCCAAAAGGTAGCCGTTCCTAAGCCAGAGGAAGAGGTAGCCCACGTAGGGTACAAACCAGATTATCCTGCCGATTACCCTGTCCTCCGGAACCCAGGTGCTGGGCTTTTGGGCAACCTGGCCTGGGTCTGGTGACTGGTTCGCGTCCCCCTTGGTCATGAAGTACCATGTCCCGTTTATCTCACTCTTATTGATGGCCCTATGGGACCAGGGAGTCGGATCATAGATTGTGAAGATGAAATAGTCCGTTATATGCTCGTCGGGGAAGAAGTAGACGAGCACGTCGCCCACAGGGGGCGGACCCACGACAACATCTTCCCCGTCCACCCTCTGGATGAATATCAGTGACCCCGTCGGTATGTTCGGCTCCATGCTGGGCGACTGGACCGCAGCTATGGGGAAATTGGTCCCGGAAATGGCCCTTGTCACTACTGTGTATCCCACAACGATGGCTACGAAGACAACAACCAGAAGTAGGTAGCCCCTTGCCTCCTTGGAGATCTTCATCGCTACACCTGCTCTTTCACAGGTCCTAGGCCGAACTTCGCTGCCAGCAGATCTGCCCGCCTCTGGATGGCCTCGATATCCTGCGGCCTGAGGTGCTTGAACCTCCCCTGGGCCTCGAGGTACTTCTTGACTGGCTCCCTCCGTGGGACCTGGACGGTCAGCCTCACCTTCCCTTCTGCAGCCTCATAGAGCGGCCAGAGGCCTGTGAGGACCGCCAGCTTGCTGTAGTCGATCCCCCTATCGATGTCAAACCGCCAGCCCGTGGGGCAGGGCGTCAGCACATGCAGCAGGGCAGGCCCATTCACATCCAGCGCCTTCCGGGTCTTGTTCATCAAGTCAAAGGGATAGGCCGGTGTTGCCGTTGCAGCATAGGGTATGTTGTGGGCAAGCGCTATCCCTACCAGGTCCTTCTTCTCAGTTTTTTGGCCGCTCGAGAACTTGCCTGCCGGGCAGGTTGTGGTCGATGCGCAGAATGGCGTTGCCGAGCTCCTCTGGATGCCAGTGTTCATGTACGCCTCGTTGTCATAGCAGACGTAGACAAAGTCATGGCCCCTCTCCATAGCGCCACTCAATGCCTGAAGGCCGATATCGAACGTGCCACCGTCCCCTCCAAGGGCGATGATATTCAGTTTCTCATCAGTCTTCCCTTTCCTGGATAGAGCCTTCATCGCAGCTTCGATCCCCGATGCCACAGCAGCGGCATTCTCAAAGGCTATGTGGACCCATGGTATCTGCCAGGCGCTCTGCGGGAAATTGGATGTGGCGACCTCGACGCAGCCGGTGGATGACACAACAACGGTGTTCTTGCCGGCCACCTTCAGTATCTGCCTGATGGCGGTGGCTGCGGTGCAGCCCGCGCATAGCCTGTGTGCTGGGGCAAGATATTCCTCCTTGGGCACGTCCTTCATGGACCTGTACTGGGAGCTCATTCTCTCAACCCCGCATAGATCGTACTGCTCGCATGTCCGGAACGACCTGCCGCTTCTGTCTTTGAGAACATCATCTCGAACTCACTCTCTGAGATGTCCCTCCCGCCTAGGCCCGCAACGAAGCCCTGCAAAACAGGCCTGCTTGCAGAGCCGTAAAGGCAGGAGGCAACATCAGCAAGCAGAGGGCTCACCGGCCCCCCCGGGGTGACGGCGCGGTCCATTACTCCTACGGCCTTCAAACCCCCCAGCACCTGCCCCAGGATATCCGATGGGAATGGCCTGAAGGTCCTAATCGAGACAACGCCCACCTTCTCCCCCCTGGACCGGAGCCTCTCGGCAACAACCCTGGCGGTACCAGTCATTGACCCCATTGTCAATAGGGCGTAATCGGCACCCTTCATGAAGTAGGTGTATATATCCGCATAGTCCCTACCAAACCGCCTGTTGTACTCCGCCTGCATCGCCCTTAACATCCCACGGGATCGTTCGATGGCATCCACCGCTTGGTATTTCATTTCGTAGTAGTATTCGGGGGGGCCCACGACCCCCGTGCTGTAGGAGAGGCGTGGCGAGACCCGGTTCAGCATCGGCTTTGAGGGGATGTAGGACCTCACGGCTTCCTCGTCGGGCAGCTCAACTGGCTCGTAGGTGTGACTAACAATGAAACCATCAATATTGACCATGACTGGCAGCCGCATCTCCTCGGCAACCTTGAAGGCAAGCACAGTGGTGTCAAACGCCTCCTGGGCCGACGAAGCCCACAGCTGGATCCAGCCGGAGTCACGCTCCGCCATGGCATCGCTGTGGTCATTCCAGATGTTCAAGGGGGCCGAAAGGGATCTGTTGACATTGGCAAGGACAATGGGCGTCCTCAAGGCGGAGGCCATGAAGAGCACTTCATGCATGTACGCGAGCCCCTGGGATGATGTGGCCGTGAATACCCTTGCGCCAGTCAGCGATGCACCTACGCAGGCGCTCATTGCCGAGTGCTCGGACTCCACATTCACGTACTCGGCGTTGAGTTCGCCGTTTGCAACAAAATCGGAAAGCTTCTCCACAATGGTAGTCTGCGGAGTGATGGGGTATGCTGCGACAACGTCCACATCCGCCATCCTTACGGCGTGGGCGATCGCGTAATTCCCGCTGAGACCAACCCTTGCCATTATCTTTCCTCCTTCACCATAGTTATGGCCTTTACGGCGCAGGCGCGGCTGCAGATGCCGCATCCCTTGCAATAGGTCAGGTCAATGTCGTAGCTTCCATCTGGATTATATTTTATCGCTGTATCGGGGCAGAAGATCCAACACAAGCCGCACTTCGTACATTTGGCTTTATCCTTAACCGGGCGAAGAGTCCGCCACGACTGGACATCAAAGCCCACTGAGCTGCCCGGCTCTTCCACGGCACCACCTTCCGGTATCCCCTTCCACCCCTTCAACTTCTGCTTGCTCATTTTAAACTGCTCCTCAAGTAAATTCTTGTCTGCTGGTATGCGCTCATAACGGCGTTGACATTCTTCTCGGCAAACGCCTTGAACCTCTCGTTGAAAATGGCCTGGAGAGTGTCGAGCTTCACAACCCCTGTTGCCTTCACCAGTGCCCCAAGGATCGCCGTATTGGTGATTGGCGAGCCCAATTCCTTGATGGCGATGCTGGTGGCATCCACTGTGGCTATCTTCCCGGCCGAGCTGAAGCTGGATTGGAAGCTTGCGGGCTCGGCGGCCGTGTTGAGGACCACAACGCCGCCGGTCTTGAGCCCCTCGTCCAGCCCCTTCGTGCCCACCAGGTTGGGGTCCAGGACCACAACAACATCGGGCTGGTATATCTGGGAACGAATGAGGATCTCCTTTTCGTCGATCCTTGTGAAGGCAAGCACCGGCGCCCCCCTCCTCTCGGCGCCAAAGGCAGCGAATGCCTGGGCATACCTCCCCCCGTTTATCACCGCCGTAGCTAGGATTTCAGCAGCCGTCACAGCCCCCTGTCCACCTCTGCCGTGCCACCTCACTTCGAGCATAACAGTTCGCCTTTGAATTGGAGTTTAACTACTACAGCCCGGGTAAAATATTTACCTCAAGGTGCCTGAGGAATTTTATGAAATAATAACACCCGCTATAATTAAATAGGTTTTTCAAGCATAGCATGTGTGCTGGTAGCCATGGAGACTCCTCAACCGGTGACAGTACAGGATTTCGTGGAACAGGGAAAACCCTTTGAGGTGAAGTTCGAAGGCGGAGTCATGTCCGTCTCCGAAGCCAAGGGCATGTCGAAGATATCGCTCTCGGCAGAAGAGAAAAAGAATGCGAAGATCCGGAAGTCAGCAAAGAGAAAGGTGCTAAGAGGACACAAGAGCCTACTTGCCAACGCCACCGAGATACTGATCCGAGAGAAGGTCCCGTTCAAGGTAACCTTCGGAACAGACGAGACGATGATCCGCTTCGATCTTGACCACTATATCAGGCTCTTCCGCGACAAGGAGGACAGGGTCCCCGACAAGTGCCTTGTTGTTGGCTTCAACAGCCTTGAAGAGAAACCCGTCGCTCTTATTAGAGAGCACCTGTCAATCTATCCGAGCATAAGGTTGCTAACCCCAAAGAGATGAAGCCTGATGAGCAAGACCGAAAAGATTCCGGCAACGAAGCTCTCCGGACTGCTATACGCCATCTCCCTCATCCTGATCGTCTCCCCGACTTTCATCCTTCTTCTGGGCAGCCGTCTCGCGCCTGGCATCGCTGGATTCCAGCTTCAGATGATCTCGGTTGTGCCTCTGTTTGCTGGCATAGCCCTCTACCTGCTACTCAGGTGGAAGAAGGCTATCTGAGAACGTCATTCCCTGTGGGCCAGCATAAGGCGCCTGTATGCCTCGTTCGTTGCCCTCATCCTGGAGAGGTCCTCCTCCCCCACAGCTCGTATGACCTTTGCCGGTATCCCCAAAGCCACCGATGCGCTCGGAATCTCCTTACCTTCTGGGAGGAGGGCGCCTGCACCCACTAGGCACCTCTCTCCTACCACCGACCCCGTAAGGAGGATGGCCCCCATGGCTATCAGTGTGCCGCTTCCTATCCTGCAGCCATGTATTATGCAGCGGTGGGCTATGGTGCACCCTTCCCCCACATCCACAGGATAGCCTGGGTCCGTGTGGACAATTGTCCCGTCCTGGACACTGGTCCACTTCCCGATCCGGATGGGCTCGATGTCCCCCCTGAGCACTGCCCCGGGCCAAACGTTTGCCCCCTCTTCCAGCGCCACGTCACCGATGATCAGCGCCGCCTCGTCAACATAGGCATCCCTGTGGACCCTAGGAAACTTACCTCCAAAACCCCTCAGCATCAGGCGAGCCCTCCAACAGCCATTGCTAAACCTATCCCAAGGAGAGATTTGAACCCATCGCGTCCCTATCGGCATCCGACCGAAAAGGAAAAAATGCAAGCGCCACAGAGTATCACCGAGGCTTTCTATGGCTCACTCAGACCTGCGTGAACTGATGGGCAACATCTACAGATCCGAGGCGCCCAAGGGCCCTTCCCCTGCCTATTCGGCTGCCCACGTGGTCAAGCTACTGCGAATCCTCCAGGAAGAGGTGACGATGGGGAGGATTACCCTTGCCAAGCGCCTGGGCATCGGAGAGGGGTCTGTCAGGACCATAATCAAGCGGCTCCTGGAGATGTCTCTGATCTCTGTGGATGCCGTGGGAGGGTGCCACCTAACCCCAAAGGGCGAATCGGTGGTGGCTGATCTGGGTAAGGTGATGGTCTCCGCCGGGGCGATAGGGCTCAAGGAGATGGGGGTTGCGTCCCCTGCCTATGCCATCCAGCTGCGAGGGATCCTGGCTGTCCCATCAGCGACAAAGCTGAGGGACGAGGCCGTCAGGAGCGGGGCTGAAGGCATGATGGTTTTTCAGGATATTCTGGGCAGGATCGCCCTCCCATTGATCTCAGAGGACATAGCGAAGGAATACCCTGTCCTCGACGCCACCATCAAATCACGCTTCAGCCCCAAGAACAGGGACCTTTTGCTGGTCAGCTTCTCCAACGACCCTCTGGATGCCGAACTGGGAGCGCTTTCGGTTTCCCTCAACCTCATCTATTCCTTATTGTACCAATAAAATATATATTAAGGCACAATGCAGTAGTTCCTGGGTTGTTGTCCTGATGAAAAGATCCTATGTCTTGGCAATTGTAATCCTTATTGTGATAGTGGGTGGTACGATTGGAGGCCTGTATGCGACGGGGTATTTCACCCCCAAGGAGAAAATCAGGATAGGCGTCCTCACTGGCGACCTCCACCACCTCGCCCTCTATGTTGCCATAAACCAGGGATACTTCCAGCAGTATGGCCTAGAAATAGATACACCGAAGACCTATAACAATGGCCCATCGCTCATGCTTGACTTCCTATCAGGGGGGCTGGACTTCGCCTATGTCGGTGTCCCCCCTGCCATGACTGCCAGGGCCAATGCCATGGCATCCGGCAATGTGACAAACCTCCCCGTTGCCATATCGTCCGTCAATCTTGAGGGCTCCGCAATAGTCGTCAACCCCGACAGGATCCAGACAGTTTCGGACCTCAACGGAAGCACAATCGGAACGCCCGGTGCCGGTACGATCCAGGACATCCTCCTCACAATATATGCCCAGCAGAACAACCTCACGATCGTGAAACATGAAGCTACGGGAGTCGGCAACCTTCCGTTATATTACTACCAAGGGATAATAGATGGCTTCATAGCATGGGAGCCCACACCTGCGATAGCCGTAATCAATTATAACGCCACTGTATTGCTCACATCCCATGACCTCTTCCCAGATCACCAATGCTGCGTGCTGGTGGTGAACCAGAATTTCCTTAGCCAGCACCCCGACATTGTGCAGAAGATGGTCGCAGTCCATGAGGCAGCTACAGACTTCATCAATGCCCACCCAACCGAGGCGGCGCAAATAGCAGTCAACGTCACCGGCCTTTCAAACGCGGTGATCACAACAGCATTTCAGACAATTATCTACAACAGCACCATCAACAGAGCGAGCTGTGAAACCTTCCTGAGGGCTCTCATCGACCTCCAAAGGATAACGTCCCTAAACCAATCCCAGGTCGATTCTTTCCTTGACGCCTTCATCAGGCAGCAGTGATCTGACAAGAGTGGTCTGCCATGAGGAACCTGAGGAGATATCTCAAGGATGCAGGGGTCGGCATAGCCACCCTTGCCGTATTTCTCCTGCTCTGGGAACTCCTCGCTCGGGCTGTTAATTCGCCCTTCATTCCCGGCCCCTATGAAGTTGCCCTGGCCTTCGTCAGGCTTGCCACAGTGGGCGACTTTGATGGCTACACGCTCTTGGAGCATTCGGAGGTCAGCATCTATAGGGTCCTCCTCGGCTTCATTGCCGGCACTGTAACCGCCGTACCATTGGGCCTGGTAATGGGTCTAAAGCCAACGGTCAAGACTGCTGCAAACACAATCATAGAACCCATGAGGTTTATACCCCCCATCGCCTGGATACCCCTCTCCATTGTCCTCCTTCTTGGCCTGTCCCGCTATGTCTTTCTGCTGTGGATAGGCACATTCTTCCCGATCCTGCTCAACACCATAGCCGGAGTTCGGCACACATCGCCAACATTGGTGAATGTTGCAAAAACCTTTGGCGCAAGCAACAGCGAGATAACGACGAAGATTGTCCTGCCCAGTGCCCTCCCCGAAATCATGACAGGCCTCAGGGTAGGGCTGGGCATCGGTTGGATGTGCATCGTTGCCGCTGAAATGCTGGGCGGCGACCCGGTGGGGCTGGGCAGGCTCATCCTCAAATATGCCAATTTTCTCCAGATTGATGCTGTTATCGTTGGAATGGTACTGATCGGAGTAATAGGAATGGCGATGAACTACATCATCCTCATCCTGGAGAAGAAGATGTTCAAGTATAGGGTGGAGGTCCTGACCTGAGGTGATACCATGAGCCACATGTTTTCGCTGGAGTCTGTGAGCAAGTCCTTTACGGCCGACACAGGCACAATTGATGTCATAAAGGATATAACCCTGAATGTTGAAGAAGGGCAGTTCCTCTGCATCGTGGGGCCCTCTGGCTGCGGAAAAACAACCCTGCTGAAGATCATGTGCGGACTCGAGCAACCCACTTCGGGAAAGGTGCTCATCAAGGGCGTCTCTCCTGACCCGAAGGTTCAGAAGTTCGGAGTGATCTTCCAGGAGGAATCCCTCCTCCCGTGGAGGAGCATACGCAAGAACGTGGAGTTCGGGCAGGAGCTCACGGATCGAAAAATCTCAAACGAACTGACAGAGAAATACATCTCGATGGTGGGGCTAGAGGGCTTCGAGAACTATTACCCCCACCAGATCTCCGGTGGGATGAAGAAACGGGTCGCCATCGCGCGGGCGCTGGCAGTCGAACCGGACATTATGATGATGGATGAGCCCTTCGCCGACCTTGACGCGCAGACAAGATGGATCCTCCAGAAGGAACTCCTCTCGATCTGGCAGAAGCTGCACAAAACCGTGATCTTCATCACCCACAACGTTGAGGAGGCGGTCTTTCTCGGCCAGAAGGTGGCCATCCTCACCACGCGGCCTGCAACCCTGAAGACCCTCATCGAAATCAACCTGCCATACCCCAGGGACCGCCTTTCCCCGCCCGCCATCTCCTTCAGGGAGAAGATAATCGAAGTCCTGAGGTGCGAAGTACCAACCATCTGATGTGGTGCCCAAATGAGCCAGAGTGGAGAAGAACTGATACGAGAACTCCTTGACGCAGCGATGATATCCAACGAGGCTTTTGTGGAGCGCTTTAAGCTGGCGATGAAGCAGCTAGGCATCTCCAATAAAGCCCTCAGCGAGGGTTCAGGCATACCATTGAGCACAATCAACAAGATTCTCTGCCAGAAGAGGGATCTGCGCTGCTCTACCCTGAGGGCGATGGTGAAGTTCATCAGGGTCAGCACGACGGCCAAGGCAGACATTGTCATAGGGATAATTGGTACGAGGAGCGCTCTAGACACCTTGACCAAGCATCAGATTACCGTAAAGGGCAAAAAGATACTTCTCAGGGAGTATCCATCTTCCAGCATAGAAGATGTTATTGTGAATGCCATAAGGGCTGAGAGGGAAAAGGTAAACGGTCTCATATGCGCAACTATAGTTGCGAACCTTATCGAAAAGTTTGTGAAGGTGCCCATAATGTCCCTAAGACTGAATGAGACAAATATGCTGGATTCTGTGGTCTTGCTGGTGGACAAAATCCCCCTTCAATAGTTCGCTCTGCCTAGGCAAATCCGGGTTTTACTTAACAAACCCAAAAATGTTTTTTATTGCAAAAATTCGACAGAAATAACGCTGTAATCTGTCATTCACTACAATCCAAAGCTTTTTAATGGTCCTATTCCTTATCACTAGCGGAAATACAATTCTTAGAGAGGAGACCATATGGGAAAATATAAAGATAGAGTAGATCTATTCGATGACCGCGGTCGCCAAATCGAAAAGAACGTACCAGTCGAAGCACTAAGCCCATTACACAATCCAGCCATACAGGAGATCATCAACCATGTCAAGCAAACAGTTGCAGTCAACCTCGAAGGCATACAGAATGCCTTGGCCACCGGCTCGGTCGGTGGCAAATGGTGCTCTCTGAGGGGAAGGTCTGTTAAGGCAGACGTGGTTGCCAATGCCGACACAATCGCAAAGGCCCTCATAGAGACTATCCAGATCAGGCCAAACGACGACACAGCTATCAAGGTCCTCAAGGGGGGCAAGCAGCTTCAGGTAACTGTGCCCCTTAAGAGGCTCCAGGCGGGCGTGGAGTACACCACAGCAGTCACAGCAGTTGCAGCAGCCCTTTGCCACGTTCTGATCAACAAGTTCAAGATAGACCTCTGGGACGCAGACCTTGTCCATGCAGCCGTCTGGGGTAGGTACCCACAGACCATGGATATGCTGGGAGGGAACGTCGTTTCGCTTCTGGCAGTGCCCCAGCAGAATGAAGGCATGGGATACGCCCTGCGCAACATCCTTGCTGCGCATGTTGCTATGATTACCAAGAAGAACTCCATGAATGCTGCCGCGCTGTCTTCGATCTTCGAGCAGGCTGCAATGTGGGAGCTCGGAGATGCCATCGGTAACTTTGAAAGGTTCCACCTGTTGGGCCTGGCATACCAGGGACTCAATGCAAACAATATCGTGTACGAACTGGTCAAGGCAAACGCCAAGGAAGGAACTCTCGGCGATGTGGTCACATCCACGGTTGCAAGGGCAATTGAAGATGGGGTAATTACACCCTTGGAAAAGAAGAAATCGGGATATACCGTTTACACGACCAAGGATATGAACAAGTGGAACGCCTATGCCGCTGCCGGACTCATGGCAGGCACCATGATCACATGCGGCTCTGCAAGGGCCATGCAACACACGCCGTCAGTTTTCATCTACTTCAATGACTTGGTCGAGCGCGAAACCGGCTTGCCGGGTGTCGACTTCGGCAGGGTTGCAGGCACAGGCGTCGAGATGGCATTCTTCAGCCACTCCATCTACGGTGGAGGTAACCCAGGTGTGTTCAACGGCAACCATATCGTCACGAGACACAGCAAGGGATTCTGCATCCCCTGCGTGGCCGCCGCTGTCGCCTTGGACGCAGGCACATGCATCTACACCCCAGAGAAGCTCAGTGGTGTTGTGGGAGATGTGCTCAGCGAAGTGCCAATTCTCAGGGAACCATTGAAGTATGTCAATGAGGCAGCCGCAAAGATCAAGGGGGATTTCTGAAATGACCAACTATAAACCACAGTTTTATCCGGGCACAACAACGCCCTCGAAGAACAGAAGGAAGTACATGGACCCAAGCTACAAGCTACAAAAGCTAAGGACCATCAGCGACGATGACCTGGTAAGGATTATGGGCCACAGGGTCCCAGGTGAGGCCTACAAGAGCACTCATCCGCCCCTCGAGGAGACGGGAGAGCCTGCATGCCCCATCAGGGAGATGGTGACCCCAACGCCAGGCGCAAAGGCCGGTGACAGGATCCGATACATCCAGCTAACCGACTCCGTTTACATCGCACCAGTGGCCCCCTACGTTAGGGCATGGATGTACCACAACCGTTGGCGAGGCACAGACGTCGGAGTCCTCTCCGGCCGTGTGCCCCTTGAGATGCGCGAGAGAGACCTGGAGAAGGTCGCCAAGGAACTTGTTGAGACCGAGATCTTTGACCCCGCAAGGACAGGGATCAGGGGCGCAACCGTCCACGGACATGCCCTCCGCCTCGACGAGAACGGCATGATGTTCGATGCTCAGAGGCGCTATATTTTCAACAAGAAGACCAAAGAGGTCGATTACGTCAAGGACCAGGTCGGAGTCCCGCTGGACAAGCCAATCCCTCTTGGCAAGCCAATAGCCGAGGACGAGCTCAGGAAACGAACAAGCGAGTTCCATGCGAGCTTTGAACCATTCAGGAAGGATCAGGAGCTGATTGAATGGGTCCAGAGAATACACATGCTGAGGACAATGGCAGGCAACGATCCTGAATCAATTAAGGGAGTGTAGGAGTGGAAAAACATGAGCCAAGATAAGAAGATGTTCATAAAAGCACTCAGGAAGAAATTCAAGGAAACTCCTGAGGATATGTACACAAAGTACTACATCTATAATGCCTGGAAGCAGTCTGCGCGGAAGAGGGAATTCTTCGAGCTAAGCAAGAAGCTGGCCAAGCAGCGCGGCATACCCGGCTACAACCCGGAGGTCCACCTCGGCTCCCCAATGGGCCAGAGGGTTCTCATGCCCTACCAGCTCTCGGGGACGGACATATACTGCGAGGCCGACGACCTCCACATAATCAACAATGCTGCCATGCAGCAGATGTGGCACGACATCCGCAGGACCGTAATAAGCGGCCTCGATGCTGCCCACATGGTGCTGCAGAAGCGTCTGGGCAAGGAAGTGACACCAGAGACAGTCAACAACTACCTCGAGATCCTCAACCATGCCCTGCCGGGCGGCGCTGTTGTCCAGGAGCACATGGCCGAAATCAATCCAGGCCTCGTTTCTGACTGCTATGTGAAGGTCTTCACCGGAGACGATGAGCTTGCAAGCGAGATCGACAAGAGATACGTCATCGACATCAACAAGCAGTTCCCCGCAGAGCAGGCAAAGCAGCTCAAGGCTGCCGTGGGCAAGAAGCTCTACCAAGTCTGCCGTATGCCAACGGCTGTATCCATGTGCTGTGACGGTGGCACCATGGCAAGATGGGCCGCCATGCAGATCTCCATGTCGATGATCGATGCCTACAAGCTGATGGCTGGAGAGGCAGCGGTTGGCGAATTCGCCTTCGCCGCAAAGCACGCGGAGGTCATCGAGATGGGCACATTGACTCCATGGAGAAGGGCAAGGGGTCCCAACGAGCCGGGCGGCGTACCGCTGGGCTACATCGCAGACATATGCCAAGCTTCCAGGGTCAAGCCTGATGACCCGTGCTGGGTTTCCCTTGAAGTAATCTCCATGGGAGCTGTACTCTATGACCAATTCTGGTTTGGCAGCTACATGTCAGGCGGAGTTGGCTTCACCCAGTACGCAACCTGCACATACACAGACAATGTCTTGGATGACTATACCTACTTCGCAGCCGACTATGTGAAGAAGAAGTACGGCGCCTACGGCAAGATCAAGCCAAGCTGGGACCTAATCAAGGACGTCAGTACCGAAGTATCGCTCTACGGCCTTGAGCAGTACGAGAAGTTCCCGGCGCTGATGGAGACCCACTTCGGTGGATCCCAGAGGGCTGCGGTAGTCGCTGCGGCGGCGGGCATAGGCATTTCATTGGCAACAGGAAACTCCACAGCCGGCATCAACTCCTGGTATCTGAGCCAGCTGCTCCACAAGGAAGACCTGGGTAGGCTCGGCTTCTACGGATACGATCAGCAGGACCAGTGCGGCTCTTCGAACAGCTTCTCTTGGAGGAGCGACGAGGGTCTACCCTTCAACCTGAGGGGCGTAAACTATCCGAACTATGCCCTCAACGTCGGACACCAGTCCGCGCATTCGGGCATCGTCCAAGCTGCCCACGCAGGAAAGGGCGACGCATGGACGACAAACCCATTGGTGAAGATAGCCTTCGCAGACAAGAGCCTGGTCTTCGACTTCACCCACCCGAGGCTCTGCTTCGGAAAGGGTGCGCTGAGGGAGTTCATGCCTGCGGGCGAGAGGACTCTCATAGTGCCAAGCAAGTAAACAATCCCTTCCTTTCTTTTTTTATGTCCAAAATTTCTGCTTCCGCCTCGTTTTCAAAAATTCTAGATCGCCTTACCGAGCTTTCCAGCCTGGAGCCCTCAGAAGCGAAGGCCACGCATCCAGACTTTCCCAATTTTGCCCACCACGTTGCAAAGCTCTTCCAGGAGGATCGCCTCTTTGATATCATTCCCCGTCTCGAATTGCAGAAACGGCTCATAGAAGCGAACGATCCCGCCATCAGGCCAGCGCTTGATCCCTATTCCTCTACCCAGCTGGGGGTCTTCTCCAAGAATTTCAGTGACTGGGAGATCGGCCACTTCCTGTCCTACCCTGATTGCTGCATAAGACCCTTTGCCGAGGAGGCACGCTATGGCCTCGATGAGCGCCATGCCAAGGAATTCCAAGGGATGACCGGGAAGATCTTTGCTACAACCGCAGGCTTCATACCCCACAGCATCCACTGCGAAGAGAGCCGCCAGAGGGCGCTAATCAGCTTTATCAGCGCCCGCCAACTGGAAGTCCTGAAGGGGCTTGAAGCCGCCATATTCAGAGCCCTTCCCCACATGCATCCCGAGTATCAGGGCCAGTACTACGAGATAAGGGCGCTTTGATCCTCTTCACAACCTCGCATATGCCACCCAGCGAGTCCATTATAAAGTCGACCTCTGCCCTCCCCTCCAGGTCTTTTCCCGGAGGGGCATCAGAGCGCCTGACCAGAATGCCAAGGTCCGCCTCGCCCATGGCAACGAGGTCATTGAGGTCATTCCCAACCATGATCACCGAGCCATAGTAGCTCTTGAGCCTCACGACGAGCTCCCTCTTGTCCCCCGGATCGGCATCGTATAGGACAAAGTCCTCGGGGATGCCGAGTGAGCGGGCACAGCGAATGCTGAAGTCCCTGCAGTTACCCGTTGCCAGAAAGACATCATCTCCCCCAGCTCTTAGGGCAGTGACCGCCTCCAGGACATCCCCATAGATTTCTCCCCCGAGGGCCACCGCATGGGTAACCCTCTGTTCTGGGTCCACAAGGAGGCCGGCGCAGACGCCCAGTCCCCTGCCGCAGTCCTCCACTACTCTGCCAACAGCCTTGTTGAGGGACTCGATAACACCCGGTTGATCCAACAGTTTTTTGGATATATTTCCTCTCCATCCCTTTGGGGAGCAACTGACCTTGAGGCTCACCCGGCGCAGGTTGCCCTTCAGAATGTTCCCGATGCTGCCCCTCACATTGACCAGGGTTTCGCCGCTCTCGGCAGCGAACCTAAGGGTGCTGTCGCACAGGGCGCATGAACCATTGCTGACATTGCAGAGGATCCTGTGGGCCCTGATGATCGTCCCGGATTTGTCTAGGATAACCGCGATCCTCACTTTGGCTTTCCCCTAGCCTGCGCCGCCGACGCTGGCACTGCTGTCGAGGGTGCCCTCGTCCTTCATGTCCCGGAGACTTTCCTCCACCTGTTTCCCCCCTTTCCCTCTGGAAGGCTTCTTCGCCTTTGCCTTCGGGATCTCGGCAACGGCCTCAAGGGTATTCAGCTCATAGAGGAGACCGGTCGAGTCCAGCTCTACCCAGGTCTTGCCGCTCAGCTCCACTATCTTGACGATCTTCCCGGTGGTCCCGGTCCTGGAGTATACTGCTGTGTCCCCCTCCGCCAGCATGACTTGAGCCCCTCAATAAAAGTTTATAATCTTCTATTCGCCCTCTCATATATCACTTTGAGGGTTTGCCTTGGAGAGGCTCTCGGGGATTTTGAAGGCTGCAAAGAAATACAAGGGCTTCACCAGGAAGGCCAACATAGGCGAGATTGTCGAAACCATGGGTGGCTGTGACCTCGATGACGCAGGGATCTTGAAACTGGGAGGCAGTTACATCGTCGTCTCCACCGATGGCATAACCGAGGACCTCGTGAAGTCCGATCCTTGGTTCGCAGGCTACTATTCGGTTCTGGTCAACGTCAATGACGTCGTCGTGAAGGGCGGCAGACCCGTCGGCTACGTTAACGTCATCTCTTCAGCAAGCCGTGAGAACCGCCTCGCCATGGCAAGGGGCATCGAGGTCGGCCTCACCAAATTCAATCTCATTCTCCTCAAGGGTCACACCCACCCCGACTCCAGCTCAGAGTCCGTGACCTCAGCCGTGATCGGCGAGGCCAAGCGGGTGGTTAGGGCCACCACAGCCCACGACGGCGACCTGCTTGCGGTGGCGATAGACCTTGCGGGATCCTTCGGCGTCAAGGGCTGGGTCAAGTGCTTTGACAGTACTCTGAAGAAGACAAAAGATGACATCAGCCGCATGATCAATGCCATCATAAGCGTCATCGAGGCAGGCGGTGTGACGGCATCCCGGGACATCAGCGCGCCCGGCACCCTCGGCACCCTCGCCATGCTCTGCGAGGCCAGCGGCGTGGGTGCTGACATTGACTTGGATCTGATACCTCGCCCCAAGGAATCGCCACTCGACGAGTGGCTGATAACCTATCCTGCCATGGGTTACCTTTTCGGCGTCAAGTCAGTGACGGCTCTGGCTCCACTGCAAAGGGAAGACTTTACCGTCCAAATTGTGGGTAAGTTCACTTCTGAAAAGAAGATTGTAGCAAGGCTCGGAGGAGAGTCGGAAATCTTCCTTGACATGTCCAAGGAATCAATCTTCGGCCTGCGGCGACCTTGACAGCCTATTGGGCCATCTCCTTCTTCTCCTCCTCGGAGAAGGCCCTGAGGACTTCACTGGGGTTGCCCTTGGAGATGACCCTGCCGTCTCTCATCAGTATCACCTCCTCACAGGTGCTCAACACGAAGTCGAGGTCATGGGATATTATGACGAATGTCTGCCCAAGGTCGTTCCTGGCATTCTTGATGGACCTTGCCACGTCTGCCTTGGTTATGGGGTCCATGGTCCCAGAGGGCTCATCGAGTATAATCAGGTGCGGCTCCCTTATCAGGACCTGCGCCAGGGCAGCACGGTGCCGCTCCCCCTCGCTCAGCTCCTCGGGGTAGCTCTTCAGGATCTTGTCGATGGCCCCCTCCTCGAAACCTGTGGCCGAGAGTACTATCTCGGCCTTGAACCGCGCAAACTCGTCGGGGAGGTTGAGCCCTATCGCATCCGTCAGGTTCTCGATTATTGTGTAGTGGGGGTAGAGCGAATACTCCTGGTGCAGCAGACCAATGAAGGGCGTCGCCCTGCCCCTGCCCATGATGCCTGGCTCCAGCATATTGACCCAGTCATCGCCAATCTTGAGCTGGACCTCGCCGGAGGTGGCCGAGCTGATACCGCTGATTATCCTCGAGAGAGTTGTCTTACCTGCCCCGCTGAGCCCTATTATGCCGAATATCTCCCTCTCCTTCACCTCAAAGGAGACGCCGTCAAGTGCCTTGACAACCCCCTTGTCTATGGAGAAGAAGTATTTCTTAAGGTCCTTCACATTGAGAACCACTTCCCCCACTGGCTCCTGCTTGGTGGCCTCCTCCACCTTCACCTTTGAGAGAAACCGGTCCACAATTTCCTTCGAAGGGCCTATCGCCTCAATCGTTCCCTCCTCCAGCAGAATAGTCCTGTCGGTCAGCTCCGTTATCGCCTCAGGCCTGTGGGAAGTGACCATCATTGTTGTCCCCTCCGCCTTGACCTCTTTGTTAATGATTTTGTAGATTGCGTTGGCGCTTATCCTGTCCAGTGTGCCTGTGGGCTCGTCTGCCAGCAGCACCAACGGTCTCAGGGCCAGTTGCCTTCCGAGAACAACACGTTGCTTCTCACCGCCGCTGAGGTCCTTTGCCGTGTGGAGGAGCCTGTGGGATAGCTCCATCTCCTTCGCAATCTCCAGGGCCCTCTTCCCAATATCGTCCTCGTAGGTCTGGGACTTGCTCAGGGCCTCGATTATGTTCTCGTAGACTGTGAGGCTGCCGTAGAGCGCAAAGGTCCGCTGAAACATCATTGCGATCCTAGATTTCAGCTTCTTGACCATGCCGTTGGTATTCCAGAAGTCTACTTCCAACAGCTCGAGCTTGGCCGAGCAGTAGGGGCACTTCTCGCCTACCCTGCTGGGCCCGCCTATGTAGTTGCACCCCTTACACCTTGATATCCTGTAAACTATTTTACCGGCTGTGGGAGCATAGTCCGACATGCCCCTCAGCATCGACATGAGCACTGTCTTCCCGGAACCGCTTCTCCCCAGAACGCCAACCCTTTCCCCCTCGTCAATGACAAAAGAAATGTCCTTTAGGACCGTCTTCTCTCCAAAGGTTTTTGAGACCTTATCAACCACTATAGTGGGTAAACCCATCTGACTCACCGGAAAGATAGATTATTGTTTATCCGGCTGTATATAAACAAATTGAAATAACAACGTTAAATCATTTTTCTGCTGGAAGTGGCAGCTATAGAGGGTATTATAGGACATTTGGATGCCAATGGGGCAGATAATAACAAAGCTTTATCTCTCACATTCCCAATGAAACTATTGTGGCGCACTATAAACCGCCTTGCGAAGTAGTGGCCAAATATATAATGCCCATCTTCCGTGCCCTGGTGGCAAAGGAACTTAGGGAAAAGTATGGCTTCTCCCAGAACGAAATAGCTGCCAAGCTAGGAATAACCCAGGCTGCCGTGAGCCACTACATCAATTCCAAGCGCGGAAACCGCATGCTAGCCGAGATACAGCAGATAAAGGGCGTAGGCCAAGCCGTCGACGAGGTCTCCGCCTCCATAGCAAAGGAAAATGACTACGACTCCATGCTGCTGGCGTTCTGCAAGCTCTGCAGGATCGTTAAGGACTCGAAGAGCTTCTGGGAGAGTTTCGAGGCTACTCGGAAAGGGGCATCATCCAAATAAGTTCAACGGAGCACATCTCTTAGCTTCATTAGGACCTCTCTGGCATCCTCCTCCTTCTGGTCGACCCTATTGTCCTCCATCAGTTGGAGGAGTCCAGCTCCGCGTGCCTTCTCCAAGCCAAGATTGAGAGCAACCTGAACAATCCGGATATAGTTCCTCAGCTGGAAGGGCGTTTGCTGGGCGGCCTGGATCAGCACTTCCTTCTCATCCGTGGTCACCAATCCCTTCGAGCAGAGGCGCCCAAGGGTCGCTCTGATGTTGACGAGCGGCTCAGAGAGCGCCTTGAATGTTGAGGGGTGGAAGACCAGGGCGACCTCGTCGTCGGAGTTGATCGTCCCGTCTTTATACCAGCGATATATCCTACCGACTCCAACCATCCCATAGATGTCGAGCTCGGATGCCCTCAAAGCCCCCATGCTCGATCCGCCCACCACCACTATGCCCCCCTCCAGGGCGTTGAGTATCTCCCTCGGGGCCACAGCCGCCCGCTGGTAGAATACGCCGTCCACAAGCCCTATGGCGCCATAGCCCTTTTTAGCGGCAGAAGACACATCCCCCCTCGCCGCCGGCGGGAAGTAGTCCGCGTTGGGCAGGATGGACCGCGCTTCATCGACCCTCATGCTGGGGCCCAGGAACACCGCCCCCTTCACGGGCGGCTTCCCCCAGATGCCTTCGCAATGGCTGCCCTCAGTCTCCTCCCTCCCCTCTCCTTGTCCAGTGCATAGACCTCAAGTCCAGGCACGATAACGCGGACGGCCGGTATGCCTGTCCCTCCCCTGGTCAGGTCGACAGCCAAAGCTTCGTCCAGGCCTGCCTTCTTCAATCGGGAGAGGGTGAAACCTATATCGTCTAGGAAGTCGTCACTCCTGTGCTCCGGCAGGTCGGCAAATCTCACCGACTTGGGTGATGGAGAGAACCATTTCCGATTGATCCGCTTCATCCGGTCGTAGCCCACCCTCCTGGCATACTCTGCCTTGAAGGTGTCCTCCCTGGTGCCGTGGATGGTGGTGAGCCTGCTCTGGACAGCTTCCGTCAGGGCACGCAGCACAGCTATCTCGGGAACAAGGTGTGCCCCAACCCCCAGCGAAAGGAGTGCCGGATCCTGCGAGGCTTCGTCGTCAATGGCAGCTGCTATGGTGACAACACCCACGTCCGATGTTATGTCCTTCAGGTGCGGCTCCACAGACGCTGAACGGAGCTTCCCTATCACGTCCCTCACTGGACCGTTCTGCGAAGAGCAGTCCTCAGGGTCGAGGCCCCTGGCAGCAGAGGCGTCCACCTCGAAGAGGGACCAAGCGTCCCTCTCAACCACCTCCATAAGCCCGTGGAAAACCGCTTCCTCCAAGACATTTCCCACGGCAAGGCCGTTTGTGTTCGTCCGGAAGAGCTGGTTGTCCCTCTCATAGGGATGGAATACAGACTCTGCCGGGACCAGCATCTCGCCATGGCCGAAGAGGGAGGTTCCCAGGACCCATTCGAGCCTTTCATTGCTGCTGTATTGTCTGACGCCTGGCAAAATGACCCTGCTTGGATCGAGAACGGCACGCTCCCTTCCGAGATCTGCCAGTGACCCACAGACGGTCGGGTAGTCCTTCTTCTCGGCCGAGAACCTCTCGACGCCTTCCATTATCGCCGATACTTCAGCCTCCTCGGCTGTGAAGCCCTTCCCATTATAGACGGTGACGCCTCCCTCGGCAGCCTTCGGCCGCATTGAAGTGAAGACTGGTATGCCAAGCCTGTCGAGGCCAGTAATGTCCGCCACCCTCGTTATCCCTGCCATGGGCCCCGCCTTCCTTGCTATTGCCAGTGTCTCTGTGGGTGGTCGGGTTCTGTGGGTATCCAGAAGGTAACCCTTCTTCGCAGACCTGAGGACCAGCATAGGCCTATTCCGCCTGGGAGTTGCCTACCTCATCTCTTCTAGGTCCTTCATACCAGAGACCATCACAGCTGCCCCGACGCAGCCTATCAGGTTCGGTGTGGGAGGGACTATCATCTCGACGCTCAGCACATCGGAGAGAGCCTTCACAAGTCCCTTGACAAGGGCCGTAGAACCTACCTGGATTATGGGGTAGCGGATATCGATCTCCTGGAGCTGCTGCTCGAAAACCTGCTCTGCAACGCTGTGGCAGGCAGCTGCCGCCACGTCCTCCTTGGACCCGCCGCCAGCCAGTCCGGCAACCAGATCCTGAAGGCCGAAGACGATGCAGTAGGCGTTCATGGCGATGGCATTGTGGTCCCCCTTGGCAGCCATTTCCCCGAACTCCTCCAGTGAAACCCCCAGCCTCTTCGCGCTTGTCTCAAGGAACCTTCCCGAGGCACCGGCGCAGACACCGCCGACCGTGAAGCTGTCCGGGATGCTGTCATAGAGTGTCACTGCCTTGTTGTCCATGCCCCCTATGTCGATCACCGTGGCGTCCCCTTTCTGCTTGCCAGACAAGAAGAGCGCCCCCTTCGAACATGTGGAGACCTCTTCCATGGCAAGCTGCGCCTTGTAGTGGTCCTTGAGGATCATCCTGCCGTAGCCCGTTACCCCGATGGCCTCCACTGCACTCTCAGGCACACCCGCCTCCTTGAGGGCCCTGTTGTAGGCTTCGACTCCCGACTCGAGGACTCCAGAGCTTGGCAGCCATCCCGTCCCGATTATTTCGTTGTCTCTCATGATGATTGCCTTGGTTGTTGTTGAGCCTGAATCGATACCGGCGGTTATCCCCTCCTGCTTTGTCCTTGCAAAGAGGGGCTTCTTGGAGATGATGTCCACGAGGGCCTCCATCCTGAGCAGAAGCGCCCCAGCCTTTGTCCTTTCCGTGAAGGAGTATGTGACTACCGGGATCTTCGTCTTGCTTTGGATGTATCGCCTGACGACGCTCCTGACCAGGGCTCCCTCGGCGCACCTGAAGCAGGAGGCGATAAAGACTCCGTCCGTGTCCACCCTGCCCTCAGCTATCGCCTTCGCCCTCGCCATCATAACCCGCAACCCCGGGCTTGCCACATGGAAACCTATCTCATCCTCCACAGCCCTTATGTCCGCGGCGTCGATCTCGGGAACGAAGATCTTGCCGCCGACTATCTGACCAGCCTTCTCAATCTCAGACTGGATGCCACTGTACTCCGGGCCACAGGCAATTTCAGCAATCTTGACCAATGGAAATCCTCCGACCTGACGAACCCACTCCCATCACTTACAAGAGCCAATTAAATAACTCTATCTTACCTTCAGCTCCTACTTTATCCTTATCTCGACAATGTCGCCGTCGGCCAGCTCATGCTCTGCCCCCACCCTCTCTCCATTAAACTTGACCGACTTGCCAAAGACCCTTGCATGCTTGAAATTGTGGTAGAACTGTGAATGCACTATCTTTGCGATGTCAAGCACCTTCGCCCCTTCTCTCACTATAATTGGCTTCTTCGCAACATCCCCGCCCAGCACTCTGGTGTATACCCTGATTATCCCCAGCGTCCTGAACAGCTCTCCCCCAACCACCTGAAGCCTGCCCCGCTTCTTCAGCGAGATGGCCAGTGCTGGTCTCCCGGTTGCCTCCCCGAAGGCTGGAGCGGCGCCGGGGGCCAGGTCTACCTTGTTTACAATTATGAGGCAGGGCTTGAAGAGCTTGGTCTGTTCGAGGGACTCCACAACGTCTTCCATGGTTATGTCTCCCCAGATCCTCACAAGGGCGTTCCTCACCCCGCTCCCCTTGAGCGCCTTCTCCATCTCCTCCACTCTGCAGGACGGCCTCCCCGTGCAGGCGATCTGTATCCCTCCCCCAGTGGTTCTTTCTATCTCTATCTTCCTGATTCTCCTGTCTGTGGTTATGCCTGCCTTGGAGAGTTCGCCAATGATGGTGGCATACTGCTCCTGGGCATGGGGGGCCTCCAGCACTATTATCATCCCATCCGCGTTTCTGACGAGGCTCATGAGCTGTGGGCCCCATGCTCCGTTGCCAACGCCTTCATAGATCGCTGGGGTATCCAGAAGCTGGAACTGGATATCCTCATACTGCATCATCCCGGGGACCGGCTCGGTTGTTGTGAATCTGTGCTCACCGACCTCGGTCTTAGCGTTGGTGAGTCCCATGAGGAGTGAGCTCTTCCCTGCGCCGGTCATTCCTAAGATGACCACCTGGGCCGCCCCTTCCTTCCTTATGGAGAAGCCGCCACCGCCTCCTCCGATCTTCCGCTTCCTCAGCTCCTCCTGCTCTTCCTTCAGCTGGGCAAGCCTCCTCCGCAGGTAGCCCCTCATCTTCTCGTTGCCCTTGTGCTCAGGGATCTGGGAGATGAACTCCTGCAGGTACCTTATCTTTTCGGGAAGGGTCCTCGCTTGGATATACCTCTGCTCGGCAGCCGTCGCCTGGGGAGGTAGGTTTGCCGGCAATGCGAAGCACCAAATACCCATTGATCGGCAGGAATAAATAATGTTAGGGGCGCTGGCCGTCGAATGACCGAGGCAAACCCCCTCCAACAGACTGCAGACCTGCTATGCCTTCTTTGCTGCTATGCAGGTCATGCGCGATATCCTGACGGCCCTGTCAGCCACCTTACTGGCCGACTCGCCAATAATGTATGTATTTGGCTCAATGCCGAAGCCACCCTCGTCGATTATGACCTGGATGCCCTTGTCCTTCCCCAGTGCCCTGTCGGCGAAACGGAGCAGCTGGTCCTCCCCTCCTTGGCCCTCGCCCTCCCTCCTGAGAACAGCGCTCTTCAGGTTGAGTTTCCTGATGGAGTCCATGACCCCTCTGTCGTACCTGATATTGATCAGGGCCCGCCACTTGGGGTTCTTGGTCATGACCACCAGCAGCAGCTTCGCGAGGTGCCCCGATGCCCCGAACTCCGGGCCCATCATGGACCTCACCTTCCCCCTGATCTTGGCAAGGCGCCCCGGAATGCCAGCCACGTCGGCTATGCCCCTTGCATCCGCAATACCCATCACAATGTTCGAAAAAACCTGGGGGACCATGTCATAGAACTCTGGGGTGCTTTCCAGAACAGATACGGCGCATCTCATCTCGCTGAGCACCCCCCTCCTCGCATCGGAGATCTCCGAGAGGCTCATGTGGAGCTGGACACAGATCGAGCATTTCTCCTCCTCCAGCTCCGGTATCTTGGATTTGTGGGCCAGGCAGATCGCTCCACCCCGCCTTAGGCTAAGGCAGATCTCACAGACATAGTTGATGAGATCCGAGTGGTTGAGCTTCTTGGATGCCATCTCGGCCGCCATGTTCTTTGATAGGCTCTGCAGATGGTCGTGGCTTAGCGGTGGCGCCGTCAACTCAACCTCGCCAGTGAGGTATCCACTCACGGCCGCCTGGGTGACCCCTAGGTTCTTGGCAATCCTCGTCTGTGTCCAATTGTAGTTGGAGGCCAGCTCCCTTGCCACAAGGATCCTCAGAGCAGGCAATACCGACCTTACAGTCAGTTCACAGGGGGGATTCAAGCCTAATTCACCATAAGTAAGTTATTTAAATCATTATATTGTTAATAAAGGTAATGTCTGGATAAGCAATAATGGCCATGCCCCCAAAGCGGCATGGCGCTTCATTATCTTGGTGGGTAATATGCCTCGGAGGATACCACGGACGTTGACCATAGCAGGCTCCGATTCTGGAGGTGGGGCAGGCATTGAGGCAGATGTGAAGACCTTCTCAGCCCTTGGTGTCCACGGGTCAGTGGCCATAACTGCCGTCACTGCCCAGAACACCATGGGCGTGTCTATGGTCCATGAGGTACCAGCAGATGTGGTAAGGGGGCAGATACAAGCCGTTCTCGGGGACATCGGATCAGACTGCACGAAAACCGGCATGCTATACTCATCTGCAACCATCAAGGAGGTTTCTTCCCTTGTTGAGTCATACCGGTTGAAGCTGGTGATAGACCCAGTCATGGTAGCCAAGTCCGGTGCCCCCCTCCTGAGGGCCGATGCCCGTGAGTCGCTCATATCTTCACTCATACCCCTGGCCGAGGTTGTCACCCCCAACCTGGACGAGGCCGAGGCTCTGACTGGCATCAGGATAACCTCCTCAGAGGAATCGAAGGCAGCTGCTTGGCGTATTGTCGATATGGGGGCAAATGCCGCTGTGGTCAAGGGTGGCCACCTCAAGGGCCCTCCCGTGGACGTCCTCTGTTCGAGGGGAGGGCGACCGATGGAATTCGGGGGCGAACGGCTCCCTTCAGGGACTACCCACGGAACGGGCTGCACCTTCTCGGCTGCCCTCACTGCCCTTCTGGCAAAGGGAGCTCCCCTGGGGGAGGCGGTCCGTGATGCAAAGGAGTTCGTTGCCTCAGCTATGGAGTTTGGCCTCCCCGTGGGGAAGGGCATCGGTCCCGTCGAGCCCCTGAGTATGCTCCGGATAGATGCCGAGCGCTGGAAGGTTTTTTCCAACATGGTGGACGCCGTCTCCCTCTTGGAGTCAACTGAAGGCTTGACGAGACTCTCTCCGGAATGCCAAGTGAACATAGCGATGTCTCTACCACCCCCCTACGCAGTCGACACGGACTCCGTGTGCGGCATACCGGGGCGTTTCCATGCAGTGGGGGGGAGGCTGCATGCAATGTTCTGCCCAGCCTTCGGCTCTTCAAGGCATGTCGCTAGAGCGCTCCTGGCCGCAATGGGACATGATGACCGCGTAAGGGCTTCTATGAACATCCGCTGCTCGAAGGATATACTGGCCGCCGCCAAGAAGCTTGGATACTCTATAGGCAACTACGACCGGAGCCGGGAGCCGGCCGAGGTTAAAGCGGCAGAGGGCGCATCTATCCTGTGGGGGGTCGGCCAGGCAATAGCCAGTGCAGGCCGGGTACCGGATATCGTCTACCACACCGGCGACATCGGGAAGGAGCCCATGATTAACATCTTCGGCAGTGATGCAGTTGACGTGGCCGTCAAGGCCATCAAGCTTTCAAGGCTTTTATAATCGTTTGACCAGTAAAAATCCCTACTGCATCCATGAGTACATCGTCATTATCTTAGCCCTCAGGAAATCGAAGTAACCGCTCCTTAGCTCCTCTATGAAGGAGTTGAGCTTCGAGATTGGAACCACAAGGACGCCTCCGTTCTCGACGATCATTTCTTCGTAGAGCGTCACAATGCAGGGGACAAGGGTCACCTCACCCCATCCTCCGATGTCGATGCCAGGGATCTCCTGCGCCTTTTCCCCAAGGTTCACTGTCCTCCTGAGTTGGGCTAGGGAGGCTGCCCTGAGGGCGGTACCCTTCCCAGGTCTGAGTCCCCAGTGCTTGCAGTCCACGGCAACCAGCCTGGGCCTCTCCAGGGCAACAACATCCACCTCGTAACGCCTCTTCTCATGCGAAAACCTGAGGTTCCTCAAAGTCCGGAAGCCATTGGCCTCAAAGGCATCCGAGACGACCCCCTCGAAATCCCTCCACCCTAGGTCCTTGGTGGCCTCTTCCAATGGGATCCCTTTGTGCAGCATTGAAGACAACTCTTCGAGAGAGGGCTTTCCCACGAGACCGCCTCCTCAGTCGCCAATCTCTGCTATGGGTGGCATCTTCAGCTTGTGGGAATTGGCCACCAGCCTGCTCAGCACCCTATCAACCTTCTCCTCCCATCCCTTCCCCAGCTCCTCCAGGAGCCTCTTCCTACCGCACCCTTGGTCGAGGTGGAGGTAGAGTATCAGGTCAGCATCCTCATAGTCTAGGCCCAGCTCATCTTCGGCCCGCTGCCCTGCCCAGAGCGATGGGCTGCTCTTTTTGTTAATGATCCTCTCTGGAACGCCTAGGTGCTTGGCCATGCTCCGCACCTGGGTCTTATACAGCCCGCCGATGGGGAGCATGTCCACCCCCCCGTCGCCATACTTGGTGAAGTAGCCCAAAGCAAGCTCGCTCCTGTCGCCGCTGCCGGCTACTATCCTCCCCTCGCAGTTGGCAAAAAAGTACAGGATGGCCATCCTCAGCCTGGCCTTCACGTTCCCCTCTGCCAGCCTATCGCCTGACCACGTTACAGAATCCATGAAGCAGGTGTGGAGCGGGGTGATGTCTATCGTCCTCTGCCTAAGCCCCAGCATGGCTGCATAATCGGCAGCGTCGCCCATGTCAACCGGGTCCGAAGCTACCTTGTCCGGCATTAGAAGAGCCAGGATGCGGTCCCCCCCGACTGCCCGAGTGGCGAGTGCAGCGACTACTGCTGAGTCAACCCCCCCGCTCATTCCAAGAATCACTCCCCCCCCACCTGCCTCGGTCCGGATGAACTCTATTACTCTCCTCTCGACAGACGAGAGATCTAAGGAGGGGGGTCCTTTGACTCGCATGGGAAATATCTCCAACGGACTATTTTGAGCGAGAATATAAAAGCTTAAATCTGCGGTGCAATCCATGATAGGGCTGTAGGGGTATTGAATATGGCTTCAAAGGATCAGATGATTGGAGGAGTCATTTTAATTGTTGCATTGGCACTCACGATCTTCTACCTTTGGTGGCTCTTCCTCTCGCCGTGGGAATGGAGCTTCGCAGGATGGAGTTTCAGGAGCCTCGCCTTGGTTATACCAGTCCTGCTGCTTGTCGTTGGGATCCTCCTCATCGCTGCGTGGATAGGATACACCATGGCAACGACGCCCCCGCCAAAGCCACTGGAGGAGATACCTGAGCTCTCCGGGTCGAAGGAAAAGGCTTCTCCGGAGCAAAAGCCCCAATAGCTAGGCGCCAATCCGACTTGGGGTGTGCTTCTTGGGGGAAAAGGCAATATTGAAAAGGGGAGTAGATAGGCCCACAGAACTCCTTATTGTGGTCATCCTGGAGGCCTTCGCAGGAGTGAGGTACCTGCTGAATGTGCTCCTGTCCCTCTCCGCGATAGCCTCATCCCCAGATTTTTCGTGGGCGCTTTATCTCCTGCTCATGCTCGTCAGCTTTCTCCTGGCCTACGGCCTATGGCATTTCGCAAAATGGGCCTGGGTCATAGCCTTGGCCCTCTCTATCTTGGGGGTGATCTCGACGGCCCCCATCCTTTTGATTACCTATACATCGTTGGATCTGTTAATCGCATATGTACCATCCATAGCCCTGGATCTGCTCACCATTGCGCTGCTGCTAATGAAGCGCCTAAGGGGGCTCTTCTGGGGCACGCGATCTAGTGGGGACTTTGCACCTGCGCAGGCTCAGCCACAAAACCCTTAAATCGGATCCCCAACATCCCCACCTGGGGTGCCAGCTATATTCGACTTCACTGCCCTCAATCTCATTGGCGACCTCTCCTATGTCCCCCAGCTGCTCCTCATTGTCACTGGACAGATCTTTGCCATCCTGAATCCCATCAGCGTCCTCCCAACATTCCTCTCCATCACTGAAGAGATGGATCCAAGCGAAAGGCACCGCGTGGTCAGGAACTCTTCCGCCACAGTTCTAATCATTGCTTTGGCCCTCGCCATCGGGGGGAACTTCATCCTTAGCCTCTTCAGCGTAGGCATCCCTGGCCTTCAGATAGGAGGGGGCGTCCTCCTCATGGTGATCGCTGCCGAGATGCTCGGCGGGCTGCCGCGAACCAAATCGCTGGATTCCAGCGATGAGATTGCTGTGGTTCCTATCGCCACGCCCCTTCTGGTCGGTCCGGGAACGATGACCACAATAATTGTCCTCTCGGCGTCAGTCCCCATACTGGTACTGATTCTCAGCATACTCACCGTCACGACCCTGACCTACCTTATCCTGCGGTATTCTGAAATCCTGGTCAAGATCCTCGGGTCCAACGGAACCAGGGCTCTGGGTAGATTCATGACCATAATCATAGCGGCCTTTGCCGCCCAGCTGATCTATGCAGGCTTGAGCGAATGGCTCAAGGGATGGGGACTGATCTCCTAACAGTGGTCTGGATCAACACTCCCCTTGAATGGCTGAACGGCATACTGCGACGGACAGCCTCGAAAAGATCATCAAGGACAATGATATTTGAGGGCAGGGACAGATCATACGGGTGGGAAGAGTGGGTATGGCGAAGCGTGTGCGGGCCGATATTGATACGATGATCCAGAACGACGACCTGGCAGGACTGCTCCGCAGCACGGCGCAACTGCACGGCCACTACTGCGGAGGTTCTGCCTTGGGCGTCATTGCTGCCCACTGCGCAATGAAGCGGATGGGGGCCGTCAGCAAC
>CAYZHK010000005.1:0-36541 GCA_964477685.1 uncultured Nitrososphaerota archaeon
CTGGCGGACGAGAGGACCCTCCACCCCACTCCCTGGAAGCTCAAGTGGTAACTGTTGAACAATAAATGATTTATATGATATGCATAAGAAATCATTATCAAGTGAAGTGGGCCTGCTAAAATGGTGATTCTGGAGGAGTCGATGTCGATAGACGACCGCTGGGTACCGAAGCCCAGGGTCTCTGTCCTCGCCTGCATCCCCGCCTACAACGCCGAGGCCACCATCGCCAAGGTCTTGGTCAAGGCGAGGGACCGGGTCAGCAGGATGATCGTCTGCGACGACTACTCCCCAGACATGACCTCCCAGATAGCATCCGCCTTTGGGGCCATCGTCCTCAAGCACGACGCCAGCATGGGCTACAACGCCACCCTGGTCACCCTCCTGGACTTCGCCCGGGGGACCGACGCCGACATCATAGTCACCCTGGACGCCGACGGCTCCCACGACCCGGCCGACATCACCCGCATAATAGAGCCTATCAGCAGCGGGAACGCCGACATCGTCATCGGCTCCAGGTTCGTGGAGGACGACAGCGCCCCCCTGGACCTGGTGGACGAGAGGCCGAGGAGGAACTCCGCCAACGGGAAGGTGAAGGACCCGGCCTCGGGCTTCCGCGCCTACAGCAGGAAGGCCCTCAAGCTCATACTGCCCATCGAGAGGGACGCCCTCATCAAGACCAAGATCCTCGAGAAGGCCAAGGGCGCCAACCTGAGGGTTGTGGAGGTCCCCATAGAGATGGGGGCCAAGACCGAGGCCCCAGCCCCGCAGGCCCCGCTGGCGAAGGTCAGCACGGCCGTGGAGAAGAAATCAGAATCCAGGGTCGAGGCCCTGAGGAACTATGCCATGGAGCACTCCCTCCTGGTCTTCGGCACCCCCGGGCTGGTCATCTTGGTAATCGGGACCGCCTTCGGGCTGCTGGCCGCCCAGGCCTACCTCCGGGGCATCACATCGATACCGCTCATCGTGATGGGGGCAGGGGGCATCTTCCTGGCCTTCCTCCTGCTGGCGATCATGTTGATCATCTGGGTGGTCGGGGGCGCCATGAAGGCGAGGCAGGCCCCCCCGCCCGAGTGACCTACGCCCTTCAGCCCTTCCAGTCATAGAACTCTATGCCGGCGAGCGCCCCTTCAACCACGAAGCAGCAGAAGAGGCGCCCCTCCGGCTCCAGCTCCACCGCCGTCCACTCCGCCCCCCTGTAGATGATGCCCACCGAGCCGGCGACCCTCTTCCCGGGTGGGAGGGGGTTGCAGGAGATCCCATGGGACGCCTCAGTCATCCCATACGCCTCTATCACGGGCACCCGGAGGGTGTCCTCAAGTTCGCTGATGACCCGGACCGGCAGTGCCGAGGAGGCCGACCTGATGAACCTCAGTTGGCTCTTTGCCATGAATGAGGGGTTCTCCTTGGCGGCCTCGAGTATCGCGATGTGCATGGTGGGGACAGCAGAATACCAGGTCGGGCTCAGCCCTTCGACCCAAGACAGGATCCTTTCGGGGTCAAATGCCGGCGCGCAGACAATGCTGCTGCCCGCTGCCAGCGAGGTGAGGACCATCATCTGGCCATGGACATGGAAGAGCTGGAGAAAGTTGATGCCCCGGTCCGTCGGCGTCAGCCGGAGCCTCTCCGCTATGACCTCAATGGAGTGGGCGACGATGGCATTGGTCAAGGCCACGAGCTTGGGCCTGGAGGTGGTGCCGGACGTGTGCATCATGAACGCCACATCATCACTGCCTGCCCAAACGGGCTCGGCCGAGGGCTTACTTTCCTGTCCCTTCAGCCTGAAGGCGCCGACCTCGGACTCAACGCCCTCCAGCTCAACCAGCTCTATCCCCATTCGCGAGGCCACCTCTTTGGCCGGGCTGCCGAATCCCGAGGGTGTCAGTATGCATTTCGCTCCGACACCGGCGAGATGCCATTCAAGCTCTGCTCCCCTGTATCCGGGGTTCAGCGGCACGCAGGTGAAACCAGACGCGACGGTGAGCAGCGCCATCGCCATCATGGGGCCGTTGGGCATAATGAGCGCGATCCTGTCATTCGGCCTGAACCCTGCGGCGTTCAGCGCCTGGACATTCGAGCCTACATTCTCCCGGAGGCGCCCGTAGCTGAGCTCCCTCCCCTGCACGTCGACAAGGGCAGTGGACGACGGATCCTGCCCTCCAAAGACAATGAAGCCGTTTATTGTCCCAACCAAGCAATGACCCCCCGACTCGTCACAGGAGTAACGCCACTTTCATCTATACATGCCCTCCGATTTGATATAATTTTACTGAAGCAGTATTATTACCCCCCTTGGAAAGAGAATGAGGTGATATGAAGATTGCCATCGCCCACTACTACTGGGACTACCCGGAATCGGAGCACGGCCTGCCATCGGCGCTGGTGAGGAGGGGGAACCAGGTCATACTGACCGTCTGGTGCGGGGATGGCGGCGCCGGCAGGACGTACGAGACCAACGGCTTCCGGGTCCACCTTCTGCCCGGCTTCAACGTCGTCTCGGGGCTGGGCATCCTCAACCTAAAGAACCCCTACGTCTCTGGGATAGGCAGGATCTATGATGCCTTCTCTCCGGATATCATCGACTGCCAGTCCCACCTCTTCGTCACCACCTTGGAATCCCTCCGCGAGGCCAAGAAGCGGGGACTCCCCTCCGTGATCACGGTCAGGGGAGTGATGGCGAAGAGGGACCTCGTCGTCAATTCTGCCCAGAAGCTCTACCTCTACACCCTGGCATCAAGGGCCTTCAAGGAGGCGACGCTGGTCCGCTGCCTGACTAGGAGTGACGCCGCCGAGGTGGCAAGGTACGGCTGCCCCCAGGAGAAGATAAGGGTGATCCCAAACTTCGTGGACACAGAAGCCTTCCGCCCCTCGGGGGAGGAGGGGGACCACATACTCTGGTATGGCAGGTTTGTGGAGGAGAAGGGCGTTGCCAACCTTGTGGAGGCTGGCCAATCGGTCATCGAGAAGGACCCGTCCGCCTCTTTCATCCTCGCGGGCGATGGCCCTCTCAGGGACGAGGTCGCCTCAATGGTTGCACAGCGGGGGCTGGCGAAATCATTCTCCATGCCCGGCAAGGTCGACCGCGCTGGGCTGCTGCCCCTCCTAAGGGAGGCATCGATTGTGGTGCTGCCCTCCCTCAAGGAGGGGATGCCCTTCTCCCTCCTGGAGGCAATGTCCTCTGGGAAGGCAGTGGTGGCATCCGACATCCCCGGGATAAACGATGTCGTGGTCGATGGCGAGACGGCCCTCCTGGTTCCGCCGTGTGACCCCAGATCCCTGGCGGGGGCGATGATCTCCCTCCGGAGGGACCCATCCTTCAGGGAGAGGCTGGGGGCAGCCGCCCGCAGATCAGTCCTGGAAAGGTTCAGCGAAGGCGCAGTGGTGGGCAGGGTAGAGGCCCTCTATAAGGAGGCGAGGGGATTGACGAAATGACCCTCAGGATCTCTGCCATAATCCCCACCTACCAGAGGGCCCATGACCTGGAGGATTACCTCTTCCCTTCCCTGGAGAAACAGGCCCCTCCGCTGGCGGAGGTGCTAGTCGTTGACGACACAGAGGGGGAAGAGGTGAAGAGCGTCTGCCAGCTATGGCGGGAGCGCTTTGCTGCCGTCGGATCACCCCTCCGCTACGTTGCCAACCCTCCCCCCCGGTCTGCGGCCAGGGCCCGCAACCTGGGCGCATCCATGTCCATCGGCGACGTCCTGCTCTTTCTGGACTCGGACATCGAGCTCGAGCCAGGCTACCTCAGGGCCATGGCCTCCCTCCTCGAGGGGCAGGGCGACATCGCCGGGGCCCAGGGCTTCATCACCAACTGGGGCGAGGAACCGTTGGCCAAGAGGTTCATGGAGGGCTACGGAGGGCCGGGTTCGCTTAAGCACAGGGTGGCAGCCACCCTCGCCAGGTCGCTGCTGGGGGCTATGGTTCCATCAAGGAACAGCTGCCGGCTCTTTGAATACCCGGTCATCCTTGAGTCACCGATAGATTGCGAGTGGCTTTCAGGGTCAAACCTTTCCATCCGGAGGGCGGCCTTTGAAGCGACCCGGTTCGAGACGGATCTGGAAGGCTACAGCCTGGGGGAGGACGTCCTGCTCAGCCGCAGGGTCAGGGCCCTTGGGAGGCTCTCCATAACGCCCGACGCCCGCTGCCGCCACCACTGGTCGCCATCGGGGAGCCCCCAGAGGACCCTGCTGGGGGAGAAGGAGGCGATCTTCTTCCGCCGCCTCCTTGGCTTCAGGGGCCGCATAATACTGCTGAACCGGCGCATATTCTTCAGAACATTGGGCTACTCCAACCGCTGATTGATGGGCTGATAGAATAGATTTTTAACACCCCAAGCCACTACTTCTCTCCATTATGCAGAATCCGCTCCAAGGCATGCTCCCCAAGAGGTATTCAGCCCTAGCCGAGCTGGCTCTGATTGTCGGCATGGCTGCCACCCTCGCTGTCCCCTCCGCCTTGGACAACATCAGGCCATGGTACGAGATCTCCATCGCCCTCTACATCCGGGCCGCCTTCTGGATCATGGGCCTGGTTGCCCTGCCCGGCCTCTATGCCTTCAGGATCGGCGGGTTACTGAGGAACCAGAACGCCATCATAAGATTCACCCTCTCGTCAATCCTCTCATTTGCCCTTGTGGGCACAGTCACCATGGTCTACTATTCCATAGCTGGCACCCTCTCCTACCTCCCATTCATATTCCTGGCAATGGTTGCCGGGCTGGCCCTCCTCTCGTGGCGCCTGAGGGGTCTGCCTGCGCCATCGCTGCCAAAGCGGCTCACAAAGAGCCAGATCCTCCTCCTCGTGGCCGCCGTCGCCACCATCGCCGTCGCCGTGGTCGTCCAGTCCAACTGGCGGTACCTGATCTATACGGACTTCTGGACGAGCCTCTACTCCGGGATCAAAATCGCCTTCGGCAGGGACGTCTACTCCGCCTACCTCCAGACCGAATACCCCGTGGCCTATGGGTACATCATTGCGGGCATCTCCGCGGCCGCCGGAACGCCGATAGTCAACACCCAGGCGCTGATGCTCCCCCTCATCGCCCTCAATGCCCTCGTCTTCTACACCCTTGTCAGGGCGCTCTTTGGCCTCAGCGAGAGGGTTGCCGCGCTGGGATCACTGATCTATGTCTTCGGCGGAGGGTTGGGGTGGGTCTTCAATCTTATCTCTCGCGGGGTCATACCCTTCATCCCCCTCAGCGGCATGTTGAAGGACATGTACTTCTTCCCCCCGTTTTGGGACCAGATAGCCTTCCAGTACAAGCTCCTTGCCCTACTCCTCGCCCTCTCCTCGCTCGTGCTCTTCTCACTAAGCCTCAGGACCGACCAGAAGGAGGGGAGGAGATGGGCTGTGCTGAGCGTGCTGAGCGCCCTCCTCTTCGTCTGGGCCTTCCTCATCCATATGCTGCCGGGATTCCTTGCCCCCCTCTTCGTTGCGGTGGCGCTCTTCAGCGGTCAGAGGGGCCTGAAACTGAAGTCCCTGGTTGTGCTCATTGTCTCAGGTTTCGCCCTTCTGCTGGCATGCGATCTGCTAATGGGCGGCATCTATGTCTCGCTGATTCTGGACAAGGTGCCCTCCCTCATGTCTGGGCTCAGCACAAACCAGCTCATTGTTCTGGGGGCGGTTTCCATAGGCGGGGCGGCGCTCCTTACCGTGGGCTACTATGGCTACATCTACTGGCGGAGTCGCCAGAGGACAGTGCCAGAGGCAACGGAAGGGGCGAGGGAAGAAGCCCCGGCGGGAACCATACCGCATTCCCGCCCGCCCATCCTCAAAACCATCATCGTGGCAGCCTTGGCCTGCCTCTACATCGTCGGCGTCTTCTTCGTGCCGCTGACCACCTTTGCCCTCGACATACAGGCCCCCTTCCCCTGGTACTCCTTCGCGACGCGGTACGGCTTCCTTGGCGCCCTTGCCCTCGTCGGGCTCGCGACATCGAAGTGGAACTCAAGCTGGATGAAGATCGTGGCATTCTGGTCCGCACTGGCCATCATCCTCGGCAGCGTCTGGTGGGGTGAACGCCTCAATGCCTTCCTCTTCCCAGTCGTCTCCCTGCTGGCCGCGGTGGGGACCATAAATATCCTTAGGAGGGCTTACCCCCACCTCCTCGAACTCCGCTCGAAGGCGAACCTGAGCGGCTTCAAGTGGCTCGGTGCCTCGGCGGCGGTGATCGCTCTCATCGGCCTCTCCTTCGGCTCACTGGCTGTGGGCGTCTACTGGCATGCCACACTGGCGGAGCAGACCAGCGATGGCATGGCTGCCACACTCAACTGGATAGGAGACAATGTCCCCGAGGGAGACAAGGTTATAGTCGACACCTCGGTGCACCCGGAACTCTTCGGGGTCCTCCACCTGACTGACCACGGAATACTCGACAGCGCGACTGCAGCGACCACGATGGGTGACAACATCTTCGAGCAGATGGCCTACCTTGAGAATGAAAGCGTGGGGTGGGTGATGGTGAACGACTCCCTGCCGGCCCTCAGCGGGACAACAGACCTGGTCCAGGGCTTCCAGCACTACGGGGACATGGAGTTCGAATCTGGCCAGTTCAGCGTCAGGAGCATACCCCAGCTCAATGCGCCGTCGGCAGTGGGGGACATCGCGGTAGTGAACAAGGGATATCTTGGCCTCTCCCAGCTCGAAAACACCTTCGTCTGGGCAGATGACCGCATGAGCGACTGGATAATGAAGAACGGCCAGTTCTACACTGACGGAGAGGTGATGACGATGGAATGGAACAGCACAGCTGACAACCAGACCGGCCCCTGGGCATATGTGGACATCCCCCAGTTCTCCGCATCAGCATACCCCTGGCTCATCATTCACTACCGGAACACAGCCGAGACGACTGCGACAAACGCGACCATCACCCAGTATGCCCGGGTCGGCCTGAGTTCGAGCAATGCCTCCACGATAGCCGCCCCGCTCCCGATCTCATCCGAGTACAGGCTTGTCTACCTGAGGCTCCCGTCGAACTTGAACGTCAACCGGGCCATCTTCCAGATAGCCAACACCAGCAGCCTCAATGGCACAGTGGGGCTCGAGATCGACTTCATCGGCTTCTCGAAATCAGCACCGGTCTATTCGACAGCCAACCCATACTTCCTCTCTGCCGTCCTGCCGGCTCTGTGGCCTGCCAACTATACGGTTTACAATGACTTCAATGTGGGCAGCGAGTCGATCCTCGTCACGACGTACCACAGCAGCATAAATGAGGAAGTCGCGCCTCTCCAGAACGTGACCACCGTCATCCTGTTCAACAACGCCCTCTTCAAACCCTCCTGGGGCGAGGGCTGGACCCCCCTCTCCAGCGGAGTGCTGTCGGGGACGTACCAGGGGAAGCGCTACATAATGGTCAGTGCTGGCGCGGAGGAGATAGTCGGCCACCTCTCCGAATTCTCCGGCCGGCTCTATGCCGACATCGGTTAGCTTCCTCTTGGCGTCCGGCCAAACCCCACCCCGCAAAAAGGATTTATCCACCAGAGCCCCTCGTGGTTGTAGGTGCCATCACCGGCGGGCAGGCTATGACCGCATCCAACCAGCCGCACGGATCCAGTGACGACCGTGGGGGGAGACCCACCAAGGGCCAGCCGAGGGCGACCATCCTCTGGCTCAATTTCAACAGCATGAAGAACATCTCCCTCATATTCCGCTCTCTGGACTCCCTGCTGGAGCAGGAGTATCAGGATTTTGAGATATTGATCATCGACAACGCCTCGGACGACGGCAGCTGGGACGCGGTAAAGCAGCACCTGGGGCCGGGGCCCGGGGCCGGACCCCCCTTGAGGTTCCTGGAGACGGAGAGGAACCTTGGCTACACCGGCGGCTTCGACTATGGCTACCGCCACAGGGACCCCTCCTCCCGGTACGTGGCTGTCATCAGCGACGACGCCATCCTCTCGAGGGACTTCCTGGCGGCTCTGGTGGATGCGATGGAGAAGGACCCCAGCATTGGCGCGGCCCAGGGCATCGTGACAACCATGGACGGGAGCAGGGTCGACAGCGCGGGGGTCCTGGTCGACAGGTTCATGATACCCCACCACGTGATGAGGGGGGAGGCGGTCCGGAGCCAAGGGGAGCCGATGGCGGTCTCCTTCGTTGAGGGGACATGCCCAGTCTACCGGGTCGAGGCCCTCAGGAAGGTGATGGGCTCCCACCTCTTCTACCCCGAAGGCTTCTTCCAGTACCTCGAGGACAACCTCAATGGCCTCCTCCTCTGGACCTCGGGCTACAGGTGCCTGACGCTCCCCCGGGTGGTGGCAAGGCACAAGCGGGAGGCGGGCGGGGGAGGGCTGCTCAGGACCTACTGCCTCTGGAGGAACCGGACTGCCCTGGTGAGGATCACCGACAGCCGCTACAAGCTCCTCGAGTATGTCTTCGCCTTCTCCTCCATGGTCTACCTCCTGGCGTCCGGCCAGGAAGGGAAGGCCAGGGTCCTCGTGAAGGGGGCATACGACGGCCACGGCCTGGCTGGGAGGCTGCGCAAACGCGGCTTCAGGATATCCCTGGCAAAGGTGCCCATGTACCGCCTGGGCCCGGAATACATGGCCCTGCTGGTCTCCAAGAGCAGGGGAAGGGGGCGCCTCGACGAGATGGACCTCTGAGAAGGCAGATGGCGCTCTGGCCGGGATTTGAACCCGGGTCACTGGCTCGACAGGCCAATATACTGGACCGAGCTATACTACCAGAGCACCGCAATCCAAGTTTTTCCCGTTTTATTTAAACCTTTCATACCTTGGGGCAACCAAGATATATTACTCCAAAGAGCAATCACTTCACTGAGGTTCATGCCGTGTCCAAGCGGAAAGGGTCATCCGTGGGCGTTGCAGCCCTCGTCCTGATACTCCTGGTCCTGGCGGTCTACGCCGGCTACTTCATAGGAACAACCTTCAACCAGCCGGAGGGGCAGGACCTCAACCCCCTCCTGAACAGGATCAGCGTCCTGGAGGGCGAGGTCTCAATCCTCCAGTCCGAGGTGGCAGCCCTTCAGCAGGGCAATGGGTCCGCGCCGCCATCCCAGGGGCTGGCCCAGCTCTACCAGCAGGTCAAGGACTCCATCGTGACTGTGAAGGGCCTTGTGGCCGAGACCAACATCTTCAGGCAGACCACCTACAGCGAGGTCCTGGGGTCGGGCTTCGTGGCCAACCTCACGGGGACCCCCTTCATCATCACCAACTTCCACGTGGTTGACGGCATGATCAACGGCTCGGTCACCTTCACCAGCGGGGAGGCCTACCCCTACCAGGTGCTGGGCACCGACAAGTACAGCGACCTCGCGGTCCTTTCGGTTGCGGCGCCGCCGGCCTTCCTAAAACCCCTCGAGGTCGTCTCTTCCCAGACCCTGAGCGTGGGCGACACCGTCATCGCCATCGGCAACCCCTACGGCCTCCAGAGCTCCATGACCTCCGGCATAGTCAGCCAGCTGGGGAGGGCCATCCAGACCGAGACCGCCGGCAACTACCTCATAGCCAACGTCATCCAGATCAGCACCCCCATCAACCCCGGCAACTCGGGCGGCCCCCTCATTGACGACAGGGGGAGGGTCGTCGGCATCACCTCGGCCATAATATCCGGCTCCCAGAACATCGGCTTCGCCATCCCCTCCGATGCCATCATCAGGGAGATCCAGCCCCTCGTCTCCGCCGGCACCTTCTTCCACTCCTTCCTCGGGATGACCGGCTACACCCTCGACTACGCCACGGCACAGGTGGCGGGACTCAGCTACACCTACGGAGTCCTGGTCCAGACGGTCACTGCCGACGGGCCCGCGACCCAGGCGGGGATGCTGGGCGGGACAGGCAGCATCAGCGTTGCCGGCACGACGGTGAAGGTGGGCGGCGACATCATAGTCCAGATCGGGACGGCGCGCATAAAGACCATGGAGGACATCAGCTCCTACCTGGACGCCAACACCCTCCCGGGGCAGGTGGTGGTCTTCACCGTCATCAGGAATGGAGCCCCCCTCCCCCTAATCGTGACCCTCGGGACGAGGCCCTGACACCCCACTTTTCCCCCTCGGCAAGTCTTATATACACCTTGCCAAGAAACTTGCTGACGGGTCAATATCTCAGGGAAAGCTGAACAAGGAGAGGCGGACGGACCCAGAACTATTCTTTGCAGGCTGACACTCCCTGCGACCTCCCCTCCGAAATGGAGGGAAAAAACACTTGGATTTCAAGCATAGGGACGTGGTCTCGATAAAGGACTTCTCGAGACCGGAGTTGGAGAAGATATTTGAGACTGCCGAGGGGATGGAGCGGAAGGGCTACGACAAGAGCCTCCTCTCGGGCAAGAGCGTGGGCCTCCTCTTCTATGAGCCCAGCACGAGGACCCGGCTCAGCTTCGACACCGCCGCCCAGCGGCTGGGGGCGGACACCATCTGGTTCGCCGGAGTGGAGGGGACCTCGGTGATGAAGGGGGAGACCCTCAAGGACACCATCGAGACTGTGGCGAACTACGCTGACGCCATCGTGATGCGCCACCCCTACGACGGCTCGGCAAGGTGGGCCGCCGAGGTGACCACCGCCAGGGCCAAGAGGGGGGAGGCGAAGGTGCCCATAGTCAGCGGCGGGGACGGGAAGAACGAGCACCCGACCCAGACCATGCTGGACCTCTACAGCATGGTGAGGACCCAGGGGAGGATCGACGGCCTGGACATAGCCATGGTGGGAGACCTCAAGTACGGCAGAACCGTCCACTCCCTCTCCTACGCCCTCTCCATGTACGACTGCCGCATCCACTACGTTGCGCCCGACATGCTCCAGATACCGGACCACGTGGCCTCCTTCCTCAGCTCCAAGTCAGTCGCCTTCACGAAGCACTCGAAGCTCGAGGAAGTGATGGGTAAGGCAGACATCGTCTACATGACCCGCATCCAGAAGGAGCGCTTCCCGGACGAGAACGAGTACAACAAGGTGAAGGGCCTCTACTGCATCAACCGGGAGATGCTCTCCAGGGCGAAGCCGAACATGCGGCTGATGCACCCGCTGCCGAGGGTGGACGAGATAGCCACAGACTCGGACCAGGACGCCAGGGCCTACTACTTCAAGGAGGCAGGCAACGGAGTTCCCGTCAGGGCTGCGCTGCTTGCGCTCGTCATGGGGGCGGTCCAATGACAACCTTCAGCGAAGGGCCGGCCAAGAAGGGGCTGATAGTGAGCCCCATAGAGAACGGGACGGTCCTGGACCACCTGCCGGCAGGGAAGGGGATTATGATAGCCGAGATGCTCGGCCTCAAGGAGGGGAGCGTCGTCATAATAGGCCAGAACCTGCGGAGCACCAAGTACGGGAAGAAGGACCTCATCAAGGTGGAGAACCGCTTCCTCACCGACGAGGAGTGCTCCAAGATAGCCCTCATCGCCCCCAACGCCACGGCGAACATCATCCGCGACTCCATCATGAGGGAGAAGAGGGACGTGGCAGTGCCGGACATAGTCGAGGGGGTTGCCCTCTGCGCCAACGCCAACTGCATAACCAACAGGGAGAAGGTGCAGCCGAGGCTGAGGACAGTCAGCAGGTCCCCGACGGTCATGGCCTGCACCTACTGCGGCTTCGAGGCCAGGGCCCAGGACCTGAAGCTGAGGTGAGGGGCGGGGGTCGGGTCCGGTGTCGCTCCTCCTGAAGAACGGGACCCTGGTGTCCCACTCCGGCAGGGCGAAGGCAAACCTCTTCGCCGCAGGCGGCAAGATAGTCTCCATAACCGCCTCCGAGCCTGCGGCCGATGAGGTCATCGACGCAGAGGGGCTGCTCGTCCTGCCCGGCATCATAGACCCCCACGTCCACTTCAGGCAGCCAGGCATGGACTCCGAGGACTGGGCAGGAGGCTCGAGGGCAGCCGCAGCGGGGGGAGTGACCACGGTGCTGGACATGCCCAACACCAGGCCCCCTGCTACCACCGCAGCACTCCTGGCGGAGAAGGAGAGGCTGGTGGCCTCCCAGTCCCCCTGCGTCAACTACGGCTTCCACTTCGGCGCTACCGAGGACAATGCAGGGGAGTACGCCGGCGTCGGCCTCTCCGCGTCTGGGGGAGGGGAGCGCCTGGCGGCCTCGGTGAAGGTCTTCATGGGGAGCTCCACCGGGTCGCTCCTGGTCCAGAGGGAGGAGGCGCTGGCGGGGATACTCAGGGAAGCACGCTTGGTCACGGTCCACGCGGAGGACGAGGCGGTGATCAGGGAGAACGCGTCGCGGGGGACCCACGAGGAGAGGCGCCCCAAGGTGGCCGCCCTCTCCGCCATAGCCAAGCTGAGGCGGCACGCCTCCCGCCCCTCGGTCTACGTCTGCCACCTAACCGCCTGGGAGGAGGCAGCCCTAGCCGGGCCATTCTGGAAGGAGGCGACGCCGCACCACCTCTTCCTCAACTCCTCCCTGATGGGGAAGATCGGTGACTATGCCAAGGTCAACCCGCCGCTGAGGGGCGAGGCGGACCGGCAGTCCCTCTGGCGCGCGCTGGGCGAGGGGCTGATCGACGCCATAGGCTCAGACCACGCCCCCCACCTGAAGGGGGCCAAGGAGTCCCAGTCCCCCCCGTCGGGGGTGCCTGGGGTCGGGACAACCCTCCCCCTGATGCTGGACGCCTCCAACCGGGGGCTGGTGGCGCTGGAGAGGGTCGTTGCGCTGATGAGCCGCAACCCGGCGGAGATCTTTGGCCTCAGGGGCAAAGGATCCCTGCAGGCGGGGGCAGATGCCGATATCACCGTCATCGACATGGCCAGGGAAAGGAAGGTCCGCTCCGAGGACCTTCACTACAGGTGCGGCTGGACGCCCTTCGAGGGTCTGGTGCTGAAGGGCTGGCCTGTGATCACGATCGTCGGGGGATCCGTCGCCTACCGCGACGGCGCCCACCACCCTGCCAGGGGGTCGAGGGTCACCTATGCCCCGTAGGATCGAGCTCCCCCGGGGGGAGCTGGTCATCCCCTCGGGGACCGTCGCCTGCACCCCCGACATCATCCTGAGGATAGCCGAGACCGTTGACGACGTGGCAGTCATCACCACCAAGAGCATCGGGCTGGAGGAGAGGGAGGGCTACAAGGAGCCCATAGTCGCCGCCCTCGGGGGCTCCATGGTCAACGCCGTCGGCCTTTCCAACCCGGGCGTCGCCTCCTACACCGAGGAGATGTCCGCCGTCTACCCCGCCCTGAGGAGGGCCGGCAAGCTCCTCATGACCTCCCTATTCGGAGCCACAGGCGACGAGTTCGCCCGGCTGGCCAGGGCGGTGGAGGCGCACTCCGACTGGATCGAGCTCAACCTGAGCTGCCCCCACGCTGAGGGGTTCGGCGCCGCCATCGGGACCTCGCCCGAGGCGGTCGCGGAGGTGGTCTCGGCTGTCCGAGAAGCCACGGACCTCCCCGTCTTCGCGAAGATAGTGCCGAGCCTGGGCCTCTCGGGCACGATCGCCAGGACAGCGGTCGGGGCAGGGGCGGACGGGATAACCGCCGTCAACACTGTCGGCCCGCTGGTCTTCAGGGGCAGAGGAGGGCTCCCCCTCCTCTCCAACGTGGCGGGCGGCCTCTCGGGGCCAGCCATCAGGGATGTGGCCCTCCGGTGCGTGAGGGAGGTGAGGAAGGCGGTGGATGTGCCCATCATAGGGATGGGCGGCATATCCACCTGGGAGGACGTCGAGGCATTCCGCTCCGCCGGCGCCACCCTCTTCGGCATCGGCACAGCACTTTCCGGGATGACCACCGGGGGGATCGCCAGGTACCTCCACAGCCTCGCCTCTAGGGCGCCCGACCCAATGCCCGCCGTCCCCATGGAATACCTCCACGCCTCGGTGAAGGAGGCCTGGGGCCATCCCTCATGCCGGGTCCTGGTCCTGGACAGGTCGATGAGGGCAGTCCCCGCCCAGTTCGTGTCCGTCCGGCTCCCGGAGGGGGAGAAGCCCTTCTCCCTGGCCACCGACGACCCCATAACCCTCCTCGTCAAGGCCACCGGCAAGGTCAGCAGCGCCCTTGCCGCCCTGGGGGAGGGCTCGGAGCTGGAACTGAGGGGCCCCTACGGCAACGGCTACGCCCCTTCCGGCAGGGTGTGCCTGGTGGGAGGGGGGACCGGTGTCGCCCCCGTCTGCTTCGTCGCCAGGCGCCACCGCCAATCCGTGGACGCAATCTTCATTGGCGGGAGGCGCTCCGAGGACCTGCCGCTCTACGACGAGCTCAGGTCACTGGCGCCGTGCAGGGCTGCCACCGAGGACGGATCGGCGGGCACCTGCGGCCTCGTCACCGATGTGATGGACCTCGAGCCCCACAGGGGCTGCGAGTTTTTCAACTGCGGCCCGGAGATCATGCTGCTGAAGACCGCAGAGCTGGAGCGGAAGTTCACAGACCCCTCCAGGATCTTCTGCTCCGTCGAGCGGTACACCAAGTGCGGAATGGGCCTCTGCGGGAGCTGCGCCATGGACGGCTACCGCACCTGCATCGACGGGCCGGTCTTCGCCTACTCCGACCTCCTGGCCGGACGGGACTTCGGGAGGTGCAAGAGGGCGGCGAGCGGAAGGAGAGTCAGCCTGTGAGAGTGATCCAAAAATGAGTTCCAACAGAGAAACCACTGAGAGTGAGAGAACCAAGGGGGGCATCGACCCCGCCTCCATGAAATCCGGCTTTGCCGAGCTCATGATCCAGAGCGGGGCGGTGAAGTTCGGCTCCTTCACGCTGAAGAGCGGCCGGATCTCCCCATACTTCATTAACCTGGGCGTCCTGGGGGACGGTGCAGCCATCGGCCGGCTGGGCGAGTTCTACGCCGACGCGCTGGTGGCCTACGGCCTTGCCCAGAGGACGGACATCCTCTTCGGCCCATCCTACAAGGGCATACCCATCGCCGTCTCGACGGCCATCGCCCTCTCCAGGAACCATGGCATACCCATGAGGTTCGCCTTCAACCGCAAGGAGGCCAAGGCCCATGGCGAGGGGGGTCTCATAATCGGCAGCCACCTGAAGGACGGGGACAGGGTCGGCCTCCTGGATGATGTGATGACCACCGGGAAGACCAAGGAGGAGACGCTGGACATCATCCGGTCCGCGGCCAAGGTGGAGGTGGGCTACGTCCTCATAGCCGTCGACAGGATGGAGAGGGGGGAGACCGACCTCCGGGCCACCGAGGAGTTCAGGGTCCGGTACGGCATCCCGGTCCACTCCATAGCCAGCATCCAGGAGGTTGCGGGGTCGGAGGCCGCAAGGTCCGCCGTAACCCCCGAGAGGATGCAGGCGATAGGGGAGTACCTCAGGGCATACGGGGGGAAGGACCGTGCCTAGGATCGCCATGGCAAAGAGCATAGTTGTCGCCTGTGACATCGCATCCAGGGAAGAGCTTGAGCGGCTGGTCGAGGCTACCCAGGGCGTCCCCCAGCTGGGCGGCTACAAGGTGGGCTTCTCCCTGGCCCTCAAGCACGGCCTACCGGAGATCGTCAGCGCCATCAGGAAGCACACCGGGAAGCCGGTGATCTACGACCACCAGAAGGGCGGAACCGACGTCCCGCACACCGGGGCGAGCTTCGCCCGGGTGATGGCAGAGTCCGGCGTCGACTATGCCATCCTCTTTCCCTTCGCCAGCCCCTCCACCGAGGAGGCCTGGATAGGGGCCCTCCAGAAGGAGGGCATCGTACCCATAGTGGGCGCCTTCATGACCATCCCAGACTTTGCGGCCGAGAAGGGGGGCTATATCGCTGCCGAGAGCATCGGGAGGATATTCACCCTCGCATGCTCCATGGGGGTCAACGACTTCGTCCTGCCGGGGAACAACCCGGCGGAGGCGTCGCGCCTCCGGCAGCTGATCGAGGCAAGGGCAAGGGAGCCGTCCTTCTTCCTGCCGGGGCTGGGAGCCCAGGGAGGGGACATTGCCTCCTGCGGTAGGGTAATGGGCAGCCGCTGGCACGCTATCGTTGGCAGGTCCATCTACGGCGCCGCGGACCCGGGCGCCGCAGCCTCCGCCCTCGGGGGGGAGATCTGACCCGGAGCCGCAAGGGCGGAAAAAGCTTTTAATCAAGCCCGTCAAATCTATCTCGACCCGCCCTAGCTCAGTGGTAGAGCGCCCGGCTGTAGACCGAGGGTCGCGCTGGGGAATTCGCCGTCAGGCGGCACATGTCCCGGCGTCAGCCAGGGCAATCACCGGGTGGTCGCTGGTTCAAGTCCGGCGGGCGGGACCACCCCCTTTCTCTGCAAAGTCCGCATCGGACAGGAACATTTATTAAAGAGCATTTTTTTCAAGATGGTAAGCCCGCGGCTGCCTTTTGGAGCGCATATTTTGGTGATTGTATATGGTCAAGTTTGAAATCCTCAAGCACGAGCTGGTCCCAGAGTTCTCGATCCTCACAAAAGAGGAGGCTGAGGCTCTGAGGCACACCTACGGGATAAAGAAGGAAGACCTGCCATGGATAAGGCGGAGTGATCCCGTCTGCAAGGAGATCAGCGCCAAGCCTGGCGAGGTCCTCAAGATCATAAGGAGGAGCGAAGTCTCCGGCCATTCCGTGGCCTACCGCTATGTAGTTCCAGGGTGATATTGGTTGAGCGACAACATTACGGGAATTGGTATGGACGAAAGATGGGTGCTGATGGAAGCCTTCTTCAAGGAGAAAGGCCTTGTCAGGCAGCACCTCGACTCATTTGATGATTTCATCAAGAACAAGCTCCAGGAGATCGTGGACGAGCAGGCAGTGATCGAGACGGATCTCCCCGGCTACAAGATAAAGCTGGGCAAGCTCGTCGTCAAGAGGCCCACGATCCACGAGGCGGATGGCTCTGAGAAGGAGATCATGCCCATGGAAGCCAGGCAGAGGAACCTGACCTACGCCTCGTCCATGCACCTCACCGTCGCCCCGGTGGAGAACAACTACGAGGAGGAGCCCATGGAGGTCTACATCGGCAAGCTCCCCATAATGGTCAAGTCGAACCACTGCGTCCTCTCCAAGCTGAGCAAGGAGGAGCTGATCCGGGCCGGCGAAGACCCTGCGGACCCGGGCGGCTACTTCATAATCAACGGCTCCGAGAGGGTCGTGGTCATCCAGGAGGACCTGGCGGTCAACCGCATCCTCGTGGACGTCATGGACGGCGCCTCGCCGGTCACCCACGTTGCCAAGGTATTCTCCGCCACCTCCGGCTTCCGCGTCCCGGTGACGGTGGAGAGGATGAAGGGCGGCGACCTGCAGGTCACCTTCCCGTCCATACCCGGGCGCATATCCCTCTCGATCCTCATGAAGGCCCTCGGCGTCGGCTCCGACAAGGAGCTGGTGGAGTACGTCTCCAGCGACAACGAAGTCCAGAAGGCACTGATCCCGACCCTCGAGGCCGGCGTCGAGATCAACAGCAGCAAGGATGCCCTGGACTACATCGGGAACAGGGTTGCCATCGGCCAGACCAGCGACTTCCGCATCCAGCGGGCCGAGCAGATCCTGGACAAGTACCTCCTCCCCCACCTGGACATGACCCCCAACGACCGGAAGAAGAAGGCCCTCTTCCTGGGCCAGATGGCCGAGAAGATCATCGAGCTCTCCCTGGGCCGCAGGAAGGCCGATGACAAGGACCACTACGCCAACAAGAGGCTGAAGCTCGCCGGCGACCTGCTGGCCAGCCTCTTTAGGGTTGCCTTCAAGTCCTTCTGCAGGGACATGAAGTACCAGCTGGAGAGGGCGAAGAGCAGGTCCAGGAGGGTTTCCATACCCACCCTGGTCAGGGCGGACGTCATCACCGAGAGGCTGAGGCATGCCCTGGCCACGGGCAACTGGGTCGGCGGGAAGGCGGGCGTGAGCCAGCTCCTCGACCGGACCAACTACCTCTCCACCGTGGGGCATCTCAGGAGGATCATCTCCCCGCTGAGCAGGAGCCAGCCCCACTTCGAGGCTAGGGACCTCCACTCGACGCAGTGGGGGAGGCTCTGCCCCAGCGAGACCCCCGAAGGCCCCAACTGCGGGCTGGTCAAGAACCTGGCGCTGATGGCATTCATATCGGTGGGCGTTGACGAGAGGCCCGTCGAGGAGCTCCTCTACGAGCTCGAGACCGAGCAGATCGAGTCGGCGAGGCAGAAGGGCCTCACCGGAGCCAAGGTGATCCTCAACGGCAGGCTCATCGGCATCCACGCCAAGCCGGAGCTCCTCGTCAGCGAGATGAGGAAGCTGAGGCGGAGGGGCAGGATCAGCAACGAGGTCAACGTGGCCCACTACAGCTACGGGACCATCAACGAGATCTATGTCAACTGCGACGCCGGGAGGGTCAGGCGCCCGCTGGTGATCGTCGACAACGGCTACCCGAGGCTGACCAAGGAGAACGTCGAGAAGCTCACCGCAGGGGAGTGGTCCTGGAACGACCTGATCCTGCAGGGGATCGTTGAGTACCTGGACGCCGAGGAGGAGGAGAATGCCTACATCGCCCTCAACCTCGAGGACATGAACAGGGAGAGGACCCACCTGGAGATAGTCCCCTCCACCATACTCGGCATAAGCGCCTCCATGATACCCTTCCTGGAGGCGAACCAGTCGCCCAGGAACACCTACGGCTCCGCCATGGTGAAGCAGTCCCTGGGCTTCTACGCCGCCAACTTCTCCAAGAGGCTGGACACCCGCGGCCACCTCCTCCACTACCCGCAGAAGCCCATGGTCAACACCAAGGCCGGGAAGACGCTGGAGCTGGACAAGAGGCCTGCCGGGCAGAACTTCGTGGTCGCCATACTCTCCCACTCCGGCTACAACATAGAGGACGCCCTCATAATGAACAGGTCCTCTGTGGACCGGGGGCTCTCCCGCTCATCCTTCTTCAGGTGCTACGAGACCGAGGAGAGGCGGTACCCCGGAGGCCAGGAGGACAAGATCGAGACCCCGGCCCCCAACGTCAGGGGCTACCGGACCACCGAGTCCTACCGCTACCTGGGGGACGACGGCATCATCGAGCCGGAGTCCATAGTGGCGGGCGGCGACGTCCTGGTGGGCAAGACCAGCCCGCCAAGGTTCCTCGAGGAGTACCGCGAGTTCGAGTCCACCGGCCCTGTCAGGAGGGAGACCTCAGTCTCCATGAGGGCCGGCGAGGACGGCATCGTGGACTTGGTCCTCGTCACCGAGACCTCGGACGGCAACAAGCTGGTCAAGATCCGGGTCCGGAACGAGAGGATCCCGGAGCTGGGCGACAAGTTCGCCTCCCGCCACGGGCAGAAGGGGGTCATCGGGATGCTCGTCCCGCAGTACGACATGCCCTACACGGCGGACGGAGTCGTGCCGGACCTGATCATCAACCCCCACGCCATCCCCTCTAGGATGACCCTGGGCCAGCTCCTCGAGGTGCTGGGCGGGAAGGCCTACGCCACGTCCGGCAGGGCGGTGGACGGGACGGCCTTCTGCGGCACCGACGAGAAGACGATGAAGGAGCTCCTCAGCGCCTCCGGCTTCAAGCCCAACGGCAAGGAGATAATGTACGACGGAAGGACCGGAAGGCTGCTGGAGGCCGAGATATTCATCGGCATAGCCTACTACCTGAAGCTCCACCACATGGTCTCCGACAAGATGCACGCCAGGGCGAGGGGCCCTGTCCAGATCCTGACCCGCCAGCCCACCGAGGGGAGGGCGAGGGAGGGCGGCCTCAGGTTCGGGGAGATGGAGCGGGACTGCCTGATAGGCCACGGGGCGGCCATGCTCCTCAAGGAGAGGCTGCTGGACGAGTCCGACAGGACCGTGGTCAACATCTGCGAGGACTGCGGCCTGATCGCCTACTACGACCGGGTGAAGGACAAGCACGTCTGCCCAGTCTGCGGCGACAAGGCGAAGACCACCCGCGTGGTCATGTCCTACGCATTCAAGCTGCTGCTCCAGGAGCTCATGAGCCTCGGGCTGGCGCCCCGGCTGAAGCTCTCGGAGAAGGTGTAGTGAGGAAAAGGAGTGTAATGGCAAAATGTCTCTCTACGAAATCGCAAAGTCAATCAAGGCCATAAAGTTCGGTCTCCTCTCGCCGGAGGACATCAGGAAGATGTCCGTCGTCAACATCGTCACTGCCGACACCTACGACGAGGACGGCGTCCCCATCGAGGCGGGGCTGATGGACAGGCGCCTGGGGACCATCGAGCCGGGCCAGAAGTGCCAGACCTGCGGCAACAGGGTGGGCCAGTGCCCGGGCCACTTTGGCCACATCGAGCTGGCAAGGCCCGTCGTCCACCCCGGCTTCGCCAAGACCGTTTACCTGATGCTCAAGGCAACCTGCTGGAACTGCGGCAAGCTCCTCCTCACCAAGGAGGACTATGACCGCTACACGCTCATGATGGAGCGCTACCGGCGGAGGTGGCCCCAGCTCAGGTTCAAGTTGGCGGACAGGATCATCAAGAAGGCCAACAAGACCTCCGAGTGCCCCTACTGCGGCAAGGAGCAGTTCAAGATCAAGTTCGAGAAGCCCACCACCTACTACGAGGAGCACCCCGAGGGCAACATCAAGCTTGCCCCCAACGAGATCCGGTCGAGGCTGGAGCGCCTCTCCGACCAGGACGCCGCCCTCATGGGGCTCGACCCCAGGCTGGCCCGGCCGGAGTGGATGGCCCTTACAGTCCTTCCTGTGCCCCCATCGGCGGCCAGGCCTTCCATCACGCTGGAGTCTGGCGTCAGGTCCGAGGACGACCTCACCCACAAGCTGGTGGATATCATCAGGATCAACGACCGGCTGAAGGAGAACATCGACGCGGGCGCCCCCCAGCTGATCATTGAGGACCTCTGGGAGCTCCTGCAGTACCACGTGACAACCTACTTCGACAACGAGACGTCGGGGATACCGCCAGCCCGGCACAGGTCCGGGCGTCCGCTGAGGACCATAGCCCAGAGGCTCAAGGGCAAGGAGGGGCGCTTCAGGTCCAACCTCTCCGGCAAGCGCGTCGACTTCTCGGCTAGGACAGTAATCTCGCCGGACCCCATCATCAGCATGAACGAGGTGGGCGTCCCCATCGACATCGCAAAGCTCCTTACCATCCCGGAGCGTGTGAACAAGTTCAACATCGACCAGATGAAGCTGCTCATCGAGAACGGGCCTGACGTCCATCCCGGGGCCAACTACATCATCCGCCCCGACGGGAGGAGGATCGACCTCCGCTTCCCCAAGGACCGGAAGACCATCGCCGACACGGTGGAGGTCGGCTACGAGGTAGAGAGGCACGTCAAGGACAACGACATCGTCCTCTTCAATCGGCAGCCCTCCCTCCACAGGATGTCCATCATGGCCCACAGGGTCCGGGTCCTCCCCTACAAGACCTTCAGGCTCAGCCTCTGCGTCTGCCCCCCCTACAACGCCGACTTCGACGGGGACGAGATGAACCTCCACGTCCCCCAGAGCGAGGAGGCGAGGGCCGAGGCGCTGGTGCTGATGCTGGTCCAGGAGCAGATCCTCTCGCCGAGGTACGGCGGCCCCATCATGGGCGGCATCCAGGACTACATCTCAGGGGCCTACATGCTCACCAAGAAGAGCACCCTGCTGACGAAGGAGGAGGCGTCCCAGCTGCTGACGAGCGCAGGCTACGACGGGGACCTCCCGCCGCCGGCAGTGAAGTCCCCCGAAGAGAGGTGGACGGGCAAGCAGCTCGCCAGCCTCTTCTTCCCCAAGGACTTCAACTATACCCTCAAGTCCAATACCTGCCAGAAGTGCGCCCAGTGCAAGAAGGAGGAGTGCGAGCACGACTCGTACGTCTACATCAAGAACGGGAAGCTGGTGGCTGGCGTCATCGACAAGAAGGCCATCGGTGCAGGGCAGCCCGAGAGCATCCTCCACAGGCTCATCAAGGACTACGGCACCGACATGGGCAGGTACTACATTGACAAGGCCTTCAAGCTCTTCCTCTCCTACATCGACACCCACGGCCTCACCATAGGCCTCGACGAGGAGGAGCTCCCGCAGGACGCCAAGGACAAGGTCAAGGCGGTGATCTCCGAGGCCGAGGGCAAGACCAAGAAGCTCATCAATATCTACGAGCAGGGCCTTCTGGAGCGGCTCCCCGGCAGGACGCTGGAGGAGACGCTGGAGACCAAGATCATGCAGGAGCTGGAGGAGGCAAGAGAGAAGGCCGGCGAGGTCGCAGGCCAGAGCCTCAGGGAAGGGAACACTGCGCTGATGATGGCCAGGACAGGCGCAAGGGGGAGCCTCATGAACCTCGCCCACATGGTCGCCTGCGTAGGGCAGCAGTCGGTGCGTGGCGACAGGATCAACAGGGGCTATATGGAAAGGACCCTCCCCCACTTCCGGCAGAAGGACCTCGGCGCCGAGGCCCACGGCTTCGTCTACAGCAGCTACAAGGACAAGCTCAACCCCATAGAATTCTTCTTCCACGCCATGGGCGGCAGGGAAGGGCTCGTCGATACGGCCGTAAGGACAAGCCAGAGTGGCTACATGCAGAGGAGGCTCATCAACGCCCTCCAGGACGTGAGGGTCGAGTACGACGGCACGGTCAGGGGCACGGACGGCTCCATACTCCAGTTCAAGTACGGCGACGACGGGGTCGACCCAGCCAAGAGCGACCACGGCAAGGCCGTCAACATTGACAAGATAATTGAGAGGGTAGTCACGGCGGGAGGCGACTGAAATGGCAGACGACAAGCAGAAGGCAAAGAAGGCGGTGCAGGTAAAGCCCAAGAAGGAAGCCGAGAAGCCGAAGAAGGCCAAGGAGTCCCCCAAGAAGGAAGCCTCAGCAGCCAAGGCCCGAGCAGCCGAGGCACCCAAGGCAGAGGCCAAGAAGCCTGCCTATGCAAAGGGCGAGGGGGCAGCCAAGAAGGCGGCCAAGAAGGAGAAGCCTTCCCCCGTGGACCTTGCCCTTGAGGAGTACAGGAATGTCCTGACCGAGCAGCTCATCGAGCAGCTGCGGGAGAAGCTGGCCAAGGCAAAGCTCACCGAGAGCCAGATCAAGAAGGTCATCGAGGAGACCTACCGGTCCTACATGAAGGCGCAGATCGAGCCGGGAGAGGCAGCCGGGACGGTGGCCGCCCAGTCCGTGGGAGAGCCAGGCACCCAGATGACCCTGAGGACCTTCCACTACGCGGGCGTCAGGGAGCTGAACGTCACGCTGGGCCTCCCCAGGCTCATCGAGATAGTCGACGCCAGGAGGATCCCGTCAACACCGACCATGACAGTCTACCTGGACGAGGAGCACAAGTCCAGCCTCGAGAAGGCAAAGGAGGTCGTAACGCGGATCGAGAGGATAGTGGTGGAGAATATCGCCAAGAGCATCGAGTACGACATGGTCAACGCCTCCTTCATAGTGGACCTGGACGACGAGATCCTCCAGGACAAGGACCTGGAGACGGATTTCGTCAAGAAGTCCATCGAGAAGCTCAAGATAGGCAGGGTGGAGGTGGAGGGTTCGAGCCTCATCATCTCCCCCGAGGTCACCGCCCAGGACAAGATCAAGCGGCTGAGGGAGAGGATCCTCACCCTGAGGCTGAAGGGCGTCAAGGGCATCAAGAGGGTTCTGATCCAGAAGGAGAACGAGGAGTACGTACTCCACACCGACGGCTCGAACCTCTCCGAGGTCCTCAAGATTAAGGGCATCGACACCACCCGGGTCTACACCAACAACATCTCGGAGATCGCCGAGGTCCTTGGCATCGAGGCGGCCCGCAACGCCATCATCAAGGAGGCCTTCCAGGTGCTGGACCAGCAGGGGCTTGACGTCGACGTGAGGCATGTCATCCTGGTGGCGGACCTGATGACCTCCACCGGCAGGATAAGGCAGATAGGCAGGCACGGGATCAGCGGCGAGAAGTCGAGCGTCCTTGCCAGGGCAGCCTTCGAGGTCACCGTAAAGCATTTATTGGATGCGGCATCACATGGAGAAGAAGACGCCCTGGAGGGAGTTACGGAAAACGTAATAGTAGGTCAGCCCATACCATTGGGTACGGGTCTGGTCGAACTCTTCATGAGGTTCTCAACCCCAAAGGAGGCACAATAGATGGACATTTCCAAGGAACTGAAGGTCGCCCTCAAGACGGGCAAGGTCGAGGTCGGCTACAAGGTCGGCCTCAAGACCCTTGGCAAGAAGAAGGCAAAGCTGGTGGTGATCTCCGCAAACACGCCCACGGACCTTGCCTCGAAGATAAAGGTAACGGCCGGGGAGATCCCGCTCTACATTTACCCGGGCTCCAGCTGGGAGCTGGGTGGCCTCTGCGGCAAGCCCTTCCCGGTGACGACGGTGACCATCATCGAGCCCGGCGAGTCCAGCATACTGAAGCTCGAGAAGGAGGAATGAGCCTTTCCATCCATCAAACTGACGGCTGACGACATGCGCTTCATAGCGCTCCTCGAAAACCTGACGGGGGCCATAGCCAAGGACTGCATCATCGACCAGGAGAGCAACAGGATAATCTTCGTCATCCGCCCCGGCGACATGGGCCTGGCCATCGGCAAGAACGGCATGAACATCGAGAGGACAAGGAAGGTCATCGGCCGGCCGGTGGAGATAGTGGAGTACGCCGAGACGCCGGAGGAATTCCTGAAGAATATCCTCGCCCCAGCTAAGGTGAGGGGCATCAAGATCAGCAGGAACCCGGAGGGCGCCAGCTTCGCCCAGGTGACCGTGGACCCCCACGACAAGGGGATGGCCATCGGGAAGAACGGGAGGAACGTCGTGAAGACGAGACTCCTCATGAAGCGCCACTTCGGCATGGACAACATAATGATCAGCTGAGCCCTCCTGCCGCAGAGCGCGGGGCGCCGCCGGCGCGCCCATTTGAATTCTCCATGGGCTGGACCGATTGGCAGCCCGAATTGGGCGCTCCCAAACCAATCCGACAGAGTTAAATAATTGCAAGCGTTTACGAATGGCGCACTAGATATAGGTGAAGGTCATGGCAGGTTCAAAATCACCCAAGGGCTTGCTCGCAGGCAGGAAGCTCGCGGGGAAAAGGAAGACCTTCCGATGGAGCCTCAGCGACTACAAGAGGAGGCTTCTGAGGTTGGACGAGAAGGCAGACCCCCTTGAGGGGGCTCCCCAGGCCAGGGGCATAGTCCTCGAGAAGGTGGGAGTCGAAAGCAGGCAGCCCAACTCGGCAGTCAGGAAGTGCGCAAGGATCCAGCTGATCAAGAATGGAAAGCAGATAACCGCCTTCCTGCCGGGCGACGGTTCTCTCAACTTTATCGACGAGCACGATGAAGTCATCGTCGAGGGCATCGGTGGCCCCGGAGGCGGCTCCATGGGAGACCTCCCCGGCGTCAGGTGGAAGGTTGTGAAGATCAACGGCGTCTCCCTCAACGCCCTCATGACTGGCAAGAAGCAGAAGCCAGTGAGGTAGATTGAATGTCCAATCCCCAGAGCAGCACTGAATCGGTGATCAAGATCTTCGGCAAGTGGGACACCGCCAACATCGAGCAGAAGGACATGGGCCTGAAGGGCTACATCTCAGTCTCCCCGACCCTCGTCCCCCACTCCTGCGGAAGGCACGAGCACAAGCGGTTCGGAAAGGCAAAGGTCAACATCGTCGAGAGGCTCGCCAACAGGGTCATGCGCCCCGGCAAGAACGGCGGGAAGAAGGCCCTGGCCCTCAGCATCGTGGAGAATGCCCTCGAGATAGTGGCCATGAAGTCCCAGGACAATCCGGTCCAGGTCCTCGTGAGGGCAATCGAGAACTCCGCCCCCAAGGAGGAGGTCACCAGGATCAGCTACGGAGGCATATCCTACCCCCAGGCCGTGGACGCCTCCCCCCAGAGGAGGGTCGACCTTGCCCTCAGGTTCATCACCGATGCCGCCAGGAACGCCTCCTTCGGCAGCAACAAGCCCATCGAGGAATGCTTGGCGGACGAGATAGCCCTCGCCGGAGCCAACGACAACAAAAGCTACTCGGTCCAGAAGCGCGAAGAGATCGAACGGATAGCCATATCCGCCCGCTGAGCAGCCACCCAAGGTCCTGCCGGAAGCGGGACCATCCATTTTCCATTTCCGACTAAACTTTATATAGCACTGGGTAATTTTTAACTTCAACAGAAATAGGCAACTAGAGGAGATGCTAATGTCATCCAAGAAAGAACACCTGAACATGCTCGTCATGGGGCATGTGGACAACGGTAAGAGCACATTGGTAGGTCATCTGCTATTCCTGGCAGGCGGGCTGGACGACCGTTCCCTCGCCGCGCTCGAGGAAGAGGCGAAGAAGACGGGTAAGGAATTTGCAAAGTTCGCCTGGCTTGGCGACAAGCTGAAGGAAGAGCGGGAGAGGGATATGACTATCGACCTCTCCTTCTGGAGGTTCGAGACTCCCAAGTACTTCTTCACGATCATCGATGCACCGGGCCACAGGGACTTCGTCAAGAATATGATCACAGGCGCTTCCCAGGCTGATGCCGCCATCCTCGTCATCTCCTGCAAGAAGGGCGAGTACGAGGCCGGCATGGGTCCAGGCGGACAGACAAGGGAGCACGCCTTCCTTGCCAAGACCCTGGGCGTCAACCAGCTGGTTGTGGCGGTCAACAAGATCGACGACCAGACAGTGGCCTACAGCGAGGCAAGGTTCAACGAGGTGAAGGACGGCGTCCTGAAATTCCTCAGGATGATCGGCTACGACACTTCCAAGATCATCACCGTCCCCATATCAGGCTGGAAGGGCGACAACATCATCAAGCAGAGCCCGAACACCCCGTGGTACAAGGGCCAGACCCTCTTCGAGGCCATGGACACCTTTGTGCCTCCCGAGAAGCCAATCGACAAGCCGCTCCGCGTCCCGATCCAGGACGTCTACACCATCACGGGCGTCGGCACCGTGCCAGTGGGCAGGGTTGAGACGGGCGTGATGAAGAAGGGCATGAACGTCATCTTCATGCCGGCCAACAAGGGCGGAGAGCTCAAGGATATCGAGACCCACCACACAAAGATCGATCAGGCCATACCTGGCGACAATATCGGCTTCAACGTGAAGGGCGTCGGGAAGACCGACCTCCACCGCGGAGAAGTCTGCAGCGACACGGCCAAGCCACCGGCAGTGGCTGAGACCTTCAAGGGAAGGATCTTCGTTCTCTACCACCCGACGGCGATCGCAGCCGGTTATACGCCGGTCCTCCACGTTCACACAACCACGGTTGCAACGACATTCCTCGACCTGGAGAGGAAGATCGACCCCAAGTCGGGTGCAGTCATAGAGGAGAAGCCAAGCTTCCTCAAGCAGGGAGACAGCGCCATAGTCACCTTCAAGCCCACAAAGCCACTTGCCATCGAGGTCTACACAGACATTGCGCCCTTGGGAAGGTTCGCCCTTAGGGATATGGGCCGGACAGTCGCAGCGGGTGTGGTGACAGAGATCAAGCCAGCAACGCTGGCAAAATAATCCTTTTTTTATTCTGGTGTTTTTATGCCACAAAAAGCCCGAATAATGCTCAGCAGCACCGACTTCCAGAAGCTGGAGGACGTCTGCTCTCAGATAAAGAAGATAGCCGAGAAGACCGGCGTCAAGATTGCTGGGCCCGTGCCCCTCCCCACCAAGCGGCTGAACGTCCCGACACTGAAATCCCCCGCAGGCGAGGGGACAAAGACCTGGGACAAGTGGGAGATGAGGATCCACAAGAGGCTCATTGATGTCGACGCAGACGACCGGACCATGAGGCAGATGATGAGGATCCAGGTGCCCGACGACGTCTTCATCGAGATAGAGCTGGTCTAGGCCAGCCTACCCAAGTTTTTACCCGGCCTCCATCAGCCATCACATAATCAGCGGAAGCAGCCGGTAGGCGACTCCGCCTAGCAGTATGGCAAAGACTATCTCGAAAACAGTGATGAACGCTGCCTTCCCCCAGCCAAACTCCTTCACCAGCGCCGAAATCGTTGCGATGCATGGTATGTAGAACATGGCAACCAGGGTGAAGACCATCATCTGGACCGGGGTCAGGGCAAGGGCAAAATTGGCAGTGCCTATGAGGCTGGCAAGCATTATCAGCATCAGCTCCTTCCGCAGGACGCCGAATATCAGCGTAATCCCCGTGATGGCCGGCAACCCCAGCCAGGCGACTGTCACGGGGCTGAGGGCGGCCGTTATCGGCTCGAGCATGCCGAGGAGCTCCCCCAGCTTGATGACAAAGCTCCCGACGATTATCAGTGGCATCGCGATCTTGAGAAACTCTGCCAGCCTGAACCAGGTCTGCTTGAGGACGGTCTTGGGGTCCGACCACCTGTAGTCACCCATCTCCATGATCAGTGCGGTCGGCTCCCCAGGCAGTACCCGGAAGGCCAGCCTCCCCAGGAGGAGGATGACCAGGATGTTGAAGGCGTAGAGCGCCAGAGCCCATTGGAATCCCAGGAATGCGCCCACCAGGCCCAGTATTATCACCGTGCGGGCTGCGCAGGGCACCAGCGTCGAGACAAATGCCGCAATCAGCTTCTCCCTCCGCGTCTCGATGATCCTGCACCCCAGGCATGCCGGGACATTGCAGCCAAAGCCTAGCATGAGCGGGATGAAGGCCTTCCCGTGCAGCCCTATCCGGTGCATTGCATTGTCCATGAGGAAGGCTATCCTGCTCATGTAGCCCGAATCCTCCAGTATGTAGAGCGCGATGTAGAAAGGCATGATGTAGGGCAGGGCTATGGTGACCCCGGCTATTGCGCCCTCAATGGCTCCCCCCCAGACCAGCTGGCTAAGCGCCCCTGCCCCAAAGATGGCGTCGTAGAACGGCTTCAGCCCGTAGAGAAAGTAGCTCAGCGTCTCTGAGAACCAGCCCCCAAAGGTGAAGATGGAATAGAACATGAGGAGCATGACCAGGGCCATTATGGGGTAGCCGAGGACCCTGTGGGTCGTTAGGTTATGGAGCCTTTCTGCCGCAGAGGGCTTAATGGGGGCGACGAGTTTCTGGACAGTCCTGGAAATGCAGCCGGCCACCTCGTACCGCTCCGACGTCATCACCGTAGAGCAGGAGTGGCCGTGGAGGCTCTCGATCTCTGCGGCGAGTTCCCTGGCTGCCCCGACTATCTGTGGGTCCGCCTCGCCTATCTCCTCCTCGATCTCCTCGTCCCCCTCCAGAAGCTTGATGGCCACGTACCTCGGGGGGTAGGCCAGCTGAATCCCCCCCAGCATGCCTGCCAGCTTTTCGATCCTCCCCTCTATCTCCCCTCCATACTTGACCGGGACACCCGCTTCCCGCGGACCGCCCTCGACCATCTCGATTGCCCTTTCCAACAGCTGGAAGACGCCCACGCCGCTCACAGCGACGGTGGGCACCACTGGTACGCCCAGGATCTTCTCCAGCTCCCCCACGTCAATCTGTATGCCCTTCTTCTTTGCCATGTCGACCTGATTCAGGGCTATCACCACCGGGACGCCGAGCTCCATCAGCTGGAGCGTGAAGAAGAGGTTCCTCTCCAGCACCGAGGCGTCCAGGACGTTTATGACCACGTCCGGCTTCTCGGTGACAATGTACTCCCTGGAGACCAGTTCCTCCAGGGAGTAGGTGGAGAGCGAGTAGATCCCCGGCAGATCAACGATATCTATCAGATAGCCCTTGAAGTGGAGCGTCCCCTCGGCCCTCTCAACGGTCTTTCCGGGCCAATTGCCAATGTGCTGATGGAGGCCGGTCAGCTGATTGAAGATGACCGATTTCCCGACGTTGGCATTGCCTGCCAGGGCTATGAGGAGCTTGTTGGTCATTAGCTTTCTATCTCCACCAAGACCCTCTCAGCTATGCCACGGCCGAGAACCAGCCGGGATCCCCGCACAAGGATCTCCACCGGCCCGTTGAATGGGGCGGACTTCACAACGGTCACCTTCGTGCCGCAGGTCAGGCCGAGGTCCATGAGCCTCCTCTCGAACCCCCTGCACCCCCTGCCGCCCCTCCCGCCCACCTGACCTATGCAATCGACAAAGCCCGATTGGCCGTTCCCCAGCGCCGTCAGGGGGACCTTCCGCCTGCGGGGGTCTGCCATTGCCATCTCGCCCCCCATGTTCAATCACACACCCTGACCCGGATCACTGACGCCACTGCGGGGCTCAGCGCATGGCTTTCGGAGCCTACCCCGATGGTGATCGGGCCCTCAAGGGGGGCCTTTTTCACAAGCCTGACCCGGACACCCGGCAGAAGACCAAGGCCTCCTATGTACTGCAGCAGGTCCGCCCTCTCTTCGGTGATCCTTGCAATGACACTCTCCTCCCCCTCCTCGAGGTCCAGCAGCGGCCGCGTCTCTTCCTCAACAACGCCTCCCGATCTGCTCGGTATGGGGTTCCCGTGGGGGCAGGTCTTTGGGTGGTTCAGCGCCTCCTCCAGAGGGGTGATGACCTCCTCAGTCATGCTGTGCTCAAGCCTGCAGGCCTCCTCGTGGACCTTCCCCCACTCCATGTGCAGAATGTCCGTCAGGAGCCGCTCCGAGAGCCTGTGCCTCCTGATGACCTGGAGGGCTATCTCACGGCCCTTCTTGGTCAGCTTCACTCCCCTGTAGGGCCTGTGCGTTACCAGATCCTTCTTCTCCAGCCACTCCACGGTATTGGTGACTGTCCCCGGGACGACCCCCAGAAACTTCACCATGTCGGTCGTCCTCGCGAAGCCCATCTTCTCTTCCAGGCGGTAGACGTATTCAAGGTACTCCTCCACCACTGGGCTGACACCATCGCTGCTGGCCATTACGAACTCTCCAAATTAGAAGTACGATAAATCGTATATTTATCTTTTTCCATCACCGGCGGCGCGTGGCCGAGAGCCGGCAATACCCGCTTGGGCCCCTTCGGCAGCCCGGGGCTCTACAGCCTGCCGATTTTCACTTTCCCTGCCTTCGCCTGTACCACATCTTGATGTGATAGAGCGGATGCGCTAGGAACCGCCGCTCGATCTGGGCCACCCTCTTCAGCCTACTCTCGCTGGAGACGAATGCATCCCTGAGGGCCGTCAGCTCCCTCTTGGGGGAGTACTTGATGTACATGGGGACTCCCACCAGGAGCATTGCCGAGCCCAGCAGGATCTGGTTGGGCGAGCACTGGGTGATGAGATACAGGGAGAGGGCCAGCCCGAGGATGGCTATGGCCGACCCTCCGCGCAGCCTGAACTCCGCTTTGAGGTTCTTCCGCTTGAGTGAGAAGGTTGAGGCGCTCGTTGCGGCGTATGCCACAGCCAGCAGGAAGACAGCCGTGGTGACCAGCATGGCCAGCCCGCCGAAGAGTGAGGCAGCGAAAGCCGTTGCGCACTGGATGATTATGCCGAGATAGGGAGTCCTGAACCTCCGGTGCAGTACGGCAAAGGACCTGGGAAACAGCCCGTCCACGGCCAAGGCATAGCCGAGCCTGGATGTGCCTATCATGCCCGACTCGTTCGAGCCGGCAATGGAGAAGAGTGCCCCCACGCCTATCACGGCAGCACCGACCAGGGCTAGGAGGGGCGCCTGGTTCAGCATTTCAGCAGTGGCGGTGGCCAGCGGTGTCGTATCCAATGCTAGGAGCGTCCATGGCCTCACGGCAAAGAGCAGGGCATTGGTGGTCAGATAGAAGATGGTGACTATGGTGATCCCTGTCAATATCGCCCTGGGTATCGTCCTTCCCGCATCCCTTATCTCGTCGGCCGGTATGGCAGCTATCTCGAACCCCGCATACGCCCAGAAGACGAGGACGAGGGCAGAGCCGAACCCTGACAGCCCAATCGGGAAGAGGGGCGTATAGTTGCCTACCGCGGTCGAGGGGTTCTGGGTCACAAATACTATGGACACAGCCACGAAGAGGAGGAGGGGCACTATCTTTATCATGGTAAGGGCATCGTTGGTCCGCCCGGCTGCCTTGATACCAACGATATTGGTGACCGCAAGGCCCAACACAAAGAGGAACTTCACTGCAGCCTGCCCCCACCAGCCCAGACCGGGAAGGAAATACATCAGGTACTGGAGGAAGGCGACGGGGAAGACCGCCAGGGACATCCACTCGGCCAGCCAAAGGGACCAGCCAACCATGAAGCCGGCGAAGGTCCCCCATGCCTCCCTGGCATAGGCATAGGTGCCCCCCACCTTGGGCACAAGGGAGGCGCACTGGGCGAAGCAGAGCGCCAGCACGATGGCTATCAGGCCAGCAATGAGCCAGACAACCATGGAGCCGGGACCCATGAGCCCCGCCCCGAACGAGGAGGCAACGTAGATGTCGGCGCCGATTATCCCTCCCACCACAAGGTTCACGACATCGAAGAGAGAGAGCTTAGTGGAACCGCCACCCACCGCCATCCGGAAGCCACAATATGGACTCTCGGGGAGGGGTGTATAAATCCACCCTCCGGCAGGCGCATTGGGTTTGGCGCCGGGGAAGGGATTTGAACCCTTGCTCCCCCGAAGAGGAACCGGCTAACCTGTCCCTTCGTCCAGATCTCGAGGCCGGCGCTTTGACCGCTCAGCCACCCCGGCTCAATTGATAGAGAATTGCTGGCTTTTATTAATCCTTTCCTTGGCGCCGGGCGTCCGAGTATCATAGCTAATAAGCGGCTTCGCGCTATCACCCATAGTGAAGGGGGATCATTTCCGTGGTCTATGAATACCTCGACCACACCTCGGACGTCTACGTCCATTCCAAGGCCGGGACCCTGGCAGGCATCTTCGAGGACGCCGCCAAGGCCACCTTCGAGGTCATGCTGGACACCGCATCGGTCAGGGAAGCCACTGCGGTGGAGGCGAGCATCAAAGCCGACGACTTTGAGCAGCTCCTGTACGTGTGGGTGGACCACCTCCTCTACCTCTTCGACGCGGAGAGCTTCGCCGTCTCCCGGGCCGAGGTCGCCATCAGCTCAAAGGCAGGCCCAGCGTCCCTCCAGGCAAGGATATACGGCGAGCCCTACGACCCGCAGAGACACGGCCAGAGGGTTGCGGTGAAGGCCATGACCTACTCCCTGATGCGCATCTCCCGAACGGATGGCGGATGGGAAGCCTACTTCGTGGTCGACATCTGATGCACGCTTAAATATCGACGCCCTCAGTATTGCAGATAGCACAGCAGAATAATTTTAACGGTGGCTGCCATGAGCAAACCCTCCTCAGTCCAGCTCAACAGGGTCGGTGAAAACATCTGGGAGATACCGAAGTCCTTCCGGCAGGGGATGAACGTCCCCGGCAGGATCTACGCCGACGAGTCCCTCATCCAGAAGATGGGCGAGGACCTCACCCTCCCCCAGTGCGTCAATGTGGCTCACCTGCCAGGCATTCTCAAATACTCCATAACCATGCCCGACGGCCACCAGGGGTACGGCTTCCCGATTGGCGGTGTTGCGGCCTTTGACCCAGAGAGTGGCGTGATCTCGCCCGGCGGCGTTGGCTATGACATCAACTGCCTCCCTGCCGGATCATGGGTCCTGACCCCCGACGGCTACAGCATTCCCATAGAGGAGGCATTCAGCCACGGCAGGGCAGTCTCTGTCAGCGGCAGGAAGCCCATGCCATCGGCAATCACACTGGGGCTGAAGAGGAGAGAACACTCCCTCCTTAAGATCATGACCGAGGCAGGCTTCACCATCCGGGTGACCAAGGACCACCCACTGCTTACAGGCAAGGGGATGGTGCTGGCGAAGTCTCTCAGGGTAGGCGACAGAACCGCCCTCCACCCGTTCAAAGGGGAAGCCTATGATCCGCCCCAAAAATTCCAGATCCTTTCCAGGGACGACTTCCCGCCATTGATCGCAAGGAAGCTCGAAGAGAGGGGTCTCCTTCCCCTCCATTCCGACAGCAGGGCGCTTCCAGCGCTACTGAGAATCCTAGGCTACTTTGTCGGAGGCGGCTCCTTCAACGGCAATAGGACATGGTTCTATGGCAGTTTCGATGGCATGGAAGAGATGAGGCAGGATCTGGCCTCACTCGGCTATTCCCCATCAAAGGTGATTGTCAGGAAAAGGCAGGCTTCTACCAATGGGAAGAGCTTCCTGAGCATTGAAAATTCTGTGTACGTCACCGTCCGCAGCTTCCGAATCCTCCTCGAGCGGCTGGGCGCACCCCCTGGCGATAAGGTGACTGGCCAATCCCAACTGCCCCTATGGCTCCTGCGGCTCCCAAGGTGGCTCCAGAGGTGCTTCCTAGCTGGCTACTTTGGGGCGGTGATGAACAAGCCCGAAACTGTGAATGGCTATGGCTTCGAACCGCCGGTGGTCTCCTGCACCAAACACAAATCCTCCCTCAGGAGCGGAATGAGCCTGCTGGGGATGGTGGCTGCGATGCTTGAGAACTTCGGCGTTGAGCCCCTGACCATCCTTTCCGAAGATCAAGGGGAGAAGGTGCGCCTGAAGCTCCAGCTCTCGGAGAAGCCCGAATCCCTGGCCAATCTCTGGTCCAGGGTCAGCTATGCCTATAACCCCAAGAGGAGGCGCCTTGCTTTGGCCGCCACTGCCTGGCTGAGTTGGAAGCGGTCGGTCATAGCCGAAAGGAGCCTGGTGGCCCTGGCGGTGGGCATGGCCAGAGTCGGAGGAAAATCCCTCTCACAGGCCGTCCCGGAGTACGAGCAGCCATGGGCGAACCGAAGACACATCGCGCGGGGCTTCTCCGAAGGAAGAGGCACTTCAGTAAGGGTTCCGCAGGGCTTCCCCAAGTTCGAAGAGTGGGCATCGGAGAGAATGGACGGGGACATCCTTTGGGACAGGATAACATCCATCCGCGAAGAAGCCTTCGATGGCGAGGTCTACGACATCGGCGTCGATAACCCGTCCCACAATTTTGTGGCGGAGTGCTTCGTTGTCTCAAACTGCGGCGTCAGGCTCCTCCTAACAAGCCTGGAGCAGAAGGATATGAAGCCAAAGCTGCAGCAGCTGGTGGGCAGCCTGTTCGATATTGTCCCCTCAGGGCTGGGGAGCAAGGGCGGCATCCGCCTCGACACAAGGCAATTGGACGACGTCCTGGACCGCGGAGTGGAATGGGCCGTCGCGAAGGGCTACGGCTGGGAGGAGGACGCTAGGCGGTGCGAAGAGGGAGGAAGAATGGGCGGCGCTGACCACACAAAAGTCTCCCAGCATGCAAAGGGGAGGGGCTCGGGCCAGCTGGGCACCCTCGGAAGCGGCAACCACTTCCTCGAGGTCGAGGCCGTTGAGAAGATCTACGATATCGCCACTGCGAAAGCCTTCGGCCTCACACACGAGGGGCAGGTGGTGGTCATGATCCATACAGGCAGCAGGGGGCTGGGTCACCAGGTCTGCAGCGACTTCCTGCACGTGATGGAGAAGGCGGTTTCGAAATACGGCATCAGGATACCGGACAGGGAGCTGGCCTGCGCCCCAGCCTCCAGCCCCGAGGCCTCCGAATACTTCGCTGCCATGAGCGCGGCATGCAACTACGCCTGGGTGAACCGCCAATGCATCGCCCACTGGACCCGAGAGGCATTCTCGAGGACCTTCAATGCCAGCCCGGAGCACCTTGGCATGCACCTGGTCTACGACGTCGCCCATAACCTGGCCAAGAGGGAGGTCCATTCGGTCGACGGCAAGAATAAACTCCTCTACGTCCACCGGAAGGGCGCCACCAGGGCCTTCCCTGCCGGGAGGGAGGAGATACCCCAGGAGTACCGCAGTGTCGGCCAGCCCGTCATTATCCCCGGGAGCATGGGGACCGCCTCCTACCTCCTCGTCGGGGGGCCCAGGTCCCTGGAGCTGAGCTGGGGCTCCACAGCCCACGGCGCTGGGCGCTTCATGAGCCGGGAGGGGGCCGTCAGGAAGTACTGGGGGAGCGACGTGAAGAGGGAGCTGGAGAGCAGGGGCATAATAGTTAAGGCCGCCGACATCCGGGTGATGGCAGAGGAGGCGCCGGGGGCCTACAAGGACGTGGACAAGGTGGCCGAGGTCTCCCACAACCTCGGCATAGCGACCCTCGTCGCCCGGATGGTCCCCATGGGGGTCACCAAGGGTTGAACCCACCAGACGATTCCGAGTTCGTGCCTTCGGAGATCTCCAGGGCAGGCAAATACCTGGTAATCCATGACGAGAACTTCTGCAGGGTGGGCATCTCATCCAATGTCTATGTGGCCACCCTGGGCGGCAGGTATTACCTCTTTGACGCCAGCGGCGACCCCGACCTTATGCGCTACCTCCGGCACCTGGGGGTCAGGAAGGAGTCCCTGGGGGCCATCTTTCTGACCCACGGCCACTACGACCATGTCCGCGGCCTCCTCTCTCTCCCCGGGGGCGGGGTTCCTGTCTATCTGGACAGGGCTGACAGGGAGCTGGCCGAGGAGTGCCTGGGGAGAATGGAAATCCTGGATATGGAGGAAGGCAAAGAGGCCTTGGCGGGGCTCGGCCTTGAGGCGCTGAGGACGCCGGGGCACACGGCCGGAAGCGTCTGCTTCTACTCACGGGAGGAGCGGCTCCTCATAAGTGGCGACACCGTCTTCTCCTCCGGCCTATTCGGCAGGACCGACACAGCGGGCGGCGACAGCGGGCAGATGCTGGAGAGCCTCAGGAGGCTCTCAGGGCTGGATGCCGAGGCCCTCCTGCCGGGCCATGGTATGCCCCTGCTGAGGGGTGGCCGCCAATCGGTGGCGGCTGCCTTGGAGAATGCCACATATCTCCTCAGGGCCTGAACCGGGGATGCAGAGACAGCCCTATCCCAGTATCACCGCATGGAGCAGCAGGGCCAGAAGGAGCGAAACCAAGGGGGTGGCGATCCAGAAGAGGGCGAGCTTCATGGCATTGTCCCTGCTGAGGGCCCTCCCCCCCTTTGAT
>CAYZHK010000006.1:0-34217 GCA_964477685.1 uncultured Nitrososphaerota archaeon
CCCCAGGACGAGGCGGAGCTGGGGGAATACAGGTTGAGGGCAATGGAGGTCCTGAAGGCAGTGGGCCTGGAGAACCGGGCGGAGCTTTGGTCCCAGGTCCTCAGCGGCGGGGAGAAGCAGAGGCTCATTGTGGCCAGGCAGATTACGAGAAAGCCGAAGCTTCTCCTCCTAGATGAGCCGGGAACCATGACAGACCCAAGGAGCCGCGATGGCCTTGTGGAGGCTCTCAGGATGGCAAGGAAATCCTATGGCATCTCGATAGTGTACGCCTCCCACAACCCGCAGATCCACAGGGAGCTGGCGGACCGGCTCCTGCTGCTGGAGGAGGGGAAGGTTACGGCTGAGGGGGGCGTGGAGAGGGTTCTCGGGCGGTTCCTCTCGAACCTAGAGAAGCCGTTGGCCAAGGAGGAGGTCAAAGGGCCTGTCGTGCTGCGGATGGTCGGCGCGCACAAACTCTATGAGCTCTTTGACTATGGCAAGGTCTTCGAGCTCGCCGAGACCAGCCTAGATTTCAGGCGTGGCGAAATCGTCGGCATAGTAGGACCGTCCACCGCCGGAAAAACGGTCATACTGAGGATGCTTGCTGGGCTGGAGCTGGCTGACAGGGGAGAGGTGTTGCTGCTGCACAGGGGGGAGTGGGTGGCCCTGGGCAAGTTCGGGAGGAAGAGCCTCCACGCCAGGACCCACATCGGCATACTTCACCAGGAGTTCGACCTCCCCTATTGGGGGAGGGTGCTGGACCTCTTCGCAGCAAGGCTAGGCATCAAGGACTACAGGATGATGGAAAATGCCCTGAGGAGGGCGAAGGAGGCGGGCATCAGGGAGGAAATAGTCGATGCCCTCTCCAGGGCGGCGGACATGACTGATTCGGACATGTCGGCAAAGCTGAGGGAGGTTGGGCTGGAGAGAGAGGTGATCAGGGAGCTCTTCAGGTCCAAGGACCCGGAGGCGGCCAGGGAGGTTGCCCTGATTGCCCTGCGGGAAATGGGCCTCGAGCCCGAGATCCTCGAGAGACAGGTCTACCAGCTCTCGGGCGGTGAGAAGATCAGGATCGCCCTCGCCCTTGCCCTTGTTTTCAATCCCAAGGTACTCATCCTGGACGAGCCCTTTGGCGACCTGGATCCGCTGACCCTGAGGAGGATCGCCAACTCACTCAAGAGGGTGAAGGCAACCTTCAGGCCTGCGATAATCTTGGTGAGCCACCAGCTCGACTTCGTGGAAGAGGTGGCAGACCGGTGCATCCTGCTGACTGGCGGGAAGGTCACCATGGAGGGTCCGCCATCAATGGTTATCAAACATTTCATGGAGGATAAAAAAGGTGAAACATGAGGTAAAATTCCTTCCCGAAGGGAAGAGAAATGTAGTAGAGGATGGAGCCACAGTTATAGCAGCCGCTATCGATGGCGGCGTCGACCTGGCCAACATCTGCGGTGGCAAGGGCTACTGCAGAAAATGCGTTGTGGAGGTGCTGCAGGGGGAACTCTCGCCCCCCACAGATCAGGAGCGGAAGAGGATACCTGCCGATAAGCTTTCCCACGGATATCGCCTGGCCTGCCAGGCCCGGGTCCACGGAAATGTCATAATCAGGGTCCCGGACCAGAGCAGGGTTGGGAGGCAGCGCCTTGTCATTATGGGCAAAGAGCCGCCGGTGAAGATAAGGCCAAACGTGCAGAAGGTCTATCTCGAGCTGAGCCCCCCGACGCTCCGCGACCCCAAGGCAGACGATGAGCGCCTCCTTGACTCCCTGGCAGCCATGGGCCATCCCAACCTCTCTCTGGATTACCTGGTCAGCAGAGCGCTACCCAAGATCCTGAGGACCGCAGAATGGAAGGTCACCGTCACCATCAGGGCAGGGGAGATAATAAACGTCCAAGCAGGGGACACGAGGAAGCAGAACTTTGGCGTTGCAGTGGACATAGGCACCACCAAGCTGGCGGTCTTCCTCGTCGACCTCACTGACGGTAACCTCATCTTCGCCGACGGCATGATGAACCCCCAGATCCGCTTCGGCGAGGATGTCATTTCCAGGATCAACTATGCCAGCATGGGGGCCAAGGAATCTTTGGAGATCCAGCAGACCATAGTCAACGGCATCAATGAGCTCATTGAGAAGGGGCTGGCGGACACAGCCCTGTTGAAGGGGGATTTCTCCGAGCTTGTGGTGGTGGGGAACACCGCCATGCACCACCTCTTCATGGGGATTGAGGTGAAGAGCCTGGGCCTCAGCCCCTATCCGGCGGGGATGGGGAAGGCCTATGACGCCAAGGCAAGGGATATGCGCATCGCCATCAACCCTGCAGGCTATGTCCATGCGCTCCCCAACCTGGCTGGCTTTGTGGGGGCCGATGCCATAGCGGATATACTGGCCTCAAGGTTGCACACCAAGGAGAGGCTGACGCTCCTGATGGATGTGGGGACCAATACAGAAGTGATGCTGGGCAACAGGGACGGAATCTGGTCCTGCTCCACGGCCTCGGGGCCTGCCTTCGAGGGGGCGCACATCAAGTGCGGCATGAGGGCGGCCAGCGGCTCCCTGGAGAAGGTCAAAGTCCTCCCTGACTTCGAGGTCACCTACAAGACCATCGACGACGGCAAGCCCAGGGGCATCTGCGGCTCCGGGATTATCGACGCCGTCGCCGAAGCGCTCAAGGCAGGGGTGATAGATACCTCGGGGAGGATCATCCTGCAGGGCCACAGGAGGATGAGGGGCGAGGGCTCCAACAGGGAGTTCATCCTGGCCTTCAGGGAGGAGACCTCCAGCGGGAAGGAGGACGTGGTCCTCACCCAAGACGACATCAGGGAGGTGCAGAAGGCCAAGGCGGCGATGTACGGCGGCTACAGCACCCTGATGAGGCTGGGGGGCTTCAGGAAGGAGGACCTGAACGAGATAATCATTGCCGGCGCCTTCGGGAACTTCATCGACCCGGAGAGCGCCAGGACGCTGGGCATGATACCGGAGATGCCGCTGGACAGGATCTCCTTCCTCGGCAACACGGCGGGATCGGGGGCAAGGATGTGCCTCAAGTCCCTCGACGCCAGGGCCGAGGCCCAGAGGATCGATGCGACCATGAAGTATGCCGAGCTGGCCGGAGAGCCCATCTTCGAGGAGGAGTACATAAACGCCATGTACATGCCCAACAGCCACCTGGAGGAGTACCCGGAGACTGTGGCGGCCATAAAGGCTCCCAAGGTGGTCAGGCGCTACGTGAAGAGGTAAGAAATGGGGGGACATGAATGGGCAATGCCTGCTCTAGGGCGGAGGAAGTTCTGGCAAAGCTGAAGGGGATACTGAAGGTCCAGCGGCTTGAGGCCCCCCAGAGGGAGGCGGCATTGAACCTGGAGCGGGAGGCAGAGGAGAAGGTCCTGATGGGCCTCTGCAAGGGGATCAACGTAGGCCTAAGGGAGGCGGTGTCCCGCAGGAATGTCTTTGCCTGCCTCACCGACGAGACAATGGTCTGGCCCCGCTGCTCCTACATCAAGCTCTACTGCGGGGACGAACTCGTCGGGAAAGACGTCTACGACGAGGAGGAGCTGAAGCGGAGCAAGGAACGGGGAGACATCGTGGCAGGTAACCTCGTATTCTACAAGGAGAAGCTGGGCATCCTGAAGGAGAGGACCACGGAGATGAGGGTCCACATGATGCCCATGGAGATCGCAGAGCTCTGCGCCTGCGGTGCGGTTGTGGCCAGCCCATCGCCCCCCGCAGACAACTACCTGAAAGGGCTGCTGGGCGCTGATCCTTCGGATAGGCGCCTGGGCACGATTGTGGTGGGCGTGGACTGAGGTCTCAGCGGGACCATCGGGCGGCGAGGACCGTATTAAGACCCTGCAGCAAATATTATCAGGGGATTGGCTATGTGGAAGGAGATAGTTCATTTCTTTAGGGGCTGCCCGGCAAAGCTCAAGGTGGCGAGGCGGATGGTGGAGCTGGGCTTCGGCATCAACGAGGAGGGCAAGATCGTCTGCGGCGGCATCGAGATTCCGGACGGAACCATGTCCCGTGGGGTCAACGTGGACAGGCGGGTCGTGAGGGAGGCGGTGGAGGATATAATGCAGGATAAGAGGATGAGAATGATCTTCTCGGGGATGAAGCCGGCTGGAGGCTTCCTTTCGGACATCGCGCCCGCCCTCGGCTACAGTGTTGTGGAGATCAGGGCAAGGCCCGACGCCATAGGAGTCATAGCCCAGGCCACGGCCCTCATATCGGGGGCGAAGGTCAGCATCAGGCAGATCCTGGCAGAGGACCCTGACCTCAACCCCGACCCGAAGCTGCTGATCATCACTGAAAAAAGGGTACCAGGCGAGGTGGTATCCAAGCTGCTTGAGATTCCGACGGTCACAAAGGTGTCGATCAGCTAGCTCACGCGGAGATCTCTGCCAGAACTCCCTTTATTGCCTCAAGACCCTGCTTCCTTGAGGCTCCTGCAAAGAAGCCTCCCGGTATCTCGGGCTTTCCGTAGAGCCCTATTACCTCCTTGGCGAAGTTCCTGAGGCTTTCCGGGTCCCTGCTCACCACTGTGGTTGAGACCATCGGGAAGCCACTTGGCGATTTTTCCTTGATCTTGCAATCGAGGCCGTGCTTCTGGCAGAGGGACTTTATTGTGTCGATATTGAGATCAACACCCTTGTTCTTTTTCACATCTTTTTTGAAGTATTGCATCTCTATGTCGTATTCATTCATAATAGACACCCTGGAATGGTTGAGCCCCAGGGCGGAGTTATTTGGCAGATCGTCCCCCTATTGAGGCGATCGGATCCCTGGGAGGCTCCCTGTCTAATACTTGCGCAAAAAATATAAATATTTTGCGTTTTTATTGCTTCCACAAATCATTTAGCGACATAAAATGACAAAAATATAAATATTCAAAGTCATTAAATTCATACAGTGGTGGCAAGCCATGAGGCTGAAAAAAGACCATTTGGATACTCTGGATAAGAAGCTCCTCGAGCTGCTCGTGGATGACGGGAGGATTACCTTCAAGGAACTCGGCAAGAGGCTTGGCATCGACGAGCGGCTTGCGGCCCGACGGGTGGAGAGGCTCCAAGAGATCGGGGTCATCCGCGGCTTCAGCGCTAACATCAATTGGGCAAAGATGGGGATGACAGCTGATGTCTGGGTCGGGACCCGAACAGGGGTTGGAAAGGAGCTCAGGGAGAAGCTTTTTGACTATATCGCCAACAACCCGAACATTGTGGAGGCGGCTTCGGCTGTCGGTGCCTATGAATATGTCTTCCATGCCATCTGCGGGGATCTATTCGAATTTAGGTCCAGGATTGGGACTCCCCTGGAGCCACTTACGGCAGGGCTTTCGGCCTCGGTCATAACGGAGACGATAAAGCCCTTCACAAGCAAGCAGCTCCTGGAGAGCGCCTTCAGGAAGATCCTGGCAGAAGGGATTTGATACCGCCAGCTCATTCATTCCATCTTTCCCTGTTGAGGAGTGCGATGATTAGGTATACGGCGCCCAGGGCAAAGAGTGGGATCGCATAGAGGATCGGCATCCCAATGTACAGGGAGGCTGCCATCAACACCGATCCCACAATAAACCAGGTCAGGCCCATGATGAAAAATGCGCGGTAGTTGGTGGGGGACAATCTCCCCTCCTTCCTCCTCTTCCAGGTGAGGTAGATTGTCGCGAGCATGAGTGTGACCACCAATATGGTGCCAATGCCTATCGTCGCCAAGAGCATATCGATCATCGTTTTTCCTCCTGCCCTTTCCCCAACCCGTAGGATCTTTTACTCGCGTCTATTTAGACGTGCCTCCGTGGGGGAGGACAGACGGTAAGCGCTATAGGAATAGTCAGTAGAAGTTATGGATAAGCCACATGAGGAAGGGCGGTTCATGCCAAGGGCAATGATTTGGACTGAATGGATTTTCAGCAGATTGCCTCTCTACGATAGGGGGATGAAGGTCCAGGTTCTCGTCAGGTTCCTCTTCGTCCTCATGATATGGTTCATTGGATTCATGGTGGCCCTTGTGGATGGGCAGCTCGACTTCTACTTGCACTGGTACCAGATAGTTCCGCTCCTCTTCGGGTCCATGATGATAGTGCTCACCGGTGCCTATGGCCTCACAAAGGCCCTGACAAAAACTGTGGGCACGTTCGAGCAGCTCTTCGACATGGACAGTGGCCAATTCGAGGAGTTTGAAGGGAAGATCTCGCGGCTCGGTGGCAGCACCCTTGCCATCCTTGCCATAGCAATGGTCCTATACGTTACCCTTCCAAGCGGCCTCAATTTCTCGGCTCCCCCCAGAACCCTTTGGGGAGCATATGCCTATGTCCTGATATTCATCATCGATTTCGTTATGGCCACAGGTATCTGGATGGGGGCATCGCTTTGGATAACCATCTACCTGATATCAAGACAGCCCTTCAAGGCAGACATCTCGTCCAACACGATTGAAAAATTCCGAGGTGTGACCACCCTTACACTTATCTTCGCCATATTTTATTATGTTGCCACCACCATGGCGCTGGTTGTCCCCCTTCTTACTGCCAATGCCTCAATGCTCCTCGAGCTTCTCTTCTCGCCCCTCATTTTGTTGGTAGTGCTGGGGGCTGTGGGGACGCTGCTCCCATTCTACAACATCCACAACACCCTCGTCTCCATCAAAAGGAGGCTCCTCAATGGCGTGAGCGACGAATACGAACGGTGGCAGAGCAAGCTGGACGCGGCCCTCATGTCACCGGCAGGGGCGACCACGGAGCAGGTAATGCTTATAATGGGCAACCTTTTCCGCCTAGAGCTCAGGGACAGGAGGGTCAGGGCAGCACCCGAGTGGCCATTCGACATCAGCTTCATATCAAAGCTCCTGGCGGTAATACTCATTCCGGCTATTGTGAGGATATTCGTGGACATCTATTCGCGGACATATCTCCTCCCCCCATGACCAGCCTGCCCCATGCATCCTTACTGTCAATAAGAATATCTAATCATTAGAACAGGTAGTAGGTGTGGCAGTGTGACCATGGGCAGGGACATTGACAGGCTGTTGGTCGTTCTTGTGGCCGTGGCTGTCCTGGCTGCGGCAGCCTATGTGTTCCTGGGGATGGCCTCTCCGCCGGTGGTGCCGGCCAACGGGACGCCGGTCTATGGCTACAGGGTGGTGGCCAACTTCAGCCATGACCCAACAGCCTTCACCGAGGGGCTGGTATTTTTCCAAGGGTACCTGTACGAGGGGACCGGCCTATATGGGAAATCCGGCATCAGGCAATATGACCTGGCGTCGGGGGAGGTTCTCAAATCGCTGGATCTTCCGCAGCAGTACTTCGGCGAGGGGATAACCATCCTGGGTGGCCGGCTCTACCAGCTGACGTGGCAGTCCCATAAGGGGTTCGTATACGACCTCAATTTCACCCTCCTGCAGGAGTTCAGCTATGCCACCGAGGGGTGGGGGCTGACCCAGAACGGGAGCCACCTCATAATGAGCGACGGGTCGTCGACACTCTACTTCCTTGACCCCGTGGCCTTGACTGTGGTGGGGCAGGTGCAGGTCACGGACAACGGAAACCCTGTGGTGTACCTCAATGAGCTGGAATACATAAACGGGGAGGTGTGGGCCAACGTGTGGCAGACGGATCTAATTGCGAGGATTTCACCGCAGAACGGGACGGTCCTCGGGTGGGTCAACCTCGCCGGCCTGCTGAGCCCCTCCGACCGAGCAGGGGCGGATGTCCTGAACGGCATCGCCTTCGATCCGGCTGGCAGCCGCATTCTGGTGACGGGGAAGTACTGGCCGAAGATCTACCAGATAGAGCTGCTGCCCTAGGTGCCCACAGCAACCATTATTTGCACCAACCAGGCATTTGTGATTGGTGCGCATTATGGGTCTGAGGGCATTCGACATTGCTCTCGTGGGTCTCCTGGCTGCCGTCTACGCAGCGGTAACGCTTCTGCCGGGCTTCCCGGTCATTGGCGCGCCGGGGACAGAGATCGACCTCTCCCGCGCCCTGGATGTCGGCTATGGCCTGATACTGGGCGTTGCCCTCGGCCCCCTAGCGTCGTTCATGGGTTCCCTGGTTGGTAAGGCCATTACGGGAGGGGGGATAGGCCTCCTCTTCACGCCGCCCGCCATTGCCACCTCGCTGCTGGCGGCCCTCCTTTCGAGGGAGAGGGTGGGACCGGCCAGGGGCTGGCATCTGGCCGCGGTTACCCTGGCGGCGCCTATAGCAGCCTGGTTCATGCTCCCCGTAGGGAGGGAGGCATGGCCCTACGCGATGCTTCATCTGGCTGGACTGGTGGAGATAATCCTCCTGGGAGGATGGATAACGAAGCTGCTGAAGAGCGGCGACAAGGCCAAGCTTGCTCTGGGTGTGCTGCTGGCAAGCTATCCGGCGACCATGGCAGGGCACATGGTTGGGACGGTGACATTCGCCCTGGTCCTCGGCCCGACTGCGGGCTTTTTCATCGCCCTGACCCCAGTCACGGCCATCGAGAGGGTTGTGATCTCTGTGGTGGCCACCGCCATCGGAGTCCCCCTGGTCGTGGCCATGAGGGGGATGGGGCGGATGAGGGCCAGAGCCTGACCACCTTCACTTCCTGTAGGCGACATAGATATCGGCCTCCACCATGGTGCCATTGGAGTAAAAGTGATGGACAAAATACAGGTTCCCCGCAGAGTCCAGCGTCGGTTCGCCTGCAAATTGGTAGACTATGAGCTCAGGAGAGGACCAGCTACCGTTCACCATGAGGGACCGGAATATGGCTGGCGTCCCCAGGTACGTCCTTGTGAACCAGAGCTCGGTGCCGTCCTGGGAGAGAAAAGGATACCCCTCGTCCCCTGCAGTGTTGACGGCACCAACATTGGCAGGCAACTGCCAGGTCCCGTTTGCCCTATCAGTATACCAGATGTCCAGGCCACCCTGCCCTCCGGGGCGGCTGGAGTGGAAATAGAGCCGCTGCCCGTCTGCGCTGAGGTGGACTTCTCCAATGCTATAGTTTACGTTGAGGAGGTCGCCGGCATAGGTCCAGCAGCACCACGAGCCGCCGGAGGCGTTGGCCGTGAAGATGTTGATGCCGGAGTAACCCTCGCGGGCGGAGCAGAACCACATCACGTTCCCCTGGACGCACTCACAGCCGTCCAGTGCCAGCTTACCCTGATCCTCCAGCACCACGCGCACGGCTTCGGTCCAAGAGCCGTTGGCCATCCTTGAGACATAGATGCCTGTCACCCTGTCGGTGAGCTGCTTCTCGGCAGGGACGGTCACGTTTGGGGTGAAGAAAAAGTACAGGGTCTTGCCGTCGGGTAGTATGAAGGGGGAATCCTCACCACCGGCGGTATTGATGGCCGAGGGCGCTGGCACGGGGTCATACCATTCACCCGAAACGAGGATGGGGGGATACTGGTCGGAGCCTGGCAAAACCTTCACCGCACCGGACGGAATTGATGATGCCCGGGTGGGGTTCGCAGCTCCGCCTCCGCTGCAGCAGAGCAGGCCCCACAGGGCCACCACCACGATGGCGACAACAAGCGCGGGCAAGAGCCAGATGAGCCTAGACCGGCCATGAGCCGGTGGTAGCGGTGTTGACACCATGGAAGGGACTTGGAGCTCCGGCAAGATAAGGCTATCCAGGGAGGGTGTGAATGGGATGCCCCACCATCGGAATGTGCCGGGAGCCATGGAATCGGCCCAGAATAGTTCATTAAAATAAAAAAAACGAAAAAAAAAATCTACTTCATTGCAGCACGGAAGAATGTTCCGCAGTTGGCGCACTTATAGAGGCCGATGCTAATTGGCTTCTTACCTTTTGGAGCCAATTTCCATGTCTTCGTTGGCTTCGCTGCGTCTTTCCCACATTTTGGACATTTAGCCAAATTTCATCCACTCTATTATTTCCATGGAACTGATGGTAAATAAATCATTTACGGTATTATCCCCTGTTTAAGGGTTCCAAGGGTCGCCCATGTTCCCTGTTCAAAGCTTTCCTTGGCTTAACATCGTATTTTTCAGGGGTGCGAGGCGGGAGAAAGGGCATCTGGGCAGGTTTTCATGCCTCAGGCGGCGCCGAAGGCAATTTTTCCTGCCGCAGGACGGCCAAAGGCTCATTCTTTCCTGTCCGCAGCAGGGGGCTTGGACGCCGCCCTCCATCTCTGAGCCCACAAGTAGAGGGCATACACACTCACCAGCACCACGGCAGCATCAATGGCCAGCGACCAGACCCCCAGATAAAGCGGGTTGGAGGGGAGGTATAAAAAGGGCCAGAAGATGAATGGCGAGACCGGGTGAGACCAGACGTCGATAAACATGTGGCTCAGGCCGCCCAGTAGGGAGCACGCGAAGATGGTGGCGAAGGGGTAGGAGACCTTTTCGCCCCACCTAATCCTACCGTAGACCCATGCAAACCGCCTGCCTGCCCGCCTCTCCAAGTAGTAGACCAGGAGCGAGACAACCAGCGGGTAGATGGTCGCAGCGACGACGAAGCTATGGAGGGCCAGATGGTGGGAAGGGTAGGCCATGATGTAGGAGTAGACCACGTCCAGGTCAATTGCGACGCCGGAGATGACCAGCGCCAGCGGGTCGAAGAGGTCAGGGCGTTTGAAGTAGAGGGGGAGGAGGACGAGGGCATGGAGCGGGTTCGGGGCCATGGCTGATCATCCCTTTCGGTCCATAACGAGGCGCCCGTAGATCCAGAGGGCGAGGAGCGGCCCGACAATTGTCCCGAAGATGATGTCCTGAACCGAGTTGATGGGGGTATTGAAGAAGGATCCCGGCTGGAGGATCAGGGCGACATTCTCCGCCAGCTCCCAGCCGATGGAGAAGAAGGCCAGCAGCATCAGGGGAGGGGCCCAGAATAGCTTCCGGTCCCACCCGAAGTACCTCTCAATGGCAAACGGGAGGGCAAGGCTGCAGATGAAACAGGAGGAAACAATGTGGGTCCAGGTGTCGACGTAGCCTAGGCTGTTGGTGGCAGGGTTCCAGTACCAGCCATAGTACTGGGCGGCATTCTGGAAGGACACAGTGAAGAGGGCCAGGAGCCATGCATAGGCAAGGTACTGCCAGTTGGCGATGATGTACTCCACCCCCCTATGCTTTCCAAGGCAGTGGAGGAGGGTCTCGAGGGCTAGGAAGCCATAGCCGAGCACGACAAGCCATGATATGTTTCCCGTTGGACCTGTGTTGATGGAGAAAAAGGCCTGGGCCGGGTTCGAGAGGATGTAGGCGAAGTACATGTGGGGGTAGTTTGGCGAGGACCCCCACTCGGAGGCGGGGAATGTGGCATACCAGAGCACCAGGATCAGGATTATCAGCTCGGCGAAGGACAGCACAGTCCATTTGAGGGGGGCAGGGTGTGCCTTCATCCACTCCAGCAATTTTTTAAACGATAGCACCTTCTGCCCCCCAAGGACGGCTCTCGGCGATGATGCGTGATAACTTGTGCGGATATCTTTTAAACCTTGAGTGCCGGGAATCCGGGAAAAAGGAATGCCCCCTCGGGGCCCTTAGCCTCCGCCAGGCCTTCGTTGCAGCGCTCTGTGCGCCAAAGCAGGTCTATCTGCCCAAATTATGGCCTCAGGGCAAGCGGCAATCATAGGAGGGGCGGGACCTGCCATCTTTCGGGACGGTCACAGGTATTCCAGCCAGTTTTGCTGGCGTCTCGGAGGGGGGATATCCCTCTTCGACTCCAGTTCCCCAACGATCCTGTCATATTTTTTATGAATCATTTTCCGGTCAAAGGCATGCCCCTCTTCCCATAGGGCCTCTTGCTCCTCTGGCGTGAAGTATTTCATCGCCGCAACAAAGAACTGTTTGTCTTCCTTCTGGATGTGTTTTGGGTATAGCACCGTCAAGAACACCATTCTCTCAATGATGGTATCCAGCGCATTCAACTGCCCATCAAAATATCTTTTCCGCGCATCGTTTAGCTCTGCCGCCGCCCTCCGTCCTGCCTTGTGATCGCTGATGAGGCCTTCCAGCTGGGCTTGGTGGTCCGGGCTCAATTTCTTCTTCTCGAGTTCCCGAAAGAGGATGTTCTCTTCCTTGCCGTGATGGGTTTCATCGGCATAGCCCTGGATGAAGTCAACGGCAGCATCAATGAAAGCAGCATCGGGTTTTTTCGTGACCCTGAGGGCTGAAGCCTCATCTCTGATCAGTCTTATCATCCGCTCAATTACCCTATGCTCGATCATCAAAGGACCAGTGGGCAGCATGGTATCACTACCTCTCTCAATTATCTTCTGAAGCAAGCGGAGTAAAAAATATTTTGAGGATAGCCACGCGCTGGTTCCTTTTATTTTGTCAAAATGGAAGGAGGCTGGATCAATTGCTTTTTTTGCTGCTAAGGGTTTCCAATCCTGACCTCAGTCGCTGGACAGCTGAGGGGGACGATGCCCCCCATTGATCCTCTCCTGTATGTACAGCGAAAAGAAGCCGCGGTAGCGGTACTGGAGCCCTGGCTCCTTCCAATCGTTCCCCGTGACCATTTTCCTGCAGTTTCTCCTTCCGCACCTGCACTCCATCCTGAAATCCGGGTCGCAAATGACCATCGCATAGTCGAAGGTTATCTCCTCGCCCTCCTCGATGTCCCTCATCGCCACCAAGAAGATCTGGCCGCGGATCCCGGCGTTGGGCTCGCAGCTGTGGTTGATCCAGTCGCCATCGCCGGGATGGCTCCGATTGCACTGGACCAGCTCAAGGTCGTCATGTATGGCAAGCGACCTCCTCCGCTCCTCCTCGGGCAGCCCCCTCCATTCCCTGAGGGTGACCACCCTGCCGCCAAAAGCGGCGATCAGCTCGCCAGCCATTATCCTGCGCCTGGCGAAGGTTCCGAATCCCTCTATTACGCTCCGCCTAGTCTCGGCGCCCGGGGAGAGCCAGTTGGAATTGGTGACCCTTTGTGCCATATTCCCAGCCAGAGCCACCCTTGATATCGCATCTTGTCCTCTTAAACCTTGGTCCGGGAGCCGCCAAAGGGCACTTCCACCAGGGCAGGGGGAGATGAAGAGGGCAAAGTTTCAACGAAGTTCAACAGGGCCTCATCTAGCATCCTGTCCGCCTCCGATTTCCTCCTCAACTATTGGTTCTCTTTTTTCAAAGGACCGAGAGTTATTTCTCCATCGAGCCATACAAAACCAGATCCGAGCGCCCGTTCAGGCATTCCCGGGCGTCTTTGAAAAAAGGCCCTTCTTCCTCTTGCTGGCCCCACAAGATTAATGTCTCTTCGGCGGGAGTGTAAAGGGGGTGAAACGGTGATTTTCATCGTCTTGGGCAGGTTCAGGAAAAAGCCGACCAAAAAGGATACGGATGCGGCCACCGAGCTACTGAAAGCCATGGAGGCGCACGGAGGAAAGTTCAAAGTCTATTGGACCCTAGGGAGATACGACACGGTCATGATAATGGAAGCCCCTAACGAGAAGGATGCGATGAGGGCCAGCCTCAATTTCGCGGATTTCATTATGACAGAGACCATGGTTGCAGTTCCCCGGGAAGAAGCGATCAAGAGGCTCATTGACTAGTATGATCCCCTTTCCCTTTTTTTACGAAAATGCAGCCAGTAACTTTAACAAAAGGTTTTGAAAATCGGCGCTTGCCACAAGCTTGCATTGGCAGGTCACTCTTAACCCTGATTTTGGCAGAAAACAAAAATAGACAGCCGAGGACAGTGGCGAAGCCAATTGTAAAATTCATGACAGCCAGCATTGCCCTCGGCTCCTGCCTTTGTACCCAGAAATTGCCTCCTTTGGGCTTTGAAAGATAGGTTTATCCATTATAGGCATTTGATAATATCAGGGAATGATGATTTGGCCCAATGACCCACGCCATAGAGACCTACAAGCTGACAAAATCTTACGGTTCCTTGATGGCAGTTGACCAGCTGGACATCACGGTAGAATTCGGGGAAATATTCAGCCTGCTTGGGCCAAATGGCGCCGGAAAAACCACAACAATATCCATGTTGTGCACGATGCTGAAGCCAACCTCCGGGACGGCGAAAGTCAATGGTTTTGATATAGTTAAGGAGACTATGCAGGTGCGGAGGTCCATAGGCCTAGTTTTCCAGGACCCAAGCATCGATGACCGGATGACCGGCCGAGAGAACCTCAGCATGCACGCCAACCTCTATGGCGTTCCTCCCAGCGAACAGAAGGAGCGTATAGAAAATGTTCTGAAACTGGTCGAACTGGAGGATAGGGGCGACAGCATCCTTCGCACCTACTCGGGTGGGATGAGGCGCAGGCTGGAGCTTGCCCGGGGGCTGCTCCATTATCCAAAGGTTTTGTTTCTAGACGAACCCACCATAGGGCTCGACCCCCAGACGAGGGACCACATTTGGAAATACATTCTGGAATTGAAAACAAAGCATGACATCACAATCGTCCTTACAACACACTATATGGATGAGGCGGACAGGCTTTCGAACCGCATTGCCATAATGGATTACGGGAAGATCATCGCCCTAAACACCTCAGCCGAGCTGAAAGAGACCCTTAAGGGGGATGTCGTGATAGTGAAGGCAGACAATCTCAATGGACTCCTGCAGGTCTTGGTTGAGAAGATGGGGTTGACAAGAGCCCGTAGGGTCAACGACACCATTGAGGTGACGGTTCAGAACGGGAAGAATATGGTGCCCAGGATAGTGGACACTGCGACTCAAAATAGGATATTTATCGAGTCGATTTCCCTGCGCGAACCAGATCTTGAAGACGTCTTCCTCCACTACACGGGGAGAAACATACGGCCGGACGGCGGCAAGGCGCTCTATGGCGCGGCCGCAGCAAGGAGAAGGGCGATCAAATGACCGAAATCAGAGCCTTCTACACTCTGGCGGTCCGCGAAGTCAGGCGTTACCTGCGGGACCGGGTGAGGATAATCAGCAGCTTCGTCACACCGCTCCTATGGCTGGTCATATTCGGGACGGGCGTGAGGCTTCAGCTCTCTGTACCGGGGGTGAGCTACCAGCAGTACATTTTCCCAGGCATAATCGGCCAGACCCTCCTGTTCACCTCGATGTTCATGGGAATATCGGTGCTCTGGGACAGGGAATTTGGCTTCATGAAGGAGATCCTCGTCGCCCCGGTCTCGCGGACAACGGTCTTCCTCGGAAAGATGTTGGGAGACAGCACCGATGCGATGATTCAGGGGATAATAGTATTTGTCCTCGGCTTCCTGTTGGGGATGGACGTCTCGCTTACCACATTCCTGGAGATACTGCCGCTCATGCTGATTATGACTTTCGGAATCGTAAGCATAGGCCTGACCATTGCAAGTTTCCTTGGGAGTTTGGAGGGCTTTGGGACCGTCCAGAGTTTCATAAATTTTCCCCTCTTCTTCCTCAGCGGCGCCCTCTTCCCCCTGAGAGGCACAGATATACCGGGGTGGCTCACCGCCATATCCGAGCTGAACCCGCTTACATACGGTGTGGATGCTTTGAGGACGATCGTGTTGGGTCCAGCCTGGCAGCCTTTGAGCCCCCTCGGGTTCGATGTAGGCGTGATGGTGGCCTTCGATATAGTGATGATATTGGTCGGGACCTTGGCTTTCAGGAGAATGAAGTAAGTAAGTGAAAAAAAGAGTTTGGGCCGTCAGTAAAAATTCAATACCAAAACCCCAGGCTAACACTGATTTGCATGGGATTAATGGCGATTTGCATGCCCAAGTAATTGAATTGCTCAAAGACTTTCTGATACAAATTGAATTACTATAAAATCGACTTGAAAAAATTGCTCAGTTCAATTCCATAAACATCATTACCCCCCAAGGGAAAGAGGAAAGGGAGTGGTTTGTGTACTCATGTTGATAAAGTTCTCCCACCTTTATTTCAGAGTATATCATAAACCACTCAATAAATTCTGTTCTGCTGATCATCACAATAAGCAAACGCTAGATCTTCAATAAACGAGTATTTATTGCCACGATTATTGTGCTAATGCTCATAAGAACAGCACCAATGGGAGGAGTCGATACTAACACAGCAACAACCAAGGGAACGGCCAAGCCAAGGGCACGGGGCAAGAAATAACCATCACAGCCAATGCCAGCTCCGCTGCAAAATTGGCCCCTGCCCAAAAAGGAGCCGTGCAACAAGGTTAATGCCACCTACAGATATGGCAATGACCGTCAAGAAAAATGCTGCTCGGTTGGCAAGATCCTGGCTCCGGGACTTGCTTTCGAGCTTGCTTAGCAGGCTATCACTCGGTTGAGATGTGTATCCTTTCCGGTCTTCTCGACCGCAACTACGATTGATCTCTCACCGTTCAATGCGCCACCTATGACACTGCCACCTACTTCCTTGCCCGCAGGCCTCGACTCACTGCGGTCTTGCCCGGTCATCCCAGGGGGCATCATCTCATGGCTGGTGGGATTCTCGTCTTTTCTCTCCTGCCCACTTTGCCCCATTGAGGCATCTTCCATTGCGCCCTTCTCCTGCCCCTTGTGGTGATCCTTGTGCTCCATCATACCCTCGCCTACCAAATAATTCAAGGAAGTGAATTAGGCTCTGCTTCGCTCTTTCCGCCTTCCAGAATGATCTCTCCAATGTACAGGCAGTTTATCCAATAATTAAAAAAGGTATGAATTATATCAAATGCGCACAAAGATTTGTTCACCCTCAACCTTCACGTCATAGGTCTGCATATCGTATGTCTTAACGGGATCAACCAGTTTCTGTGCGTAAATGAGGAATTTTTGCATCTCTTCTGGTAGCTTATCCATATCTCTGAAGGATTCTTTTGCAGGCTCCTTGATTTTCTTCCCTGTGGTTATGTCAAACTCGGCGAAATGGAATGGGCAAATAACAGTGTGGCCCCTCAAAGTCCCCATTGAAAGCATGGCATTCATGTGCCCGCACCTATCATCCATTGCATAGAACCTGCCGTCTACATTTGCTATCAAGACATCTATTCCCTTAAGTTCAACGCTCTTCATTTTTCCCCTTTCTATGTCGCTCACTTTGGCAGCTACTATGAATTCAGCCACATCCTTTACAATCTGTTTCACTCTTACCAACTCACTCACCTCCGCCCATGCTTTTCACTCCACCTTCGCCAACTGGCCTCTCCTCGCACCTCTCAAAGGGGCTGCTGGGGGTTATTTCGCCTATTTTGGATTCACGCCTTCTCTTCAATCAGTCCTCGTGGGGTTCGTCCCACTTCTCTCCATGGCTATGGGCGAGGAAAATCCTGCAGCCATGCTACCCTTCCCCAGCCTATTAGTCGGATATCTTCAACTCTTTGATGAACGAGTCGGGCCCTCTCATGGAGATCTGGTTTCTACTGGTAGCTGGAGCTGCCCTCGCGGCATCTGACACTCTCTGGGTGAGGTCGTACCGGGACAAGAAATAACCCTATTTCAATTCCACAAACGACTATCTAAAGATGGCATGTTAACAATTAACAAATGCTAAATAATATTAATAAAAACCAACCTTCACGTTCCAGAGTAGGCGGCCTATCAATTCCGATAAGGCGAAGTTATACAATCCTTCATCATCCCTGAGCCATTTGGCGAATAATAACGCATTTTCATTGATCAGTAACAATAGTCAACCCTTCTCAAGACCGACGGTCCATGAAGACAAACACGTGGCTCTGGCTACGCCACCTTTCGGATTCTAGCCCTGTCAGGTCCTCCATCATCAATTTCACCATCAGGTGCCATCATATTTTAGGGACATGTTCCGAACCTGGTTTGGGTGTGGGGGGTTAAAATTTAACTCCTTCCTTCCTTCCTTAACTAACTACTACTAACGACCACTCTTACTATCCTACTAACTCTCTCTACACGCACGACACACACGCGCGCGCATAACATAAACTAATTACTACGACTAACTACAACTAATTGTTACAACTAATTGCTGCAACCAATAACTCCACGATCCTCTCCTAATGCATACTTTACAAGTTAGTTGTTGGCTTTTCACATACCATGCTGAATTATTTTCTAAGCTGGTTTAAGAAAAATGGCAGATTTAATTGTTTTTTACTTTCCATTATGTTTTTAAGTATGGGATCGGCGACACCTGCTAAAGTTGAAATTGCAGCGCCAACTATTGGAATGATAGAGATACCTGCAAGTGCACCTGCTTTTACAACTCCTTTCCTTATAGATTTTCGATCAACGCGATACTCCTCAAGAACATCTTGGTATTGTCTAACGACAGCATCCTTCACTTGTTGATTAAAATGTTCATCATATGGGTTTTCGGAGATATTTCGACAGATTTCAGCAAGATCGCTCATTGCTTTTCTCCAGGCAGGTTTGCTTCTTATCGCAATTATTTCCTTGAAGGAGAATTCATCAATTTTTTCTCTATTTATATAGGGTAGTAGTGCTTTCCAGCCGGAAATATAGCGATTCGCATCTTGTTCTTTAAACCCATTTAATTTTAATGAATAATAAGCGAGATCTGCTTCGTCAATATGAATTGAGTTACTGACCGATAATTGTATCTCTAATGCTTCATTCCGATGCCTTAATGCGCTTTCGCTCCATGGGTTCCATTTTTCAAGATTTCCTCTATCCAGCATCTTTAACTTCGACAACTCTTTTTGCATATCCTTTTCAAATTTCTCAGGTAATTTTTTGATTCCTCTCGCTGACATTGCCTCAATAACTGCGTCATCCCATTTTTTTCGATTTTATGAGATCAATTTTTGTGGATTCGCTTATCCGTTGTTCTGAATCTCCTGATAAGTGAGGGCGAATAGCAATTCGGGTAGAATATTTATTCAAGTAATTCTAGGTTTGTTCCCCTATATCATAATAGATTTTGTCATGAACATCAAAATTCCCCGAGCCTAAATAAACAATTTTTAGAATGCCTTGATCGAGGAGAGGTTTTGTTTCTTCGAATAGATTTTGGTCATGGCAAAGGTCTGTTAGGAAGGCCTCAAATACATATATCCGTTCCCAGAATAAGCTACATCCTTTTAAAACATTTGAATTAGGCTCAGTATATAAAAAAACGCATTTTTCTGTCTGCACTTCAGACATATCTATACCTCATTTATTGAATGCATATAGCCCTTCCATCATTTATCATGGATATTAAAAGAATTGGAGAATTTCTAAATATATATTTCTACAAACGAGTTAAAATTACGACAATTATTTTGTTTTTAACCCGTTTGTTTAGCTGTGGAGAGAGAACGAAATTCATTCCCCCATGTCATAATAGCATAATGTCTTTATTCAATTATGCAAATGATATGATAAGAAGCGGGCTGTAATGATTCTCGAAGATAAAATAGGTTATAACTTCTCTAATAAAAAAATTCTAAATCAAGCGCTGACTTTGCCAGCTACCGCAAAGGAAATGCACGATAAAGGGCAAGAATGCAAATCACAGGAATGCCTAAGCTTACTAGGTGATGGACTTTTAAAGGGAATATTGGTTGAAAGGCTACTATCTCGGTATGAGAATGTTAATGATGTATCAAATAGGAGGGCAGTCCTTGAAAGCAATGAAAAACTGCCTGATCTTGCAAGAGATTGGGGTCTAAAAGTAACTATAGAATCCTATAACAAATCACAAGGAGATGTAAGCCCTAATCAGATCGCAGACACCATTGAAGCTCTTATAGGAGCCGTCTATCGGGATGGTGGCTACGAAAAAGTCAAGATGATTACAAATCTGTGGTATGACAATCAGAGTCTTTGAAAAAGCTTCAAATCGCTGATTATAATTGTAAATAAAAATAATCATATCATCATGAAATTGATGATTTTTTTCTCTATCTTTACAAGCACACGCACAAACCAAAAATCATTTATCAAGTTATATGTCAGAGTATAATTCCGAAGATTGAGTCGCTAAAACTGAACTTTCAGGATGATTCTTAATGAATGCTTTTGAAAATATAATGTGTTATTTGAATAATGAAGTTGCTTTCCAACTAGAAGATTTTCACTAGTAGTTGTCGTATTGGTGTATGTATATACAGTAGGTCTATCTGAGTCATATGCTGCATCTGTGGGGTAAATATATATTTTATATCTCGTTTGGGTTGATGTTTGTTCTATTTTCAGGTAGAAGGCAACAGTTGAATTTGAACCAACGCTTATCAAATCGCAGGGCCATTCCTTAGAACCAAGATACCAAGACTGAGGTGCCCACCATACTGTATTATTTCTGTAAAGGGAAATTCCATTTTGATATATCCACCCAGTAATTGTAGTTCCATTTGCTCCTGCTGCACTTATAACCGCCCCCAGCCAGTCATTTGATGGAATTTGGCTCGCATCGGTGCCCATAAAATCAACGCTTACCATTGCCTTATTCGTTTGAACAGGTGTTCCATCAAAGTATCCGCCTAGGTATGCTTGATTCGCTAGAACTGTTTGTGGAACAACTAAACTTGTTGCAATGAAAACCAGCAATATTACAGCTTGTTTCTTACTAACCATAAAGCCTCACACCTATGTTGTGGATTATTGCCACATCGAAATCCGACATGATCCCAACCCCTTCCAATGGGATAGATTCTCCTTTCAAGGGCAAGTTCTGAATAGTCACGCAAATTGGCACTGTTTCCCCTGCCCTGATCGTTATCGTCCCCGTGACATTGTAGCTGATTATGTCGTTCAGCTTGATTACGCCATCCTCAGTGTACTGCTCTATCGTCAATCCGTTTGGACTGTTGAGGTCGACCGAGACCTTGGCCTCATTTTTAGTGTCAGGCGCGTGCGAAACAAAGCTGAGTAGGATCGTTACATCGGTAGTCGCGCTGTCCTGCGTTACTCCTACCAGAGAGGGCGTACCTGGCGCAGCAGAAATTTCAATGTAGCCATAAATCCCGTGCCTAAGCGCCGTCTCTGCGTCTGTTATGTCGGTTATCGACAGCATAGACACCGAGCCGATCGCTTGAAAGCTATCGGCTTCTTGTGATCCATTAGGGTCTTGATCTATCGACGCACTCGACATCTGGATATATATGGCAAAGGAAAGCAAAAAGACGGTGCACGCCAGCAAGCATACTTTATATTTTTTATTTACCATACAATTCACCCCTTTTTACAAAGGTGAAAGTATTTTTTGACCTTATGATATTTAAGGTATTGCTCAGTCTATAAAAATTGACCAATATTCAATAAAAAACAAAACATTTCCTCATAAAAAGTATATAGTGTTCTTTTTATTAATGGAAAATTGAATATGAAATCATCTACTTTTCTATCCATCGCATGGCCTTTTTTACACTGGGTGGGCTGAAAAATGGGGGCGCTTTTATCAAATGTCCCTGAAGGATAATCCACCTTGGCAGGAGCCAACTTCCACCTGTCGCCTGCCGGCGCGCATGGATGGACGGACTGCAATGCCTACAAACGGACTATCTCAGGCCGGCTCGCAGGCAAAGCTCATCGTATTGGTGGCACTCCTCCCATCGCTTGACCACACCTGCACCTGCAGCTCGTAAACCTTCCCAACTTCCAGTCCCGAGGGTATGGCCTTTGAAATGGCCAACCAGTCGCCCCCGGATAGATTGAATTGGAACGATGCCACGGTCTCGCCATCCAGCAGGACCGTAAATCCAGAAATTGGTATTGATGTAATGCACTGCCCTATGTAGATTACATTGGAAAAATTGCCCCACACGTTCTGCATCGATAGGGCGATCAGCCCCCGGCCGTCCTCCATCCTGAAGAGGCCGGCATCGCGTATATCCACCCCTGAGCCAACTGGGCTAAACAGCTCAACGCAACCGCCGGGCCTCACTATTGCATTGACTTGTTCTGTTATCCGCACGCCGTCCGAAAAGGCAATCTTCACCGTCAGCGGATAAACGATGCAGGTATTGTTCAAAGAGCATGAGCCGTTCTGCAGTGAAAAACCTGATTCTGTAATGCCCAGAGTCGCATTGGAGTCCAGATCGAGCCAGCTCGGGGGGAAATCGAGAAATAATTCCTGGCCCGGGTAGAGCCGGTTGGAGTCGGTGACGCCTGAGGCGAAGGGGATGAAGGCGCCATCCAACTCCATTGTTACCGAAGTTATGGGCAGGCCCCCACGGTTTGTCAGATGCAACGAGAGGTCCTTGAGATTACAACTGAGCTGCACGTCGCCAAATTCTACGTTGTATTTCTGGCTCAGCTCCGTGAAGCTCTGGCTCAGGCTAAAATAGCTCTGGTTGAGGCTGCTGAATGCGGAGTTCAGCTGCTGGTTTTCAGTGTACATCGCATAGATGAGGTAGGTCGAAAGCGCCAGGATGACGATCACCGCCACGCCAACGGCATGGATCGGCCTAACCCCGCGCAGCCTCGTCCTGGGCAGTCCGCCCCCCAGCTCCCTGACCGTGCTGACCCTCAGGGCTTCCCGTCCATCGTCCGTAAGGGCATAGCTCCCTTCCTTTGCCTTCACAAGGCCGCCCAGCTTGTTCAAATGGAACGACAACAGGCCGTTGCTTTCGATGCCAGTTTCCTTCTTCAGTTCCGAGAATCCCAAAGGCGACTTGGAGAGCACTTGGAGGATCTTTATCCTCGTAGGATGTCCTAGGGCTTCAAACAGCTCTGCCCTGTCTTTATTGAAGTCATCCCGCTGGCTATCTCCACTCATGCTATCATATTTTTCCTAGTTTGTATTTATTCCCTCTTTCGTTGACTGAGGTGCAATTCGCTAGGCTGGTGTCTCTATTGAAGTCAATGGCTATTGACTTCATGAGTAGATATCTGCAAGGCTTTCAGTAGGGGGATGTGGCGCTTCGACCTCAACCCGAGGCGTTTCAAAGGGCATACAAAGACAAATCTGGGTAGCCTCCGACATCATGATAATAGCAAAGCCGGAGGTGGAGCTGAGATAAAAAAGAAGACCTCCAATAAAGTTAATGGAACCAAACAACGATCATTGTTAGATTTTGCCAATACCATCTATTAAAAATGGTTTTCCATCATGCATAGTAAGGCAACCATATGAATCTGCGCATAAATCCCCTAGCTAGCAAGCACCAGCCCTGTCTCTGTCTTTCACCCACCAATCAAACAACTAAACAATCGTTATGCCGGAAAAAAAGGGAAAAAAAAGCACGGGGCATGCTCTGCCTCGGCTCTACTGGACGATTTCCCCTGTGGCGAACCTCGGCGAGACCTTCGTGATCCTGACCTTTACGTGGTCACCGGACTTGGTGTTCGGGACAAAGATCACAAAACCTTCAATCCTGGCTATGCCCTCGCCGCGCCTGCTGATCTCCTTGATGTCCACTTCGTACTCCTTGCCCTCCTCTACGGGCTTGGGGCCGGCGTTGGCGGGGTTTCTGCTCTGGTAACCGTATCTCCGCGGATCTCCCTGATAATAACCCAATTTCTTCCCTCCTTCCATTTGTTGGGCCTGTCAAGAGAAGCTGATTTTCAGTCCCTTTAATCATACCCAAGCCGACTGATTACATAGCCTACTTATATAGTTACCATAGCTCCCGCCCTTCCCCCGGCGGCTCAGTCCTTGCCGATCATGACGCTCGTCGACTTTATCAGTGCGTAGGCCTTGTCCCCGCGCTTCAGCTTGAGTTCGTTCGCCGACTCCTTCGTTATCACGGCGGTGATGGTCACGGGCACCTCAACTTTCACCCTTACCTTGGCAGTGATGATCCCTTCGTCTACACTTTCGATGGTCCCAGGGAAGCAGTTCCTGGCGCTAAGTTTCATCAGATCACACCTCCAACCGTTTATCCCATGTGAGTACTCGCCGCGCCCTCTATTAACTGTTGATTCGCCCCTCCATCTCTGCCGGGGAGCCCTTCCGGCAGAGCGGGCTATCAGCTGAGGAAGGAGGCGATGTCGGCCAGGGTACCGTCTGCCGCCAGGACGTAGTCGCCATCGTAGTCGATCACCCGGTAGAGGGAGATCTCCCTGATTCCCCCGTTGCTGATCCAGTAGTCCGAGTAGGCCGAAAGCTCGGCAAGGGGCTTGGAGGCATTGGCTGAGCCATAGTTGGGCGAGAGGTATCCCCCTGCAGGATCGAAAACGAAGGCGTACCCGCCGGCCGCAGGCCTGATGACGCAGAGGTGCATGGCACCGCTCTGGAATGTGACCAGCGCCAGGTACAGGTCGTACTCCTGCCCCTCTACGTGCCTCTCATAGTCCTTCAGCATCGCATAGCTGAGGATGGCCTGGTCGTCGCAGTCCCCATAGCCATTGTAGAGGGTCAGCGAGGGGGTGTTGATGTAGTCGGGAGAATAGTCCACCGAGAAGCCGGTCAGGTAGTCCCTCCCGTCCACTGTGGTGGAGTTGGTTTCCGAGATGTAGGGCATGACAATGTCACTGGCAAAGGCTATGGTCCCATTGATGTATTCGAAGATTAGCCTCTCTGCCTCCCAGGAGTCGGTCTCGCTCCCCACCGCGTACTCCACCGCCCAGCCGACAGCCGATATCTGCCCGTCGGTGAGGGTCCTGCCTATCGCCTCAGGGAAGAGCGCCATGGAAGCCAACTGTCTGTCCAGATCCAGCACCTGATCGCCCAGACCGCCATAGAGCCCCTTCAGCGAGTAGTATTTTCCGTCAAGAGCGGAATAGTTGGCCAGGAGGGAGTCGTACTGACCGCGCAGGGCACCGTAGTCGGACTGGAGCCTGTTGTAGTTCGAGCTGAGGCTCGAGAACTCGCCGAAGAGCATATCATAGCCCTGCTGGAGCTGGGCGTGCGAGGAGTTGAGGATGTCGTACCTTGCGCCGAGGGTCCTCAGATCAGACCCCTGCCCCTGGTTCTGAACGAAGAGCAAGGCCGCTGCGGCCCCGAGGGCAACCACAGCGCACAGGAGGCCGATGGTCAGATATTTCATACCATACTTTGGAGAAACAGGATTCGCCATATGCCTTCATCTGCCACTATCACAATGCTTAGAGGTGTCAGAAAAGGGTTGGCATGGCTCAGCGGCGGGCTGCCGAGGACCAGCTGACCAGCTTCCCCAGGAAGGCGTGGACCTCGGCGACGCTCCTCAGCCAGTACCTGGCGGCCGTCGGGGTCGCAGGGTCCATCACCCGCACGGTCCAGTGGATCATCGGGCTCCTGAATGCCTCCTCGTCCGTCTCGTCGTCGCCAACATAGACAGGGAGGCAGCCTTCCCCCATGATGGTGATCACAAGCTCGGCAGCCTCCCCCTTCCCCCAGGGGATGTCGGGGCGGATCTCAACGACCCTCTTCCCGTGGCGGAGGACCAGCCCCCTTCGCCCCCGTGCCTCCTCCTCGACTGCACGGAGCAGGGGCTCCACCTCCCCCCTGCGGACCAGCCGGTAGTGGACGCTTGCGGTCAGCCCCTTGTCCTCGACAATCGCCCCCTCGAAGCCACTGAGGAGGCGGGTGAGGGCTCCGGCGAAGTCTGCCACTTCCCCCCTCCGCTCCTCGGCGCATGGGTGGGCAAACTTCAGATCCGGGCCCTCCAGCTCCAGGCCATGGTTCCCTGCGTAGTATATACCCGGCACGCCCACCATCTGCCTGATGTCGGCCAGGGACCGGCCCGAGATGACGCCGACCCTGATCCTCCGGTCCTGCGAGAGTTCGATGAGGGCGCTCTTCGCCTCCGCCGGGATAGTGACGAGGTGCGGCTTGGCTGCGAAGGGGCTGAGGGTGCCGTCGAAGTCAAGGAGGATGCATGCGGACCTGGAGCGGCCCAGCTCGAGGGCGAGGCGCGGCCACTGGTCAAGGAGGTATTTGGGGGGCAAGTGGGACCGACCCACCGGAGCTCAGGACTTCTTTTTCTTCTCTTCCTGCAGGATCTCCATGATCTTTTCGTTCATCTCGGCGGAGACCCTCTCCTTCTTGTCGGGGCTGTTGACCATGAGCTCCAGCTCCAGCCTGATGTTGTTCTCGTCCCTGGACTTGGTAAGGAGGAGGGGGGGCAGGTGCTCGTCCCAGTTCATCTTCAGCTTGTTACAGGCCCGCAGCACGGCTGACTCGAATTCCGGCAGGTCGATGTTGGTCGGGATGATTATGGGTATCACGATCTTCTTCCAGGCGGCCTGGGTCTTGTTCTTCACCGCCTCCCTCATGAAAATGACATTGGGGATGTTCACAATCTCCTCGTTTGCGTCCAGCAGTATGGTGGAGACGGGGTTGATGCCTATGACCTTCCCCTCTATCCCACGGACGGAGACCTCGTCCCCCAGCCGGTACGGCAGATAGAGGTCGTTGAAGTACTTGGCCGCAAGGTTCTGGAGGACGTCCCAGAAGCCGACTATGCAGGCGGCGCCAGCCAGGCCCAGCAGGAGGAGGATCAGGTCTATCCTCAGGCCAGCAGTCTCCACCGCCAGAAGGATGCCGACAGACCAGATCAGTATGGTGGCCCCCCTTTCGATGTACGTGACGAGGAGCGGGACCTGGGTCTTGAAGACCCCCCTGATTATCAGCCGCATCACTTTCGTGATCAGGTAGGTTACCACGATGATTATGACTACGGTCAGTACCATGTAGAGCAGATCAGTCAGTTCCATCGCCTATTCCCCCTATGTACTTGGTAAGGATCTCTGTCTCGTTCCTTATGCCCGCCTCGAGGTGGCAGAGACGGGACCTCCGGTGCCCCGCCCGCCCCAGCTGCCGGGCGAACTCGGGATCCTTCAGGACGCTCAGCGCCTTCCAGGCCAGGTCGCGGTCGTTCCCCGGGTCGAAGGTGAGGCCGTTGGTCCCGTCGGCTATCATGTCGCTTATTCCTGCCTGTGAGCTGACGATCGTCGGCTTCTTGTAGAGCCAGGCCTCCACGACGACGAGGCCGAAGCCCTCCATCCGGGACGGGAGGACGAACAGGTCGCACTCCGAGTAGGCAGTGCGCAGCTCCTCCTCGGTCAGGTAGCCTGCGAAGATCACCCTCTCCGAGACCCCGTGCGAGGCTGCAAGGTCCTTCAGGTGTTTGAGCCACCGCTCGCCCTTGGAGCCCCCCAGCCCCTGTTTCGAACTGGAGAAGCTCCCGTTGCCGACCAGCAGGAGCTTGGCGGTGGGGACCTTCTTCAGGATCCTCCTGAGGGCGAGGATCAGGGTATGCTGAGACTTCATCGGGTCCATGCGGCCCACGTTCAGTATCAGCCGGTCGTCGTCCCTCAGCCCGAACCTCTCCCTCAGGGAAACGACCCATTCGGGGCGGGGCGGCGTGTAGTTTGACGGGTCTATGTAGGGGTAGAGATGGTAGGCGGCGCCGCTGTAGCCAATGGCTTTGAGGTCCCTCAGGTACCTCCTGGTGCTCACTATCACCGCATCGTAGCCGCTCAGGTAGCGGACTAGGGCGCCCTGGAGGGACTTGGGCACCTCCTCTTTGAGGAAAGGGATGTGCCACCGGAAGATCTTTGGCCTGGAGGAATGGAGCATGGAGCCCAGCGGGAGGAGCTGGAAGTCATGGATATAGAAGCCGTCGAAGTCGATCTGGCGGCTCAGTTCCTCCATCTTCTCGCTGTAGAGGCGGTTGAGGTAGGTATAGTCCATGAACTCGTCCTGCCAGAAATCCGGCCCCTTGGTGTGGGGGGACATGGCATGGAAGAGGCGCCAAAGCTCCTCCTTGACGCTCCCGTAGCCGGCCATCTTTTCCGGTGGCATTGCCAAGTGGTAGAGGTTTATCCCCTCGGCGCTTGCCATCCTGGGGGCCTGCGGGTTAAGGGCCAGCCAGTCGGCGGCGCTGATTATGCCCCTCTTCTTCATCGACACCAGGAAGGGGAAGAGCATGCGGCTGACCCCGCCGGGGCTGAGCCTGTAGTCCACATTCTCCTTCAGCGTGGAGAGCTCGACCATTGGGGACTGGGAGAGCGACTGGTTCATGAACTGGACCAGTGGAGTCTGGGAAGCCACGCCCAATATGCTCACGCTGCCAGCCTCCAGGAGAATCGCGCCATGGCCATTTCAGTCCGTCTGCTCACAGGCATGTGCAGGAGGACGCCCTAGGAAGTCACAGCAACAGGACTGCGCCGCCTTCCCCCTTCTCCCATGCCCAGTGCTTCGGTTGTAATATTCTCAGCCCTTTTATTAGAGCGTTTCCCATTCACTGGGCGCCACGGTCCTCGATTTCCTCCAGCTTATCGGCTATCAGGTCCGCCAGCCGCTCGACGAGGGAGTAGGCAACCTTCCCCAGGTCCCAGAATATGAGGACCGCAATGGCAAGGGTCAGCAGTGGGATGGCCGTGGCAAGGTATATGCCGATTCCCGGGAGCCTGCTGATTATGGGGAGCAGGATGGTGAAGGCAATGAGGATCACAACGAGGAGGATCAGGTCGTAGAGGACCCTCCTTATGGCGCCGATGTGCTGGGACCCGAGCCCCCTCATGAGATTCCTCAGCCTCTTGGAGGCGGCGGTGTTGAGGGCAAGGACGTCGCCGATGATGCGGTATAGAAGGACCCCAATGACGGCCAGCAGGAAGACAGCCCCCAGGCTGACCAGGGGTAGGCCGAGGAAGGGGATGACGAGGGTGACCTCGTTCAGGTAGGGGAGCATCACATACCCCACTATCCCCACGAGTACTAGGACGAAGAGCTTGGAGAAGATCCGTGTCAGCCGCATCCTGAGCTCTATTGACGCCGGCCCTCTGTTTCCTTGGGAAGACATTGTTGATCTATAATTGGATACCCCCGTCCAGATAAAAATCTTTGGAGGCAAAATCTTTTCATAGGCGTGCCCTGAGACATTAACTGATATTCTTGAGGATTGATGACTACATACCCGTAGTTGGCGCCGAGGCCATAGACCGCCTCGGGGCAGCGGCGGAGGGGCTGAGGGGGAGGAGCGTGATCCATGTAAACTCCACCTTCGTCGGAGGAGGGGTCGCCGAACTCCTGAAGGCGATAGTCCCCATGATGAACGCCCTGGGGCTGAAGGCGGATTGGAAGGTGATAAGCGGGAACCCGGGTTTTTTCACCGTCACAAAGGCATTTCACAATGCACTCCACGGCACCCCCACTGAGATCACCCCCGAGATGCTGAGCCTCTACGAGGAGACCAACCGGCGGAACGCGGCGGGAATGGACCTCTCCTGCGACTTTGCCTTCATCCACGACCCCCAGCCCGCAATGCTGGTGGACTTCCGGAGGGGGGGCTACTGGATCTGGAGGTGCCACATCGACATCTCGTCCCCCTATGCGGGGATCTGGCCCTACCTCGCGGGTTTCGTCCGGAAGTACGACGCGGCTGTGGTCCACATGCCTGAGTACGCGCGGCCCGACCTGGGGATAACCCAGTACGTGATCCCCCCCTCGATCGACCCCCTCAGCGAGAAAAACGTTGAGCTGCCGCCGGAGTACATCAATGAAGTACTGACCAAGTATGACATCGACCCAGAAACCCCCATAATAACCCAGGTCTCCCGGTTCGACAGGCTGAAGGACCCCGTGGGCGTCTTCAGGGCCTACAAGATGGTGAAGGACGCCGTTGGCACCCTGGACTTCCGGGGGATGTTCGAGAGGGAGAGGTACCTGGTGGATGTCTTCAGGGCGCTGCGGGAGAGGGCGCTCGTCCAGCTGGTACTGGTGGGGGGCTCCGCGGCCGACGACCCCGAGGGGCAGAAGGTCTACCGGGAGGTGCTCAGGAAATCGCTATCGGACCGGAACGTCCATGTCCTTATGCTCCCGCCCGATGCCAACAGGGAGATCAACGCCATCCAGAGGGGGTCCACGATCCTGATCCAGAAGAGCCTCAGGGAGGGGTTCGGGCTGACGGTGACGGAGGGGATGTGGAAGGGGAAGCCCGTGATCGGCGGAAGGACTGGCGGCATAGCTCGGCAGATCATCGACGGGGAGACCGGGTACCTTGTCCGTTCGGTCACCGAGGCCGGCGAGGCGATGCTCCACCTGCTGAGGAACCCGGAGGAGCGCATCAGCATGGGCATGGCCGCAAAGGAGCACGTCCGGAAGAACTACCTGATAACAAGGCAGGTCGGGGACTATCTGAGGGTAATGGCCGAGGGAGTGAAAAACAGATAAAAAAAAGGGAAAAAAGGGGCTCAAAGCTCCCCACTGTAGGGAAGGTCCCCGAAGGCGAACTCCTTGGGCACGTAGTTGAAGTCCATCCTCCCGTCGAGGTACTCGCCGTACCCGCTGAGGTCGAGGAGCCCGTGGCCGCTGAGGTTGAAGAGAATGACCTTCTTCTCTCCGGTCGCCTTGCACTTCCGCGCTATGTCTATGACCGTGGCGATGGCATGGGCGCTCTCGGGAGCCGGGACGATGCCCTCGTTGTTGGCGAATAGCTTGCCGGCGTCGAAGACCTCCTTCTGGCCGACCGCTAGTGCCTCGATCACCTTGTGCTTCACCAGGATGGACATGGAGTAGGACTTGCCGTGGTACCTCAGCCCCCCCGCATGGATGGGCGGGGTGACGAAGTTGTGGCCGACTGTGTACATGGGGAAGAGTGGCGTCGTGCCTGCCGTGTCCCCGAAGTCGTAGGTGTACCTGCCCTTTGTGAAGGACGGGACCGCGGTCGGCTCAACAGCATAGAAGGTGGCGTTGTTCTTCCCCTGCTTCTTGTCATATATGAATGGGTAGCAGAGGCCGGCATAGTTGGACCCGCCGCCGACGCACCCTATGACGTAGTCCGGGACCCTGTCGAAGAGCGCCATCTGCGCCCTCGCCTCCTGCCCGACCACGGTCTGGTGGAGGAGGACGAAGTTGGTCACAGACCCTAGGGCGTATTTCGAGCCGGGGTCGTTTTTGCAGGCCTCGATTGCCTCTGAGATTGCCACGCCCAGCGAGCCGGGGTGGTTTGGTCTCTCCGCCAGCATTTTCCTCCCGAAGGAGGTGACGCTCGAGGGCGATGCGTAGACTTCGGCGCCGTAGAGCTCCATCACTATCCGCCGGTAGGGCTTCTGGTCGTGGGAGGCACGGGTCATGAAGACGGTGCACTTCATGTCAAAGAAGGCGCAGGAGAGGGCCAAAGCGGTCCCCCACTGCCCGGCGCCCGTCTCGGTCACGAGGCGGTCGATCCCCTCCTTCTTGTTGAAGTAGGCCTGGGCGATGGCGGTGTTCCCCTTGTGGCTCCCTAGAGGGGAGATCCCCTCATACTTGAAGTAGATCTCCGCTGGGGTGTTCAGGGCCTTCTCAAACCTAGTCGCCCTGAAGAGCGGGCTCGGCCGGGACATCTTCATGTACGTCTCTCGGACCTCGTCCGGGATAGGTATGAAGCGATCCTGGGAGACCTCCTGCATTATGAGGCTCTTGGGGAAGAACCAGAGGTCCTCCAGCCCTGCAGGAGTTTTTGTCGCAGCCTTTAGCGGCGGCGGAATTGGCGCCGGCAGGTCAGGGACTATATTGTACCAAAATTTCGGTATTTCATCGATCGGAAGATCGACGCGTATTTTGTTTCCAAAGACGGTCACCCATATGGCTCACCATAGTGTTTTTGCAATGAAAGGGTAGACAGGAATGTCACCTATAAAGATAACTGCATTAAAAGTGACATTTTGATGATGCAAAGTGCACCCTACCGGAGGGGGATGCCATTAGAAGTACTTCAATATTGCATTCCTAAGCCCCTTGTGGCTTTCCAGGTACGTAATTATTGTCTTCGTAGCTGCACGGAGCTGCGTGTCGAGGAGCCTAGAGAGTGCCAGCGAAATTGTGAAAATTAGTATACCCAACAATACCGCTTGTATGAAATTTATTGTAACGAGCAATGCCAGTGCCAGAAGGAAGATGATGCTGCTTATCAGCTGCAGGAGCAGTGCCCTGACAATGAAGTATAGGGCATTCCTGTCCCGGGCCTCGAGGAGGGCGCCAATCACGCCCTTTCTCAACCCCAATTCGCTCTCAGGTATGCCGCCACATTCTTTGGCATAGACGCGCTGGACCTCGTCGCCCTCGCCACGCCTCTCAAGTTCACTTATGCACCTTTTAATAAACTCTGCATCAACTTCTGGCAATGGGCCCCCCAACAAATTTAAAATTCATGTTTGCTTGAAATAAGGCTTCTGGGACTTTCCGGGGTCAACCGATATCCACCATTATGGCGTTGCCATCCACCTGAGCGGGGTATATGTGCGCGTCGCTTGTCTTCAGCTTGATCGGTCCGAACTTGGGCCCGGAGAGGGCCTTTCCGGTGGAGATATCGAACCTAGAGCTGTGGCGGGGGCATGTCAGGACGATCCCCTGCAGTATCCCTTTGGAGAGGTTGCCATTCATGTGGGGGCACTTGTTGTTCATCGCATAGTACTTGCCGTTGACATTCAGAATGAGCACCTCTTTCCCACTAACAGTGTACGATTTCATTGCGCCAACAGGAACCTCAGAGGTTTCACCAATTTTGATAAAAACCATACGCCTGACTCCTAGCGCACAATTACTCCCTTGTATAGTATGTATGAGGGGTTATTTAAAACTGGTCTATCATGAATTAAATTTGATTTTCCATGGAAATAAATGCGCTATTCTGTTTCCATTACACCAATTTTAATGTCTGATGGCAGCTAAAAGGATTTACTGCAAGACAATAAGATGTTGTATTGGTAGCACATATGACAGGTGTATTGCATCTTCTGGCAGGATGTTGAGCACTGGCTCAGCAGATACCAAACCGGTTGGTCGCTATTGGGGTTGTTCTCCTCTTTGGAGCTGGCTGAAAAAGAATGCCTCTCTAACAGGAAAAAATATGAAGGATGCTCCATTGTTGAATGGGAAATCAATTCCCCCAGGCAGGGGGAAGTAATCGAAAACTTCAATAGGGGAAAATTCAAGCCACAGCAATAGGAAATATCCAAGTGGATTTCCATGAAGTAATTATTTCTCAGACATCAATTATGTAAAAAGTATTAGCATATTGATACTTCCGTGGATCCGCAGCGGGGGCGCGATTTTAATGAGGATCCTCACGGCCCAAGAAAAACAGACTGAAACAATTCTAATAAGCCACATAGAATAAAGCAGATTTAGGTAGATGGAATGGGCGCCCAGCCGCAACCCACCGAGAGGAAGACTAAGTACTGTCAGTTCTGCGGGGCGGAGATCGACATAAGGGCAGAAATCTGCCCAAAGTGCGGTGTGAGAATCGCCCCTCCTCCCACGCCTCAGTCAGAGAAGAACCCAGCGCTGTCGCTGATACTGTCTTTCCTGCTCCCAGGGCTAGGCCAAATATACAATGGGCAGGTCGACAGGGGGGTTCTCATGATTTTTGGGGCCATCATCTTTGGAGCCCTCATTCTGATTTCCATAGGCATCTTCCTCTACCTTGGGCTCTGGGTCTATGGGATGTACGACGCCTATAAGGGAGCGGAGGCGTACAACCGTACTTTGGGTCAGATGCCTTCCACGCCTAAGGATGAGAGAGCACCAATGTTCTAGAATTTTTCATCAAAACGCCTTACCCTTCAGATATCGACAGCATGAAAGGATTTATCGAGAAAGAGGCTAAAGGAATATAAGAGGTTAAGTTGGGACCCCAACAGAATGCCTGTTCGAAATACGGTGGGATGATGAAAGGGGAGAAAATGACATTCTTTGGGAGGTTCTCCCAGGCTATTTTCGATTCAATGCTAACGTCTGCGAGAAATGCGGCTATACCGAGTTCCATTCTCTTGACTGATGTTAACCGATTCACTTTTTGTTTTCTATGGCGAAAAGAGATCAAGAAGAATCAAGTCCATGATCATGCAACCTGAATACCGACTCCGCCAACCGCTATCTCGAACTCCTGGTGTCCAAGAAAATGCTGGGACGTGACGAGGATTCCTATAAAACAATGGCTGAAGGTTTCAGGTATATCGAACTTATTGAGAAAATTTATTTCAAATTATTCGAATAGTGCCGTATTCTATTGGGGAGCTGACCATTTATTTTATCAAGGAGAAAGCCCTCTTCTGTAGATGAAGTTGATGGTTACCAAAGCCAGAACGATGACGCTTGGTATCCCTATGCAGATCAATAGCGTCGCTACCTGGAGCTCTCCCCTGAGAGGCCCCCAGAATGGGAATGGGCCCACGGTTATCAAATAGCAGCCCAATTCTGCGGGGCAGCCTACCCAGCCGATGGGGTATGTCGCGCTGGGCGCGTTGGGTGCGATCGTGATGTTGATGATCTGGTAGGCGCTGACGTTGGATAAATATACGATCGGGGAAGACTCGAATGAGACGCCAGTGGATACGGGGTCGACCATCTCGAATCTATCCAGGTAATTTACAGAATAGTAAGGCCCCTGATCTCCCACTCCGAACCCTGAAGACAGGAGCTGATGAAGGTCATTTCCATCATAGGGGGCATAAGATAAGTTGATCGTTGCGGTGGAGCCGGGAAGCAAAACGAGCTGCGGGTATGTGAAGAGCGGAGGCCCAACGGAATAATAAGAGGAAATCACTTGCAGGCGTTCCAATAGAGCACCGGGGCCGCATTCCTGGAAGGTCCAG
>CAYZHK010000007.1:0-7471 GCA_964477685.1 uncultured Nitrososphaerota archaeon
CCGCGGCCGGAGGGCACGGGGGCTTTGGGGGCGGCGGCTTTGGCGGAGGAGGCGGTTTTGGCGGCGGAGGGGCTGGCGGAAGATGACGCCCCACTGAGCCCACCTCCCGCCGGGGGAGCGACAAGCGATTATACCGGCATGTTGGAGTGGATAGTGGTGGCATCGATTTTGCGCGATTTTGACCTGATAGTTGTAGGGAGCGGGAGTGGCTTGGACGTGGCCGTGGCGGCGGCATCAAACGGCCTCAGGGTGGCGGTCGTCGAGAGGGGTGCCCTCGGCGGCACCTGCCTCAACCGGGGCTGCATCCCCACCAAGGCGCTGATCCACAGCGCTGACCTCGCCAGGGAAATAATGGCTGCAGGCACCTTCGGCATCAGGGTCAACGGCTTCACGGTCGACTTCCCCGCCCTGGTGAAGCGGGTGACGGACGACGTTGATGCTGAATCCAAGGATATAGAGAAGAGCTTCATGGCCGCTGAGAACCCAAAGCTCTACAGGTCCCAGTGCCGCTTCGTGGACGTCAAGACGCTGCAGGCCGGTGAGGAAACCATAAGGGCCGACCGCATACTGCTGGCCACAGGGACAAGGCCCAGGATCCCCCCGGTGAAGGGGCTCATGGAGTCGGGCTTCATCACCAGCGACGAGGCGCTCCGCCTGACCGCCCTGCCCAGGGCGTTGACTATCCTGGGGGGCGGATACATTGCGGCCGAGCTGGCCCACTTCTTCGGATCCTTGGGGACAAAGGTCAGCATCGTCCAGAGGGGCAACTACCTGGTGCCCCACGAGGACGAGGAGATCGCCGCGAAATTCACGCAGCTGATGGCCAGCCGCTATACCGTCTACACCGGCTTTGAGCCGGCGGAGGTTGCCAGATCCGGGGACGTCTACCGGGTGAAGATCGCCAGCAGGGCTGGGGGCGAAGCCAGAGAGCTGGAATCTGACCAGCTTCTCGTGGCCACGGGGCGCATGCCCAATTCAGACCTGCTGGACCTGGAAAAGACAGGCATAAGGACCGACGAGCGGGGTTACATCGCCGTCGACGAGTACCTCGAAACAACCCAGAAGGGCATCTTTGCCCTCGGCGATGCCATAGGCCGCTACCAGTTCAAGCACACCGCCAACCACGAGGCAGTCCACGCCTACAACAACCTGATGCAGAGGGGGGAGAGGACTCCTGTGGACTACACCGCAATGCCCCATGCCATCTTCACCCAACCCCAGATCGCGGGGGTCGGCAAGACCGAGAGGCAACTCGTCTCGGAGAATGTGCCCTACTGGGTGGGCAGGTGGAGCTACCTCGATACCGCCATGGGCAGGGCCATCGAGGACTCGGAGGGCTTCGTGAAGTTCCTGGTCCGGAGCGACACCCTCCAGATCCTTGGCTGCCACATCATGGGCTCGGACGCCTCCTCCCTCATCCACGAGGTGCTGGTGGCCATGAAGTCCGGCGACGGCACCATAAACAGCATAACCAATGTTGTGCACATACACCCTGCCCTGCCGGAGGTGGTCATAAGGGCTGCGGAGAACCTCTACGACCCGACTCACCACCACCACGAGGACCATCTCTACAGGTGAGCCCGGGAATTCCCTGCTCAGGTCATCCGGTTGAAGGCATAGGTGCCCACCCCAATGAGGACCGCTGCGAAGATGGCCGCAACTCCCAGGTCGAGGCCCAGGGGGAAGGCGTTTATCCCGTAGAGCGAGCCCCTCATCCCGTCGACTATGTAGGTGAGGGGGTTTGCCCTGGTCACAACGACCATCCATGGGGGTATGTTGGTGAGCGGATAGAGGGCCCCGGAGAGGAAGAAGAGGGGCATTATGACGAAGCTCTGGACCAGCCCGAACCCCTCAAAGCTGTTGAGCATGGAGCCTATCGTCAGGCCAAGGCTGGTTATTGCCATGGCGAGGAGGAGAATGAAGACAACCATCATGAGGACCGAAGAGGCCGTATAGGGGATGCCGAAGAAAATGCCGAAGCAGAGCAGTATCGCTGCCTGGAGAAAGGCGTCGGTGCAGCCGCCCAGCATCTTGCCGGTGAAGAGGGTGACCCTCGCAATGGGCGCCACCAGGACCGACTTGAAGAAATCGATCTTCTTGTCCATCACGATGTAGAGGCCGAAGAAGATGGCGGTGAAGAGGACCGTCAGCATTATCACGCCGGGGAAGATGAACCCGATGTAGCCCGTGGAGCCGATGTTCAGGAAGGAGCCGAGGCCGCCCCCGAAGGCCACCAGCCAGATGAGGGGGTTGACTATGGAGCCGACTATCCTGGACTTCTCTCGGGTGAAAACCTTGAGTTCCCTGTACCACAGGGCATAGAGGCCTGTTATCTCGGTCATAGGTCACGGGCCCTCGCATAGATCTGCGCAAAGTCCTCGGCCGACTCTGCCCTTATCTCCTTCCCGGTCAGCTGTATGAAGACGTCGTTGAGGGTCGGCTCCCTCAGCTCCACATAGCTCGCCTCGCCGAGGCTGCAGAGCACCTCCTGGATGTGGCTGCCCGCCTCGCTGAGGGTGATCTGGACCTCGCTGTCCTTCTCCTCGACCTTGCTGACGTAGGGTAGCCTCCTGATGGCCTCGAGGTTGGGGGATCTGACCTTCGCCTTGATCATGCTCTTCCCTATCCTCATCTTGAGGGCGGAGGGAGTGTCGAGGGCTATCACCTTGCCATGGTCGACTATGGCAACCCTGTCGCAGAGGGAATCCGCCTCCTCCATGTAGTGGGTCGTCATCAGTATCGTCACCTTCTCCTCGGTGGAGAGCCGCTCGATGTAGGCCCAGATGTGTTCCCTCGTCTGGGGGTCCAGCCCCAGGGTCGGCTCGTCCAGGTAGAGGATCTTCGGCCTGTGGATAAGGCCCCTGGCAATCTCCAGCCTCCTCTTCATCCCTCCGGAATAGGTCCTGACCCTGTCGTTCTCCTTGGCCTTGAGGTCTACCAGCTCAAGCGCCTCGTTGATCCTCTGCCTCCGGAGCCCCTGAGGGATTCCGTAGAGGAGCGAATGGAGGTAGAGGTTCTCCCTGCCGGTGAGCAGGTCGTCCGAGCTGGGCGTCTGGAAGACCATGCCGATGGACTTCCTGACGTTTCCGGGCTGCCTGGCTATGTCGAAGCCGTTGACCGAGGCGGTCCCATCGGTGGGGGGTGTCAGGGTGGCAAGCATCGATATGAGCGTCGTCTTGCCCGCCCCGTTGGGCCCAAGGAGGCCGAAGATCTCCCCCTCGTCTATCTTGAGGCCGATGTGGTCGACGGCCACGAGATTTCCATAGCGCTTGGTTATCCCATGGGTCTCGATGATGGGCAAAGGGGCCAACTCCAGCAGCCGCTCAGGTTATTAGAAAAACCCACGTCTATATATATTGACTTGCTCCCGATACTAGGTTTTTTAAGAGCCCTGCTCCATAAAGCATCCCATCCCTATTTTTGGGTGCCTTTTCTATGAATTCTGCTGAAATATTGGAGCTGGGTTCCAAGAGCAGGCTCCTCTCCGACCCCTATGTGGAGAAGGTCTGGGGCCTCATCAACGACAGGTCGCTCTTCGAGAAGTCGCCGGACCACATGGCAGCGGTCAGGAGGGGGCTGATGCGGGATGCCCTGGACTTCTTCTCCCGGCACAGCGACCACTATAAGCAGCTCCTGGAGCGTATGAGGATCGATCCGAAGAACGCCGGCCCCGAGGACATGGCCAGGCTGGCCGTCCCGTCCGACATCCTCCGCGGGGACGGCCACAGGCAGTTCCTCATCAGGGACGCCGAGGAGGGCGGGGAGTACTTCACCTCCTCCGGCACCTCCGGGAAGGAGCCGGTCAAGATCTACCGGAGCCCCCTGGACCTCGCCATAATGATAAGGGCAAACACCCAGCTCTTCGAGCAGATCTATGGCGGCTTTCTGGAGCCGGGTAAGGGGGTGGCGCTCTTCATGGCTGCGCCGGAGCTGAGGCACAAGCTCAGCTTCGTCGCCTTCGTCCACCTCGCCCTGGAGAACAAGCACATCCCCCTCCTCTACGGGATGACCCTCGTCGAGGGGGAGAAGGGGAGCGCGTGGCAGAAGCTGGAGATCAACAGGGAAAACGTCCTCAAGTTCGTGAAGGGCAGGGAGGAGCCGAAGCTCTTCTTCACGGCCCCCGCCGGCGTCTACCTGCTGGCCAAGAAATTCGAAGACATGGGCTTCCTGAAGAGGGTGGCCTACAAACTGGCAAGCGGGATGCCCCCCGTACGGCTCGGCAGGGGTGGCGTGATTGTGACGGGCGGGGGGAGCAAGGGCTACACGCTCCCGCCCTATGACGACATAGTGGCGCTCTCAAGGAAATACTTCTCGGCCATGGATGCCAGGGGGGAGGAGGTGGAGGTCCCCTTCATGGACGTCCTGGGCATGACCGAGACCCTCACGGCCCTCATCGGCCACCACGGCAGCATCGGGCTCGTGCCCTATCCGCTCTCAGAGGTCTTCCTCCTCGACCCCAAGACCTTCGAGCCCCTAAAGGAGGGTGAGAGGCAAGGGGTCCTTGGCATCTTCAACCCCCACGTCACGTCCTGGCTCGAGGTCTTCTACCCGGGGGACATTATGGCGGTCTCGCCGTCCAAGGGCTACTACGGCCGCGAGTACTCCTTCATCAGGCGCCTCTCGGTGGAGGAGGGGTGGGACCTGCAGCGGGCATGCGGGGGGACCCTGGAAGAGATGATGCAGAAGAAGCAGCCATGAGGGGTTTTGGCATGTCCCTGGATCCGCTGTGCGCCCACGGGGTGGACCTCGTGCCGGCGAGGGCCGGCGACCTCGAGATCAGGGAGATAGCTGCTGCTTCCCTGGAGAGGCTCATCGAAGCCGGAATAACGGCCCAGAGAAGGGCCGCCTCCCTCGGCCTGGAGGAGAGGCTGTCGGTCTTCCGCTCCCTGGCAGAGGCATGGCAAAGGCGGCTCTCTGGGGGATCCCTGGAGAACCTGATGGCTGATCTGGCAAAATCCACCGGCTACAGCAGGAGGCTCATGGAGGCCGAATTCCGGCTGGTGGGCAGCGCCCTGGACCGCGGTAGCCTCCTCCGCAACCTCCAATCATCCCTCGGGGACCCAGCGAGCCTGGAGAGGTTCGTGGAGACGGGTCCGGGGCAATACGTCCGCCACATGCCGGCAGGGCCGGTCTTCATAATAAGCTCCGGGAATTCCCTCATCCCTCCCCTCATCCCCACCGCTCTCTCCCTGGCCACAGGCAACTTCACCATTCTGAGGCCCTCCCTCTCCAACTACCGCGGTGTGGTGGAGGTGCTCAGGCCGGTCCAGGAGATCGGCACGTCGGCCGCAAAGCTCTTCTCAGAATTGCTGGTCATAGGCTATTTCAGGCACGACAGCCCCGCCCTGGCGGAGATGCTCTCCAGATCGCGCCTGGGCGTCATCAACTTCTGGGGAGGGGAGCCCGCCAGGACCGAGGTCTCCAGGAAAGTCTCGGAAAACCCCCACCACCCCCGCCTCGTGATAAACGGCCCGCTGACCGGGGTGGCAGTTGTGGACCGGGACTCGGCAGGCAGGACCGCTGCCGAGGGGCTGGCCGCCAACATCGTCATGTACGACCAGCAGCTCTGCAGCTCGCCCACAACAGCCATCTTCATTGGCAGCCATGGAGATGCCGTTGGGTTCGCCCAGTCCACCGCAGAGGCCCTCGAGGCCATAGGGGGGCAGTACCCCCTGCCGATGCCCGAGGGGGCGGCCTACGCACTGCAGAGCGCGAGGCGCCTCCTCCAGTTCAGGGGAGCCACCCTGATCTTGTCCCAGAGCCCCCAGAACCTCTGGACCCTGGTCGTCTCGGCCGGGAGGAGCGTGATGGACGAGGTCGCCGCGTCCCTCCCCGACTTCGCGCTGCACGCGCGGAGGCGTTTCCTGGAGATCATCTCGGTGGAGGACATGGACTCGGCTGTCAGGCTCATCGGGTCAATCCCTTCCATGAGGGCATTCCGAGGCATCGACAGGGTCCAGACCGTGGGGCTTGCCCTCACCCCTGATAGGGCGGGGGAGATGGCCGGGAAGCTCGCCGAGGCAGGGGTCTACCGGATAGTCCCCCTGGTCGACATGTCCCTGAGGAGTCCGCTGGAGCCCTATGACGGGGTGGCCATCCCCTCCTCCTTCACCTACATGGCCTACCGCAGGACCACAGGGCTCAGCCTGGGGGGGTTCGGCTGATGGGGAGCGTCCTGCTGACCGGCGCCACGGGGTTCCTGGGGAGCCATGTGGTAAGGGAGGCCCTTGCCAGAGGGATCCGGCCGGTTGCCATGGTGAGGGGCTCCGGTAAGGCTTCGCTTCAGGGGCTCGACCTGCCAGAGGTCAGGGGCGACCTCACGGACACCGCAAGCCTCCTGGGGGCGACGGAGGGCATCGAGACGGTCATCCACCTCGCGGCCTACTACACCTTCTTTGGCAGGGCCGAGCTCTACGAGAAGATAACCGTGGAGGGGACGAGGAACCTCCTGGAGGCCTGCGCGAGGAACGGGGTGAGGAGGCTCATCTACTGCAGCTCCACGGAGGCAATCGGCCCGGTGCAGAACCCGCCGGGCAACGAGGAGTCATTCCCAAATCCCCAGTACGAGTATGGCCGCTCCAAGCTGAGGGCCGAAGCCCTGGTCAGGGAATACGGCGCAAGGGGGCTAGACTATACCATCCTCAGGCCGTCCGGGCTCTACGGCCCCGGCAACGTGGACGATGTCGCATACTGGTTCATCACGTCCTTCGCCAAGAACTCGCTCGCCACCAGGTTCATAGTGGGCAGCGGCAGGAGCTTGGTCCAGTTCACCCATGTGAGGGACGCCGCCAGAGCATTTTTACTCGCCCTGGAGAGGCCCGAGAAGGCATCCGGCCAGACCTACATCATAGCCGACAGGAGGGGGTATACTTATGGGGAGGTCTACGCCATGCTGGCTGAGATCTGCGGGAGGAAGGCCCCCAGCCTCCACGTGCCCCCCCTTCTTGCGAAGGCCCTGATAGCCCCCGTGGAGGCCATCAACCGCATCAGCGGCAGGGAGAGCTTTATGTGGCACGTCAGCACCGTCGACTCGGTGACCAGCGACCGCTGCTACAGCCCGGAGAAGGCGCGGCGCGACCTCGGCTTCGCTGCCCAGTACGATCTGCGGGCAGGCCTTAGGGAGAGCGTGGAGTGGTACCGGGCGAACGGCTACCTCTGAGCCCTACCCAAGAATAATATATGGCGCCGGCAAAGGTTGAACCAGGGGCTTTTAATGAAGATCGAGAAGGTAGCTGGTCCGAACACAAAGCACAGGGTGATGGTATACGCCCTGAGCACCTGCGCATGGTGCAAGAAGACGAAGAAGTACCTGCAGGACAAGGGCATTGAGTATGAGTTTGTGGACGTCGACCTCTGCAGCGGGAAGGAGATAGACACCATAAGGGAGGACCTCAAGAAACGGGGGCTGGGGATGACCTTCCCGGTTGTGATAGTCGACGACAAGAGCCACGTAGTGGGCTTCAGGGAAGAG
>CAYZHK010000007.1:7571-31554 GCA_964477685.1 uncultured Nitrososphaerota archaeon
GCCACATTGCTGCTCATCGTAATTACTGTAGCAGCGGGAGTGGTTGCTTATGCCTTTGTTACAGGCTATATTGGTACTTCTGCCCAGAATGCAAACCAGATAGGCGTAATGTCTTATGATGCCTACAACATCACAGGCCCAACCACAGCCAACGTTTACCTGCGCAACGCATTCCCAAAGGAATTGACGCTCCAAGTAGCATATATTGACAGCTTCCCAGCAGGTATGTCTGGAAACCTGACTTTGCCGGCCGGCACGGTTCAATTAATAACTGTAAATCAGACAGGGGCCACGCTTACTGACGGGCAAGCACATCAATTGAGGATCGTTTGCACGGACGGCTCTAGCCTCCAATTCCCTGTAGTGAAGGCAAGTTAGAATAATGGTGACGCTTTATCGATAAATAAGTCGGAGCGGAGCTTGGGACACCCGCAAGGCTTAGCATATCCCCTCAAGTAAGAAACACTTATAATAAACCCCATTCCTTATGGTTGGGTTAGTGAATGATGGTGTATAGAGCTGCTGGTGGATGCCTTCTTTGAAGAGTTTAATCAACCGTCGGCTATTGAATGTCGTCTGCCAACTACGCATTCTTGTGGCGTAGGGGGCTCACCATCACATAACATTGAATGGAGGGCCTTCTTGTGAGACTTTCTGGAGCCAAGGCGATAGTAGAGTCGTTGAAGAGCGAAAAGGTGGAAGTGGTATTCGGGATCCCGGGTGGGTCCACGATACCCCTATTCGACGCATTCTACGACAGCGACCTGAGGCACATCCTCTGCAGGCACGAGCAGTGTGCCGCCCATATGGCCGACGGCTACGCTCGCGTTAAGGGCAAGCCCGGCGTCTGCACGGCGACCAGCGGCCCCGGCGCAACAAACCTAGTGACCGGCATAGCGGTGGCCTACATGGACAGCTCCCCCATCATCGCCATAACCGGGCAGGTCCCGCAGCAGATGATCGGGAAGGACGCGTTCCAGGAGGCGGACATCGTCGGGATAACCAACCCCATCACCAAGTACGCCTTCCAGGTCACATCCGCGTCCCAGATACCCGACACCGTGAAGATCGCGTTCCTCCTCTCATCCACCAACAGGATGGGGCCGGTCCTCATCGACGTGCCCAAGGACATCTTCTACGAGGAGGTGGACCTCGATTCCTACCAGAGGTTCAGCCTGAAGGGCTACAACGTGAGGTCCGGCGAGCCCCACCCATACTCCATCAAGAAGGCGGTGGGGCTGATACTGGTATCGGAGCGCCCCGTCATCATCGCAGGGGGCGGCGTCATCGCCTCCAACGGCGGCGAGGAGCTGGTCAGGCTGGCCGAGCTGATAATGGCCCCGGTGGCGACAACGCTCATGGGCAAGGGCTCCATCCCCGAGACGCACCCGCTCTCCGTGGGCATGGTCGGCATGCACGGCAAGGGCGAATGCAACCTGACGGTGGAGGCCGCTGACCTCATCATAGCGGTCGGGGTGAGGTTCACCGACAGGTCCACAGGCAACCTGGAGAAGTTCGGGGAGGGGGCCAAGGTGATTCACATTGACATAGACCCGGCAGAGATCGGCAAGAACGTCAGGGTGGACGTCCCCATTGTTGCTGACGCGAGGAAGACCCTCGCAACCCTGGCCAAGAAGCTCGGCGAGGTCGGCTCCAAGCGCGGCGAGAATGACTGGACCCGGAGGCTCAGGGAGATCAAGTCCCAGTACTCGGACAAGTACAAGGAGGCAGACGGTGGCCTCAGGCCCTCCAAGCTTCTGAGGCTTCTGAGGGAGGGGATCCCGGGGAAGGCGATAGTGACGACGGGCGTCGGCCAGAATCAGATGTGGGCGGCCCTCCATTTCCAGGCCCTGGAGCCGAGGACCTTCATCACGTCCGGGGGGCTCGGGGCCATGGGCTTCGGCCTGCCGGCGTCGATCGGGGCGAAGGTCGCTGCCCCCGACAGGCCGATCTTCAACATCGACGGGGACGGCGGCTTCATAATGACCGAGCAGGACCTTGCCACCGCTGTGGTGGAGAAGATACCGACAGTCTCCATCATACTGAACAACAGGGTGCTGGGCATGGTCCGCCAGTGGCAGTGCATGTTCTGCGACAAGAGATACTCCCAGACTGACCTGGGCAAGGTTCCGGACTTTGTCAAGCTGGCGGAGGCCTACGGGGCCGAAGGAGTCAGGGTCGAGTCCTACAGGGAGTTCGAGACCGCCATCAGGAGGAGCCTCAGGGCCGAGGTGCCGGTGGTCATAGACGTCCCGGTTTCGGCGGACGAGAAGGTGCTGCCGATGGTTCCGCCGGGCAAGAGGCTGAAGGAGGTAGTCTGGTATGGCTGAAGACCTGCACATGATCTCTGCGATAGTGGAGGACCGCCCCGGAGTCCTCTTCAAGGTGACCTCCCTGATAAGGAGGAGGGGCTTCAACATCGCCACCATAACGGTGGGGGGCTCGGAGAAGGAGAACGTCTCCAGGATAACCATAACCATGCGGGGTGCCCCGCGCGTAGTCGAGCAGATGGTGAAGCAGCTCAGCAAGATACCGGACGTGATCAAGATAATTGAGCTCACTCCGGACGAGGCCGTCTACCGGGAGCTGGCGATGGTGAAGGTGACGGCGGCCGAGCCGGCCAAGCGCTCCGACATCCTCAACTACATCTCCATCTTCAGGGGGCGGGTGATCGACGCCTCCACCGACTCGCTGGTGATAGAGATCGTGGGCAACCCCACCAAGATCAGCGCCTTCCTGGACCTGATGAAGAGCTTCGGCATCGCCGAGCTGGCAAGGACGGGCACAGTTGCCCTTGCCAGGGGGCCCAGGTCGTCCAAGGGCGACGAGGGCAGCTGAGCCCACTAGGCCTAGCGGTTGTAGCCCTCGGGGACGAAGGGGGCATAGGGCTCGCCCACCGACTGGAAAAGCCTGGGGGCGGTCTTCGCGTCGACCACAAAGACGTCGCCGTTGCTGAGGGGGACATACCTCCCCGGGTCCAGAACCTTCCCGGAGTCGATGTCGACCCTCATCTCGTACCTCTGGGTCAGCCTGCCCAGAAACACCCATGACACTATCTTGGCCACCGTGAGCGATTCGATCACCCCGTATTCCAGGGCCTCCCTCCTCTCCGACTCGTCGTAGGCATTCCAGGTGGAAGGGTTGAAGACATCCCCGGGCGCCATGGTGTATAGCTGGACCCCCCACCCCTCCCGCTCGGACCTGAGGGCTGTGGAGGTGGCAAGCCCCTCGTTGGCCCGCTTGTAGGGGATGTAGTCGACGTCCTCCGAGAAGCCATAGACTGAGGTTATGGCCGATATGAGGATGATCCTGCCGTGCCCCTGCCTGATCATGTAGGGAAGGGCATGCTTCAGGACCCGCACCGAGCCGAAGTGGTCGACCTCTGCGATCTCCTTCATGTGCTCCAGCGTCTGGAGGTGGATGGGCTTCTTCCTGTCCCCGCGGGCATAGCCGATGGGGTTTCCAGCAAAATTGATCAGGTGGTCGAGCCTTCCGTACTTGGCCCAGACCTTGGCGAAGGCAGCCTCCACCTCAGCCTCGGAGGCCACATCCACCCGAAGGGGTAGGGGGTTAGTCCTATACTTCCGGACGATCTCCTCTGCGTCAGCTTCCATCACTTCCAGCCGCCTGGCGGCCATGACCACATCGGCGCCCCGGCTCGAAAGGTATTGCGCGGTGGCCTTCCCCATGCCATCGCTCGCACCCGTCACGAAGGCGACCTTCCCTGCCAGCTGTTTACCGCCGCCTCCTGTCGAGTTGCCCATAGGGCTAAGGGACCTCCTCCACGAGTTCTGCCACACTCCTGCAGCCGTCGCAGGCGCCGCAAGGGACCTCGCCGTCGCTGTGGCAGCTCCAGGTCATCTCGAGCGGCACTCCCAGCTCTTTGGCCATCCTGAAGACCTCCACCTTCCTCATCCCAATCAACGGCGCAACGAGCCTGGTCTTCATCTCAAGCTTCGGGGGCTTGCTCATGGCTATGATCTGGCTATATGCATCCAGGAAGCCCTGCCTTGAATCCGGGAAGTCATCGTCCCGGTTCTGCCCGGTCAGGATGACCGATGCTCCCCTCAGCTCGGCAAAGTGGGCGGCAATGCCGAAGATGACGGCATTCCTGGCTGGTATGTAGCAGGAGGGCACGCCGAGCCTCGCGCTCGCCCCCGGCTCGTGGGCTTCCAGCTCCAGCATATTCCCCATGCTGAAGATGATATGCTCAGTGGCGCCGGCAAGCCTCGCCAGTGCTCTGGACGACTTAACCTCCATCCTGTTGGCCCTCCCGTACCTTATGGTGAGCGCATGGACCTCGTACTCCTCCCTGACCTTCCACAGCAGGGTGGCCGAGTCAATGCCCCCGGACAGCAGCAGAATCGCCTTTTTCAAGCCTGAACCTCCTCTGCTCCACAACCTATACTATTGCTCAGTCAAAATTTATAAGTGGTGACAGCCTATCTGATGGAAGGTGTTTCGAATGGTCGTTGTCTACAAGGATAGTGACGCTGATCTCTCTGCCCTAAAGGGGAAGAAGATTGCGGTATTGGGCTATGGCAGCCAGGGCAGGCACCAGGCCTTAAACCTCAAGGACAGCGGATTGGACGTGATTGTTGGGTTGAAGCCAGATGGCAAGTCCTGGAAGACTGCGGTGGAGGACGGCATGAAGGTTTACCCCGTCTCCGAAGCAGCAAAGCAGGCAGACTTCATAATAATGCTCATACCGGACGTCCGCCAGCCCAAGGTCTACGGCGAGGAGGTTGCCCCCCACCTCACCAAGGGGAAGATCTTCGGGGTGAGCCACGGCTTCAACGTCCACTTCGGGCTCATCAAGCTCCCCAAGGACATAGACGTCATCATGGTGGCCCCCAAGAGCCCCGGCGTAAGGGTGAGGCAGGAGTTCCTCAAGGGTTACGGGGTCCCGTCCATAGTGGCGGTCTACCAGGACGCCTCCAAGAACGCCTGGAGGGAGACGCTGGCATGGGCGAAGGGCATAGGTTCTACCCGGCCGGGCGTTGTCAAGACGACCTTCAAGGAGGAGACCGAGACCGACATCTTCGGCGAGCAGTGCGTCCTGGTGGGCGGGCTCATGGAGCTGATCAAGACCGGCTTCGAGGTACTGATCGAGAGGGGTTACCAGCCCGAGATAGCCTACTTCGAGGTCTGCAACGAGGCCAAGCTCATAATGGACCTCATCTGGGAGGGCGGCATGGAGAGGATGCTCAAGGGCGTTAGCGACACCGCTAAGTACGGCGGCCTTGCCTACGGCCCCAAGGTCATCGACGATGACACCAAGAGGAAGATGAACGAGATACTGGACTACATTGTGGCAGGCAAGTTCGCCAGGGAATGGATGAGCGACCCCGAGGCAAGCATGAAGCGCCTCAACGCCTACATGGAAGAGACAAAGAAGCACCCCATTGAGAAGACGGGCAAGGAAGTCCGGCGCCTGATGGGTCAGGAGAAGTAAGGGAACGTGGGGGTCACCCCCCACCCACAGTTTTCCGGCAGGGCAGGATCCGTCAAAGATTTTAATGGCGGGCATTCTCTTTATCATGACCCCCTCTGATCGAGGGCAATGTCCCGGGATTTAGGAATGATTGGCTTGTCTCAGCTCATCGACCCGAAAACCAGAGACCAGCTGAAGGGAATCCTGGACCAGATCCCCTCCAAGGTGAGGATCCTCTTCTTCAAAAAGGAAGGGGACTGCCCAACCTGCCCCCAGCAGCTCCAGCTCCTCAGGGAGATGGCCTCCCTATCGGAGAAGCTGGAGCTGGACATCCGTGACTATGTCGTCAACGGCGAGGAGGCACTCAGGCTAAGGGTGGAGAGGGTTCCAGCCACCCTGGTGGTCGGGGAGAGGGACTCGGGCTTCCGCTACTACGGCCTGACTGCGGGGTATGAGTTCACCTCCCTCCTTGAGGCCATTGTTATGGCCTCCACAATGAACCCGGCGCTGGAGCCGGAGCTGGAGGAGGCCGTGAAGAGCCTGTCCTCCCCCGTCAACCTCAAGATATTTGTTACCGTGACATGCCCCTTCTGCCCCAAGCTCGTCAGGGTCGCCAGCCAGTTCTCGTTTGTGAACCCCAATATCCGGCTGGAGATAATAGAGGCGGCCGAGTTCCCCCAGCTCGCCGGAAGGTACAACGTCAGCGGAGTCCCAAGGACTGTGGTGAATGAGTCCAACAGCTTCGACGGGGCGGTTCCGGCATGGAGGCTGTTCATGGAGATACTGAAGGTTACGGATCCGGTAGAGTATGACCGGTTGAAAGAGGCCCTGGAGGGGCCGGGCGGGAGCAGGTTAGGCAGGCTGGACGCGTCACACACCTACGAGCTGATGGTGATCGGCGGAGGACCCGCAGCCATGAGTGCAGCCCTCTATGCCTCAAGGAAGGGGATAGAGACGGCCATGATCGCCAAGAAGCTCGGTGGGCAGGTTGGATACACGGCCCGCGTGGACAACTACCCAGGGATGCCCGAGGCCGGGGGAAACGACCTCGTCGAGAGGTTCTCTGCCCATCTTGAGAGGTATCCCATCGCGGCCTCCTTTGGCAAGGGAATTGAAAAGGTTTCCAGGGAGGCAGACGGATTCCTTCTGAGAGGGGAGGAGGGCCAGGAGTACCATGCAAAGTCGGTGATATGTTGCACCGGGAAGGAGTACAAGCGCCTCGGCATCCGGGGCGAGGAGAGGCTCATCGGGAGGGGCATCGCCTTCTGTGCCACCTGCGATGCCCCCCTCTACCAAGGGAAGAAGGTGGCCGTCGTCGGTGGAGGCAACTCTGCATTGACGGCCGTCAGGGACCTCTCAAGCCACGCATCGGAAATCCACCTAATCCACAGGAAGAAGGAGTTCAATGCGGACAGGGCCCTGGCCGAGGAGGTCCTGGGGCTGAAGGAGCTCAGGCTCCACACCCCCTATGAGGTCAAGGAGTTCATCGGGGATGATAGGCTGACCGGCCTGCGCATTGCCCCCCTGGACGGCAGCAGGGAGGAGAACCTGACCGTCGACGGCGCTTTCCTAGAGATCGGCCTGATCCCCCAGACTGCCCTCGTGAAGGAACTGCTCGCCCTGAACCGGTGGGGGGAGATCCCCGTTGACCGCCTCCAGGCGACGACGGTCGAGGGCTTCTTTGCCGCGGGGGATGTGACGGACACGAGGGACAAGCAGATCGTGGTTGCTATGGCCCAGGGGGCCATTGCCGCCCTCTCCGCCCACAAGTACCTCCTGGAGAAGGGCCTGACCCGCAGCAGCGCCAAGGGCAGGGAGCCTTGGGAGTGAATGGCTATTTTTGCCTTGGAAAACCGCAAGGGTTATTAACGATGCGGACCCACCGTCTGTACATTCGAGGGTCGCCTGATGAGGGATGGCCAAATCTAAATTCATCGAAACCTACGACACAACCCTGCGCGACGGGGCGCAGTCCGTTGATGTCAACTTTTCTCTCCAAGACAAGCTCAGGATAACCTCAAAGCTTGACGAATTCGGCATCACCTACATCGAGGGCGGATGGCCCGGCTCGAACCCCAAGGACGAGGAGTACTTCCGGAGGGTCAGGGACATCCCGCTCAGCAATTCCACCGTCGTTGCCTTCGGCAGCACGAGGCGGCTCGACAGCAGAAACGATGGCGACAAAAACCTGAACGCCATCATCAAGAGCGGCACAGCCACCGCAACCATCTTCGGGAAGGCCTGGGACCTCCACGTCAGGACGGTCCTCAATGCCAGCCTTGATGCCAATATCGAGATGGTCCACGACTCCGTCGCCTACCTGAAGGACCACGGCCTCCACGTCATATTCGACGCAGAGCACTTCTACGACGGCTTCAGGAACAACCGGGCCCATGCCATGGGGGTCTTGAAGGCCGCAGAGGCGGCCAGGGCGGACAGGATAGTCCTCTGCGACACCAATGGCGGCACCCTCCCCGATACCTTCCAGGAGATAACCCGAGGAGTGATCTCCTCCCTAAGGGTTCCGGTGGGCATCCACTGCCACAACGACTCGGGCGTTGCCGTTGCCAACACCCTTCTCGGCGTGATCGCAGGGGCAGACCACGTGCAGGGCACCATAAATGGCATTGGTGAGAGGTGCGGAAACGCCGATTTGTGCCAGATCATCCCGTCCCTGGAGCTGAAGATGGGCCTCAGGACCTCCAGCCTCCCCCCCGAAAGGCTCAGGGCGCTGAGGCCCCTCTCGATGTACGTGAACGAGCTGCTCCAGAGGAAGGCGGATCCGTCGCGGCCCTATGTGGGGGCCAACGCCTTCGCCCATAAGGGCGGGATCCACGTGGATGCTGTCCTGAAGGATAGCATGGCCTACGAGCACGTGGATCCGGCCAAGGTGGGAAACCTCCGATTCATCTCGGTTTCTGAGCTCTCCGGCAAGTCCAACATCCTTGCCAAGGCAAAGGAATTCGGGCTGGAGATGAAGAAGGGCGATAGGGCTGTCACGGAGCTCCTTGAGGCGATAAAGAGCATGGAGTTCCAGGGCTACCAGCTCGAGGGGGCTGACGCGTCCCTCTACCTCCTCATGTCCAAATCGCTGGGCATCCACAGGATACTCTTTGAGGTGGGCCACTGGAGGACCATAAGCGAGTCCCGGGACGGCTCTTTTGCTGCCGAGAGTTCCCTCAAGGTCAAGGTCGGCGAGAGGGAGATCTATGTGATAGCCGAGGGGAACGGCCCTGTGAACGCCCAGGACAATGCCCTCCGGAAAGCCATGGCCGCATTCTTCCCCTCCATCGACCGGATACAGCTGGTCAACTACAAGGTGTCCATAGCGGAGGCGGCCGAGGGGACCGCGTCTGCGGTCAGGACCTTCATAGAGTTCTCCGACGGGAGGAGCAACTGGATCACTGTCGGCGTCTCGACGAACATCCTGGAGGCCAGCAAGGCCGCGCTGATCGACGGCTATGACTATTACCTGCAGAAGTCAACCCCGCAGAAGGGCAAGTGAGAGGTCCGCCGGCCCACTTCAGCCCAGGACCCTGTTGTTCTTCTCTATCTTCCTGATGATCTCGCCAACCCGTGAGAAGATGGACGGCTTGCCCGCAAAGTTGATGACCGGGAGCTGCTTGAGGAAGGGGATCGACTTCTTGTCGCTGATCATCCCCAGGGCCTCCAGCAGGTAATTGACAAAGGAGGAGTCGTAGTAGTGGATCCTTCCCACCTCGCCCCACTTGCTCTCGAACGGCCCGAGCACCTCTGACTGCCAGTTGCCGGGCTGATCGAGATCTCTGAAATCAGGATACTTGGTATACTCGTTGTTGGACTCGTCATAGAGCTTCTTGAGGTCCCTTTGGAATTCGGCCTCTATGCCGAGATAGACGCAGATGTGTGGCGTCACCCGCTTGCCCAGGTTCACGAGCTGGGCCAGTGCGAGGTTGCGGATGCCCTCCTCTTGGTTGCTCAGCTCGGAGACCAGGATCCGCACCACCTCCTTCGTCCTGCTCTGGTTGGCCTGGGTCTGGAAGCCACCCTCCAGATGCCTGGCTATATTCTTCCCCTCATAGTCCTTGATGCGTAACATTGACCTTCCCCAGAGCCATTGAACTCTGACTGATACCGATATCGGTTTGCTATATAGCCCTGAGTGATTTTGAATTTTTGAAATCGCACAGCAGATTTCGCCTCCTGTCCCGCCCTCCGATGGCGGGGTGCCATCCGCCGTTGAGGCGCCTCCCTTCATTCAACCCTTCTTGGGAGTGAACTCGAGCCTCCGGAACCTTCCCCCGCCATAGGCGACGATCCCCAGGCTCCCTTCATCCGCAAGATGCCTGATCTTGGGGCTCACGAGGAACCTCACCCCGTCCCTTTCAAAGTAGGGCTCATAGCCCGGCTCGCCCCTATCCTCCCGGATGTTGACCAAGACAGATTCCTGGTCCAGCATGCATCCGCAGTCCATCACCAGCACAACGGGTCTTTCAATTGACGCCTTGGCGGCTTCGGCCTTGACCAGGGCCATTACACCCCTCCCTAGCTTCATCATTCCCAACCATCCCAGAAGTGGTAATCCGGACCGACTCACTTCTTCTTTCCCTTGGACGGCGCAGCCTTGGTGCCCACCTTCTTCATTGGCGCGTCGCAGCAGATCAGGTCGCACGAGCTGCATCCGCAGTCATCCTCCACCAAGACTACCAGTCCGCAGACATCGCATTTGTACCTGTCACCCTTTGGCAAAAATTCAACCCCCCAATGGAATAGACCACAGCCGGCTATTTAAATGAGCCATAGGCCAGTCGCCCCGCGATTCACCTATTTAAGCACCATGCGAGATAATGGTCCTTGGCGATGCTGATGGAGGCAATCCCTCCCGAGGAAGCCAGATTACTGGACGAGAACTCCGTATTCCTGGGCGTCAGCCCCGTCCAACTGATGGAGAATGCAGGCCGCGGCGTTGTCCAGGCCATGGCAAAAAGGAGGAACCTTGCCGGCAAAAAGGTCACGGTCCTCTGCTACACGGGGAATAAGGGCGGGGACGGTTTTGTTGTTGCAAGGCACCTCGCATCCATGGGTGTACCGGTAACGGTAATCCTCCTCTCCCGATCGCACCAGATCTCCACTGAGGAGGCCCGGGCAAACTACGCCATCGTTGAGAAGATGGGCTCTTCTGTGGAATTCATTGAAGCCCCCACCGTCAGCGAGCTGGAAACCTGCAGGGAGGAGATAGGGGGGGCCTACGCCATCGTGGACGCCCTCCTCGGCATAGGGGGGAGGGGAGAGTTGCGGGAGCCCCTGAAGACCGCAGTGGAGATGTGCAACTCCTCCAAGGCCTACAGGGTTTCCATAGATGTCCCGACAGGGGTTGACCCGGCCACCGGCGAGACTGGCAAGGTGGCATTCAGGGCGGACCTGACGGTCACTCACCACCGGCCCAAGATCGGCCTCCTCGCGGAGGGCGCAAAGGGGTTTGTGGGGGAGCTGGAGGTCATTGGCATAGGCATCCCCCCCGAGGCCGAACTGTACGCCGGCCCCGGCGACCTGCGTCTTGCCATGCGGCCGAGGCCCACCCACTCCCACAAGGGGGAGAACGGGCGACTCCTCATCGTAGGAGGGTCATCAAGGTATGTGGGGGCTCCGTCACTCTCGGCGCTGGCCGCCCTGAGGGTGGGCGTGGACCTGGTCACCGTCGCGGTCCCCTACTCCATCGTCTCAGCGGTCAGGTCCTATTCGCCAGACCTCATTGTCGTCCCCCTTCCTTCGGAAGGCCTTCTCAACCCAGCCTGTATACCGGCAATTCTGAGGGAGGCGCAGGCAGCGGACGCTATCGTGATGGGCATGGGCCTGGGCCTGGAGGAGGAGACAAAGGCAGCAGTGATAGACCTGATAAACAAGCTCAACGAGGCCGGGAAGCCGATGGTGATCGACGCCGACGCCCTCAAGGCGGTGGGCGGAGCCCGCAAGGAGCTCGCCTTCAAGAAAGCCGTCCTGACACCCCACGCCGGAGAGTTCCTTGCCCTGACGGGGAACAAGCTCCCCGGAGAGGAGGAGGTGGGGTGGGAGGGCCGCCTCGAGACGGTGAAGCGCTGGGCAAAGCTCCTGAACGCCACAATACTCCTAAAATCCCGCTATGACATCATCACGGACGGCGAGAAGCACAAGATAAAAACCATCGGGAACGCCGGCATGACCACTGGAGGCACGGGTGACGTCCTGGCAGGCATCGTTGGGGCATTGATGTCCAAGGGCGAAGCCCCATTCAGGGCCGCCGTGGGCGCATCCTTTCTCAATTCCTATGCCGGAGACCTGCTGGAGGCAGAGATAGGGCAGCACTATTCGGCGGAGGGCCTCGTCAACATGCTCCCCTACGCCCTGAAGAGCCTCAACATGTAGCCGAAGGGCAGGCATGGCCGCCTATTGCCGGTCTGGCGGTACCGCAATATTGTTAATAGGCGATACTGTAGTAATAAACAGAAGCATTTTTTCATGGTGAATGCTAATGGCTGAACCCCTCTCGGTCGAGAAATTCAGGAAGAGATGCGATGCCAAGAGTATCGAAGTCCATACGACCAATGAAATCAAGCCCAGTAAGGAGATCATTGGGCAGGACCGTGCCCTGCGGGCCTTGAAATTTGGCCTGGAGATAAAGGAGCAGGGCTTCAACATCTACATCTCCGGCATGCCGGGCACCGGGCGCAAGACGGCCGTTGCCGACTATGTGAACGCCCTTGCAAAGACGAAGCCGGTGGCAGACGACTGGATATATGTTAACAACTTTTCGAATCCGTCGGAGCCCAATGCCATTAGGCTGCCTGCCGGAAGGGGGAGGACCTTCGCCGAGGATGTCGGTGCACTGATTGCCTTCATTGTCCGGGTCGTCCCCAAGATCTTCGAGAGCGATGACTATGCCGCCAGGAAGGAGGCAACCCTCAAGTCCATTGAGGCTGAGAAGGCAAAACTCTTCGCAAAGATCAACGCCAGCGCCCAGCAGCAGGGCTTCATAATCCAGAGCAGCCCCATGGGCCTTCTGACGATACCCATGCTCAACGGAAAGCCCCTCAAGGAGGAGGAGTTCATGGCCCTCCCCCAGCAGAAAAAAGAGGAAATCCAGCAGAGGAGGGAGACACTGAACGCGGAGCTCAGGCAGGCCTTCCACGAGATGCGTGAGCTGGACGGAAAGGTCTCGGAGGCCATCGGGAAGCTCAACCGTGACGTGGCCGAGGTGTCCATCGGTCCAAGGATACAGGACCTCAGGGATAAGTACCGTGACCTCTCCGAGATCAACGAATACCTGACAGCGGTCCAGAACGACATATTGGACAACCTGGGTCAGTTTGCGGACGAACAGCAGGCCCAGCTTCCGCCACAGCTGAGATTCCTCCAGCTCAAGGAAGCCCCCTTCAGGAAGTACGAGGTCAATGTCCTGGTGGATAACTCGAAGGCGAAGGGCGCAACGGTAGTCATAGAGCATACCCCCTCCTACCTGAACCTGATTGGCAGAATCGAGAAGGAGGTCCAATTCGGCATAGTATCCACAGACTTCTCCATGATCAGGGCCGGCTCGCTCCACAAGGCGAACGGAGGGTATCTGATTATTCCGGTGGAGGATCTACTGAGGGATCCGCTGGCGTGGGACGGCTTCAAGACGGCCCTCAAGACCAGCACTATCGCCATAGAGGAGCCGGGGGAGAAGATGGGCCTCATATCCACCAGGGGGCTGAAGCCGGAGCCGATACCCTTGGACTTCAAGGCAATCCTCATCGGGACCCCCACAATTTACCAGCTGCTCCTCACCCTCGATCCCGACTTCAGGGAGCTCTTCAAGGTGAAGGCCGATTTCGACACCACCATGGACAGGACTCAGTCCAACATCAAGAAATACACCGCGTTCATGTGCAACTTCAGCCACAAATCCGGCCTCAAGCACCTCGATGGCGAGGCGGCGGCGGGGATAGTGGAGTACGGCTCCCGCATCGCGGAAGACCAGGAGAAGCTGACCACGCAATTCGGGAAGATCGCCGATATCATCCGCGAATCCAACTTCTATGCCATCCAGGACAACTCCGAGTACATCAAGAGCAAGCATGTGAGCAGGACACTGGAAGAGATGATCTACAGGTCCAACCTGATTCAGGAGAAGATCCAGGAGTACATCAGGAGGGGAATATTCCTCATAGAGACTGATGGCGAAAAGGTGGGCCAGGTGAACGGCCTCTCGGTCATTGAGCTGGGCGATTTCGCCTTCGGGAGGCCCTCCCGCGTCACCGCAAGCGTCGGGGTCGGCCGCGACGGCATAATCGACATCGAGCGCGAGGCCAGCATGGGCGGGCCAATCCACACCAAGGGTGTGATGATACTGGGAGGTTACCTCTCCAACAAGTATGCCCAGGACAAGCCCCTCAGCCTCGCGGCAAGGCTAGTCTTCGAGCAGAGCTACGAGGGAGTCGAGGGCGACAGCGCATCCAGCACAGAGCTCTATGCCATCCTCTCTGCCCTCTCCGGCCTGCCGATCAAGCAGTGCTTGGCAGTGACAGGGTCGGTGAACCAGAAGGGCGAAGTCCAGGCGATAGGAGGCGTCAACGAGAAGATCGAGGGCTTCTTCGAGGTCTGCAAGGCCAAGGGGCTCACCGGCGAACAGGGTGTCATGATCCCCTCCAGCAATGTCCAGAACCTCATGCTCAAGGAGGAGGTCATCGAGGCAGCGAAGGCTGGCAAGTTCAGGATCTTTGATGTCTCCACCATAGACCAGGGGATCGAGGTGCTGACGGGCGCCAAGGCAGGAGAGAGGAAGCCCGACGGAAGCTACGGCGAGGGAACGGTGAACTACCTGGCGGACCGAAGGCTCCGGGAGATGGCGGAAAAGCTCAGGGAATACCAGGTCAAGTGAGATAAAGAAAAGAAAGGAAAGAGGCGCTGTCCCTACTCCACCTTTTCGAACATGTCCTTGGGAGCCCCGCAGACTGGACAGGTATAGTCTGCCGGGAGGTCCTCAAAGAGTGTTCCCGGTGCGATTCCTGAGACATCGTCGCCCTTGGTCGGATCATATACGTATCCGCAGACCGTGCACCTATACGCGGTAGTATCCATGGTGGCCCCTCCAACAATTTTCGGATCATTCTCGATGGCTTGATGAAAACTCTCGTCTAAGATTAATAAATCTTCCCGGTAGCAAATGGAGCTCCCATTCCTTTTTTTCCTGCATAGCTGGGACAAATTAAAATAGACTATCCATGATAGACGTATCCTTGTCTGGGTCTCACTTGTCAAAATCGAAATGGGCCATTGCCATCTTCGCCTCCCTGGCCGGACTCTACTTCTTCTCGATCTTCCAGAGAGTAGGGATAGCGGTCATAGCCCTCGACATAATGAATGAGTTTGGAATTGACACCTCCCTTGTGGGGCTCATGTCCTCCATGTACTTCTTCCCCTACGCCATAGCCCAGATACCCACGGGGGTGATGCTGGACCGCATAGGCATAAGGCGGACCGTACTCTACCTCAGCATCATCGCCTGCATCGGGACACTCATCTTCTCCTTCAGCAACTCCGTCTATGCCCTTGGCCTGGGAAGGGCCCTGGTGGGTTTCGGCGTGGGCGGCTACTACGTCTCCTCCCTCAAGGCAATCGCTGTCTGGTTCAAGCCCCAGAGGTTCGCGACGCTGGCCGGGCTGCTGACCTCCGTCGGGAATATCGGCTCCCTCGTCGCCACGTCCCCCCTCGCCCTCCTCTCCTTGACCCTCGGCTGGAGGGGCGCCTTCACCACAGTCCTGGGCTTCATGCTCTTCTTCACGGCAATGACCTGGCTGGTGGTGCGCGAAAGCGAAGGGGAGGCCTTCCGGAGCCGCGGGAGTATCTCATCGGACATGAGGACGATACTGACCTCAAAAAGGTTCCTCCCCCTGACACTGATCCCCCTTTTTGTATACGGATTCTTCATAAGCTTCCAGGGCCTCTGGGGCGGACCATTCCTGCAGGACGTCTACGGTCTGCCAAAGCCGGACGCGGCAAACCTCCTCATCTTCATAGGCCTGGGCTTCATGCTTCTGGGTCCTGTGGCAGGACTCATCTCGGACAGGATCGAGCGGAGAAAGCCGGTCCTGCTGGCCGGCGTCTCCATAAGCTTGGCCTTCTGGGTGGCAATGGCATTCTCTGGCAACAACCTTAGCTCCCCAATGATTGCCCTCCTCTTTTTCACTCTGGGATCAGGTTTTGCATTCACCAACCTCTACATGACGGTGGCCAAGGAATTGTTCAGTTCACAGCTGGTGGGGACGAGCATGGCCTTCCTCAACGTCTTTGCCTTTGCTGGGGCCGGCTCATTCCAGTACCTCATGGGGGTGATCCTCAGCACCACCTATGGCGGAACAAGGAGCTTCGGGGCCTACCAGCTGATCTTCTTCCTGGGAATTGCCCTGATCACCATCTCGCTTGTTGCGGGGCTGGTCCTGCGGGAAACCTTTAGGCATCCCGCCCCCCCAAGCAACCGAGATTGACCTCCTTTACCTGTTCTTTAAATAGGATGCCCGATTATTATCCTCCCTGGAATCAACAGGTCCTAAAGGAGGCCCAACCCATGCAAAATCGCAGAGCGGCGGCAGCTTCTGCAGTTTACATACTGGTGGGGACAGCCGGCCTTCTGGGGTCCGCTGTTGTCCTATTGCTCTTCATGAACAACACCATCTACTCCATCCCCGTGGTTGGCCCACTCTTCGAGGGTACCATCGGACAGACACTCTACCTGGGAATCTTGGTTGTGATTGCTTCTGTGCTGCACCTGGTGGCAGGTTTTTTAATGTGGAAGGGGAAAAAGGGAGGGGCTTACCTGGGCCTAGCCCTGTCCGCCAGTGAAGCCTTGGGATATCTCGCTATCTTCGCATACCCCCAGCTGGCCATTCCACTGGTCGCCTCACTCGGCCTCGGCTCCGCCCTCTGCATACTAGTTGCATGGTCTTGGGATGTCTAGCCTGAAGGCTCATCTGAGCCGCTGCCCCCAATCGAGCGCATTCCTTTTCTATGGGGGCGCCAAGATATTCCTGAGGTGGGCCCATTGTCGAGAGTTTTGAGCATAATAGCCGAGAAAGGTTTCAGGGACGAGGAATTTGCCGTCCCCTATGGGATACTGAAGAAGGCGGGTCACCAGGTGGACATCGCGAGCACCTCTCCCGGAGAGGCTGTAGGCAAGCTTGGCCTGAGGGTTAAACCGGACCTGACCGTGGATAAGGCCGACCCAGAGGACTACAGCGCTGTTTTGGTCAGCGGCGGTCCAACGACCTCCATTTACATCTGGCCCAACGAGCATGTCCAGAAAATCCTGCTCAGAATCAGCCAGAAGGGTGGAGTCATCGCTGCGATCTGCCTTGCCCCGGCGGTCCTCGCCAGGATCGGTCTTCTGAAGGGCAAGAAGGCCACCATATTCCGGACTCCGGACTCGGAAAGGGAAATGGCGGCTGGGGGGGCCCAGCTCCAGAGCGACCATGTTGTCGTGGAAGGGAGGATCGTAACGGCAGACGGACCGGGCGCCGCCCAGCAGTTCGGTGAGGCAGTGCTCAGGCTCCTGGGCTGAGGCGACAGCACCTCCCCTTCAGCGGAGCCCGTCGAGCCCCTTGATATCGGCCTTTTTCAGGCCCGTGGTCCTCTCCAGCGGCCTTCCAGACTCGGTGAGGACCAAAGCCACTAGGATCTCATTGGGCAGTGGGGCATCCGGCACGCTTACTGTCATGGTATCGAAGCTCGAGACCACCCAGAGGGCTCGCTTGTTGACTATTGGGACATCCACCTGCGTTCCCGGGGAACCCATCTTTATCGTCGAGGGTATTATCGCCCTACAATAGTCGACCCCTCCCAATGCACCCCTCACTGGGGCACCGAAACGCGGGTGGGTTATGGCGTGGGGGTGCTCTGTTTCCCCTTCGAGGCCCACAACGGCCCCTTTTCCGTACCCCTCGACTCTTTCTTTGGCCTCTTCACTGGTAATTCCCAGGCCTTGGAGGGCTCTGGCTACCAGGAACGCACCGAGCTTCTCCCCGTAGGAAAAGAGCAGCTCCAGATCCTCAAAATACCTTCCCGCATAGGGATTCTCAATGATGGCAACAGCAGCACACTTCCTGACGGGCTTCTGGAGCCGCTTGCCGGCCTCCATCGACGTTTCTTCCAATATTGAGACAACTTTCCTGACCGCCATCTCGCTTGACATCTGAAAGCACCTGAGATAGAATGGGCGCAGAATGATTTAGCGGTTATGCCTTTCTCTCCGGGCAGGACGGGTCCCTCACTTGGCGCCCATGCCACCTTACTCGGTTCATGTTTTATGGTTCGCCCCGCCTCCCAAGCCAAGGAGGAATGGCGAAACAGGAGGCATGAAGGTTCGGTCGTGCTCCAGTGCCACAGGCCCCCTCTAGTAGTCTACCTTTTTCCTTCCAAGAGCCCTCTGTATGGCTTTAATCAGGGGGACGCCGAGGGCCACACAGGCGACCATCTCTCCGACAAATATGCCGCCGTAGATCAGCCAGAGCGGCACGTCCGCAAAGAAGAGCTGCAGGTAGGAGCCCACTATGGCCGTGACCACAACCACCGGGTACAGGGCTGCCAGCAGGGGGTTCCCCCTGCTGAATTTTGCCGAAAGAATCCCTGCGATGAGATTGGCCAATGATCCAAAAGCAATGTCCAGAGGGCCGAGCATATAGTAGGAGTTGGCAACCACAGTGCCAAGGCAGAGGCCCACGGCAGAAGGGATGCCAAATACCATTGAGAGGGGCAGCAAGGCATCGCTGATCCTGACCTGTATGAAGCTGAAGGTAAGTGGGCCGCCCATGGCTGTCTCAGCGATGGTGATCAGGGCATAGAGGGCGGCAAACAATGCTGCAACGGCGACCGAAAGGCTTTTTCTCAATTGTCCATCCTCCCAACTCCGGGGTTTTATGAGGCGGAACGGGTGGGAGTCCACTCACCCGCCTTCTCAGGTCAAGACGGAACTGCAGATAATAAACTTTCCGCCATGCATTGCCATCTTTCCGACTGCCTCGTCACTCCACGAATATTGCATTGTCCGACCAGTCGTCCCTTATCTTCCCTCCAGCCATGTTGACCATGAGAATGTAGTTGTGGAAGAGCCGTATCGGATCTGCCAGCCTTATGGTCTTCACATTGGTTATGGCATCAGCCCCATGGTTCTTCTGGAGCGATGGTATTATCTTCGAGTTGAATGCCTCGTTAACCTCCTCATCGCTTTTTCCCTCAACTAGCATTATCAACGCGGTTCTCCCATCAACTTCTGCGATGTGGGATTCGTAGATATGATCGGTGAATATCGTCCGAACATTGGGCTCCTCCTTAATCTCATTCACCAGCCGGGACTGGGAGAAGCCGAGCTTGAATTCGATAATATACAGGTGCCTTGCAAGAAACCGCCCAGTACCGTTTTTCCCCATATCGATGCCGATGTAGTAGCTGACAAGCCCTGCATCCTCCAGCGCCTTCCTTCTCCTGTTTACGGTCTTCACTGGCAATTTGGCAAGTTTTGCTATCTGATTGTCCGAAATTGTCGGATCTCGGGTTAGTTTCTTGAGGATGACCTTATCCTTGTCGTCGAGCACATAATGTTGCCCTATCTCTTTCACCATATAGTCATATCACCACATTTTTTGGCTAATATATAGCACTTTTTTTTAGGAAATGTATATAAACATTTCCTTCCAATAGCTTGGTTACACTTAAAAAAGGTTACTATTATGGCAAAAAAAGGATTTAAACAGGCCCATATTGGCAAAAAAAATTTTGAAAATGACCTATCGAATATGAGAAGCACAAAGCATCGCTCATTCCTTCAGGTGATCATGCAGTGAGCACTGGCGATACCTCCTGGATCCTCACCTCCAGTGCCATGGTGATGCTGATGGTTCCGGGCGTGGGCCTCTTTTACTCAGGTATGGTGCGGAGGAAGAATGCCCTGACGGCAATAGCCCTGACCCTGGTGGCACTGGTGGTGGTCAGCATTCAGTGGGTTGCGATTGGCTACAGTCTCGCCTTCGGAACGACCGTTAATGGCATCATAGGAGGTCTCAACCTGCTGGGGCTCCAAAACTTTGGGACAATGATCGGCGGCGTCCCCGCGTCTGCCTTCATAGCCTTTCAATTCATGTTTGCAGCTGTCACCCTTGCGATACTCACATCGGCGATCGCAGAGCGGATCAGACTAAGCGCGTTTATTGTTTTCATAGTCCTGTGGACCACCCTAGTTTACTGCACCATGGCCCACTGGGTCTGGGGAGGAGGATGGCTTGCTCAGCTCGGCGCCCTTGACTTTGCGGGGGGAACCGTAGTCCACATTAGCTCAGGGTTTGCCGCCCTGGCCCTAGCAATGGTCGTGGGCAAGAGGTCGGGGTACGGTGAACAGCCTATGGAGCCGCATAACATCCCCTTCACCCTCCTCGGCGCCGCCCTCCTGTGGTTTGGCTGGCTGGGCTTCAACAGCGGGAGCGCGCTTGGCGCCGATGGGGTTGCGGCGAATGCATTTCTGGTGACGAATATCTCGGCAGCATCGGGCGCCATTACATGGATGACGCTCAGCTGGCGCCGTGGCCCCCCCAGCTCCCTGGGGCTGGTGAGTGGAGCCATCGCGGGTCTCGTTGGCATCACTCCAGCAGCGGGTTATGTCAATCCTCTCTCTGCCCTCGCAATTGGCGCGGTATCCGGAGGAGTCTGCTTTGCTGCAATGTCGCTTAGGATGAAACGAAGTCTGGATGAAAGCCTAGATGCCTGGGCTATACACGGCATGGGGGGCATTTGGGGGGGCTTGGCAACGGGTATCTTTGCCACAGCGGCCGTTAACAGTTACTCGGGCCTCCTCTACGGCAATATCCACCAGTTCCTTCTCCAGGCTGTAGCGATCCTTGCTGCGGTTGTTTTTTCCTTTGCGGCAACATACGCCATAGCCAAGATAGTCGACCTAACGATCGGGCTCAGGGTCAGCGCCGAGGAGGAGTACGTCGGCTTGGACATCTCTCAACTCGGCGAACGGGCATATTCATGAGGTGACATGCTATGAAAAAGGTGGAGGCGATAATAAGGCCCGAAAGGCTTGACGTGGTAAAGGGGGCCCTTGATTCGGACGGCATCACATCGATGACCATCAGCGAGGTCAGGGGCAGAGGGGAGCAGAGGGGGATTTCCCTGCAGTATAGGGGGAAAGCCATTCGTGTGGACCTGCTGCCGAAGGTCAAGCTTGAGATTGTCGTGGAGGACGCCGTCCTGCAGAGATGCATCCGCACAATAGCCAAGATAGCATGGACGGGCAAGCCGGGTGACGGAAAAATATTCGTGATGCCCGTGGAAACCTGCATCAAGATCAGGGAATTGGGGGCCCCTTCCGACGAGGAAGAGGCTGCCGTGGAGGCATAGGCCCATGTGTGGCATAGCAGGAGTCATGCTGGAAGGTGGTGGGGAGGTGGGCAGCCTTGTGATGTCCATGTTGAAGGGCCAGCAGCACAGGGGATCCGACTCTGCAGGGGTTGCGCTCTTCCACAGCGAAGAGCCCCTCATGAACCAGTACGTGATAAGGGTCTTCACCAAGGACGTTGTTGGCGCCCTGAGCAAGGTCTCCACTGCGATAGCCCAGAATGGGGGCGACATCAGGAACATTGATATAAATGTGGCGAGGGGCTATGGCATCGATACATACCTCGTGAAGGCAGACCCCACAAACCTCCCGCAGATCGTGGAAGGGATCGACGGCACTGGCGTCTCGAACGTTCTGAGCCTTGGAAGGAGGATGGACATTATCAAGGATACCACCACTGTCGAGGCATTGGACCAGCGGTTTGACGTCAGAGCATTCGTTGGGAGCCACGCCATAGGCCATGTGAGGTTCTCTACGGAGTCCTGCGTGGACCTGCTGCATGCCCACCCCTTCCAGTCCTACAGCTATCTCGACATTGCGCTCGTCCACAATGGGCAGATAACCAACTACTGGCGCCGAAGAGGGCGCCTTGAGAGGAGGGGTGTGGCATTCCAAACAGAGAATGACTCGGAGCTCATTGTTCATTACCTCATCGAGAAACTAAAGGAAGGCTCCACACTCCGTGAGGCAATGGCAACTTCCGTGGAAGAGCTTGATGGCCCATTCTCCTATGTGATATCCACTGGCAATGAAATGGGGATGGTCAGGGACAAGCTCGGCCTCAGGCCGTTGATGATCAGCGAGGGGGCTAGGATCAGGGCGCTGGCTTCTGAGGAGAGTGCTTTGAGGATTGCCGGATGCAGCTCGAGAATAAGGAATCTGAGGCCGGGGGAGGTTGTATGCTGGAGAACAAACTGAGCCGCCTCAACGCCCGAAACCTGCAGGCGAGGGAGCTCAACAGGCTCCTCAGGGAGAGTGGGTGGGAAAGGATCTTCATCGAAAACCCCGACGGCCTCCACCACATGGGGGCAGGGCTGAAGGGGAACAAGTCCATTGATATCGGCGGAACAGTCGGCTACTTTGCAGGGACCATGATTGATGGCCCCCACATATCCATAGCTGGCAATGCAGGCTGGTTCCTGGGGGACAACATGACGAGCGGCTCCATCCATGTTAGGGGGCATGCGGGGAACGGAGTGGGCCAGGGCATCTACGGTGGCAAGATCCTTGTCGACGGGGATACGGGCGAAAGGGCCGGCGCACTGATGAAGCGGGGAACAATAATAATCGGCGGCAATTCAGGCATAATGACAGGCCTCTACATGATGGGAGGCGATATTGTTGTGCTGGGCCAGCTCGGCGACTTCGCCGGTGAATCCATGATCAGGGGGAATATTTTCTTCCGTGGGGACGAGCCGCAGCTTGGGAAGAACGCGAAGATCATGGAATGCTCTCAGGAGGACAGGGGCCGCTTGGCGGAGCTGCTGGAAGGTGCTGCACCGTCGGACCTGGTGGCGTTCAGGAAGATCGTGGCGGAAAATCCAAGGTACTTCGTAAAGGCATCGAAGGGCGTCTGGGACGCCAGGAGGGAGAAGACAAGGTTCAGGATAATCATAGACCACAGCCTATGCAGAGCCTGTGGCGTATGTCTCTCCTCCTGCCCCCAAAATGTGTTCAGTGAGGTGAGGGAGGGCCACTTCTCCCCCATCAACGACATGAAGTGCGTGGGGTGCGAGGTCTGTGTGGAATATTGCAGAGCCAATGCGCTCAGGGTGTACCCGGTGCCAGAGGTCCAACGCGCCACTTGGAGCAGGCAGGAGATTAACGAAATCCAGCTCAAGGCAGCCAAGGGGCACCCTTCGGTGAGGGGAATGGGAGCCTGGGGCCGCTTCCCTCACTTCGACGACCTGGTCGTGCTCTGTGCCCAGACCTCCAGGCCGCCCATAGATCACTACCGGGAGCCATGCAACACAGAGGTCGTTCTGGGGGGAAGGCATGCATCGAAACCGATTAGGCTGAAAACGCCAATACTCTTCGGGGCGATGTCGTTCGGTGCCCTAAGCAGGGAGGCAAAGCTCGCCATTGCGAAGGCCGCCTCCAAATTGGACACTGCGGTCTGCACAGGTGAGGGCGGAATGATAAGGGAGGAGAGGCAGCTTGCGCCCATACTGATAGCGCAATATGCATCAGGCAGGTTTGGCGTCTCGGCGGACTACCTCCAGTCGGCAGATGCGGTTGAGATAAAGATTGGCCAGGGTGCGAAGGGTGGGCAGGGCGGTCTGCTCATGGGCGAGAAGGTCAACGAGGAGGTTGCCAGGGTAAGGGGCATTCCGGTCGGCTCGGATGCCGTCAGCCCCGCGAGGCATCTCGACATAGTGGGACCCGAGGATCTGAAGATGAAAATCGAGCAGCTGCGGGAGGTCACGAACTGGAGGGTGCCCATCTTCGTCAAGTACTCGGCCGGGAGGGTGGGGGACGACGTGAAGATAGCCGTTAAGGCAGGTGCAGATGCGATAGTGATCGACGGCAAGCAGGGGGGGACTGGTGCCGCTCCGGACATGCTAATAGAGCATTCCGGACTCCCTACGCTCCCGGCCCTGGTGCAAGCGGAGAGAGCCTTGAAGGAGATCGGCGCGAAGGATGAGGTCAGCCTGATCATTTCAGGAGGAATACGAAATGGGGCCGATGTGGCCAAGGCATTGGGCCTGGGGGCTGATTGTGTCGCCATAGCCACAAGCGCCATGGTCGCGATGGGCTGCAGGACCTGCGGTCTCTGTGCCACTGGAAAGTGCCCCAGGGGCATAGCCACGCAGGATCCCCTTCTCCGCAAGCGGCTGAATGTGGATGAAGCTGCGTCCCTGATAGAGAATTATGTGAGGGCAACAACCGAGGAGCTGGAGATGTTTGCCCAGCTGGCAGGAAAGACCGACGTCAGGAATATTGAGAAGGATGATCTAAGGGCGCTCAACCTAGACTGCGCTCAGATAACCGGCGTGAAATTGGTTGGGAGTTCCTAGGTGTTGATGCCATTTATTCTATGCCTGTCGTTGATGTCCTCATCCATGATTGATTTCACTATCGCGGGCAAGAATTCCTGGTTCGGGTTTTGGGATAACATTTTATTGGGAATGCCCTCAATATCTCCCCGTGAAAAAAATGGCATTCTC